>JBARJU010000132.1:0-3132 GCA_049800435.1 Solirubrobacteraceae bacterium
GGGAGATTCTGCTCACCAGCATGGACCGCGACGGCACCAGCGACGGCTACGATCTGCCGCTCACCGCGGCCGTCAGCGCGGCGGTCGAGGTGCCCGTGATCGCCTCGGGCGGTGCGGGCGAGCTGGAGCACCTGGTCGAGGCGCTTCGGGCCGGCGCCGACGCGGTGCTGTGCGCGTCGATCTTCCACTACAACCGCCACACGGTCGCCGAGGCAAAGGCTCACCTCGCGGCCGCGGGCATCCCGGTGCGGATCGATTGAGGCGCCGCGCGGGAAGAAACCGGCCTGGCGGTAGTCGCTAACCAGCGAACAGTCCATGGCGATGACCGACGACCAAACAGACGGGGAGGGGCAGGCATGGCTCGGCCGGTCCACGAGCGACGGCGCGGCGGTCGTGGAGCGCTTGCGCCTGCTGCCCGGTGGCCCTGAGCTGCTTGCCGCCGCGCACGAGCATGCCGGCGGCGTCGAGTTGGTCGGGGGCGCGGTGCGCGACATCATGCTTGGAGGCTCGCCCCGTGAGCTGGATGTGGTGGTCGCCGGCGACGCCGAGGCGTTCGCCGGGGCACTCGCACAGCGTCTGGGAGCGCTCGCGGGACAGAGCCTCGGCGAGGGCCGCGAAGTGACTTTTCACGAGCGCTTTGGCACCGCGCTCGTCAACTGGGGGTCGGGCGAGATCGACATCGCCACGCGCCGCACCGAGACATACGCTTCGCCCGGCGCGCTGCCGGATGTCGCCCCGGGGACGCCCGAGCAAGATCTCGAGCGTCGCGACTTCACCGTCAACGCGATCGCGGTGGCTATCGCGGGAGAGCGCATTGGGCGCGTTCGGGCCGCCACGGGCGCACTCGAGGATCTCGCGGCGCGCCGCCTGCGCGTGCTGCATGACGCGAGCTTCCTCGAGGACCCCACCCGGATCCTGCGGCTCGTGCGCTATGCCACGCGCCTGGGCTTCGAGGTCGAGCCGCACACCGCCGCGCTCGCCTCCGCCGCGCTCGCGGCGGACGCTTTGAAAACGGTCTCCGGGTCCCGCCTCGGCGCGGAGCTCCGCCTCGCCTTCGCCGAACCCGACCCGGTGGCGGCGCTCGCCGAGCTCGACCGCTTCGGCGTGCTCGCGGCGTGGGAGCCGGGTGTGAGCTTCGACGAGCACATCGTGCGCACGGCGCTCGAGATCCTTCCCGACGACGGATCGACACGTATGATGTTGGCCGCCTCGCTGCTGCTCGAGTTGTGCGAGCTACTCCACGAGGAGGACACCGAGCCGAAGATGCGGGGCTTCCTTTATGACCTGGAGCTGCCGGCGCGCGAGGGCGACCGCGCCTTCGGCGTGGCGGTGAGCGCCTCGTTCGTGAGCGACCACGTGTACGGGGCCGATACGACGGCCGACCTGCTCGAGCTCACGGTGGGCACGCCGGTGGAGTCGCTCGCGCTTGCCGCCGCGATGCGCGACATGGAGGACGGTCCTCGCTCCTATGGGAGGAGGGTCATCGAACGATGGCTCGACGAGCAGCGCCACATCGGCTTGGAGGTCACGGGGGACGACCTGATCGCCGCGGGGGTGCCCGAGGGTCCCGAGGTGGGGGTGCGCCTGGAAGAGTCCTACAAGCTGCTGCTCGAAGAACGCATCGAGCCCGGGCGCGAGTCCGAGTTGCGGGCAGCGCTCGAAGCGAGGCTATGAGCCTCGCTTGCCACGAGCTGCCGGGTGGGGGGCACGCTTTCTTCACCGCTCGCGCCGACGGCAACCTCTCGAGTGTCGGTGGCGATATGGCCGAGCATGGGCTCCAGGCGCGAGAGCGCCTGCGCGAGGCACTCGATGTGCGGCGGTTGGTGCGCGGCTACCAGGTTCATGGGACCGTCGTTGGCCGTGTCCGCGAGGGCGCCTTCTCCCAGGACGACGGCGCCCAACCGATCCTGGAGGCCGACGGACAGGCGGTTGCGGCGCCACGGGTTGCGGCGATGGTGCTCACCGCCGACTGCATCCCCGTGGTGCTCGGCGCACAGGGCGCGGTGGCGGCCGTGCACGCCGGCTGGCGAGGGCTCGCCGACGGGGTGCTCGAGGAGGGCGTGCTCGCGCTGCGTGAGGTGGGCGGACGGGGCGATGTGGCGGCGATCGTGGGCCCCTGCGCGGGCGCCTGTTGCTACGAGGTCGGCGAGGAGGTGCACGCGGCGCTGGGCGGACTTCACCGAGACGGGCGCCTGATCGACCTGCGTGGGATCGCCCACGAGCGGCTGCTCGAGGCCGGAGTCGCCGAGGTGCGCGACGTGCACGCGTGCACGATCTGCGACGAGCGCTTCTTCTCGTATCGCCGCGAAGGCGCTCGCGCGGGGCGCCAGGCGGGTGTGGCGTGGTTGAGTTGATCGAGAGCCTTCGAGTCGAGCGCGTGCGCGCCAACCTCGAGGCCGTGCGCGCGGAGGTCGCCGAGGCGGCCGCGCTGTCGGGGCGCGATGCGCGCGAGGTGGAGATCCTCGCTGCCGGCAAGTACGTGCCCTGTGAGGAGCTGCCGGTGCTCGCAGAGGCCGGGATCGGGCTCGTCGGAGAGAATCGCGCCAAGGACCTGCGGCAGAAGGTGGGTGTCCACGGCGACCTGTTCACATGGGACTTCATCGGGGCGCTGCAGAGCAAACACGTGCGCGCGATCGTCCCGCACGTACGGATGGTTCATTCGCTGGCGAGCGCCTCGGCCATGCGCGAGCTCGAGCGCCACGTGGCCCACGCGCGGCCGGGACTGCGCGCACTTGTCGAGGTCAACCTCGCGGGGGACCCGGGCAAGGCGGGTATCGCCCCGGGCGAGCTCGACGCGTTCATCGCGCGCTCGCCGATTCCGGTGGTCGGCCTGATGACGATGCCGCCGCTGGCCGACGATGCCGAGCGGAGTCGCCCGTGGTTCAGCGCTCTGCGCGAGCTGGCGCACGCACGCGGGCTGCGCGAGCTGTCGATGGGCACCACCCAGGACTTCGCCGTGGCGGTCCAGGAGGGCGCCACGATCGTGCGGATCGGCACGCGGTTGTACGCTTAGTGCTCATTTTCGTAAGTAAGGCTACGTATTAGCGTCCGACATCGGCCGTAGCGTGTCTGGCATCCTGTCCTCTCGTGAAGGGACGCTGATGCCGAGGCATAGCCCGTATCGGATCGAGT
>JBARJU010000133.1:0-7553 GCA_049800435.1 Solirubrobacteraceae bacterium
CGGGCGCACCGAGCGCGACGTGGCGATCGAGCTCGAGTTGCGCATGCGCCGCCTCGGCGCGCAGGCGCCGAGCTTCCCCTCAATCGTCGCCAGCGCCGAGCACGGCGCGCTCCCGCACGCCGAGCCACGCGACGTGGAGATCGTCCGCGGAGTGCTTGTGACGATCGACTGGGGCGCATACCTGGACGGCTACTGCTCCGATTGCACCCGAACCTACGCCACCGGACGGCTTTCGCGGGAGGCTACCGGCGTTTATGAGCTTGTCCTCGAAGCACAGCAGGCGGCACTCGATGCGGTGCGTTCGGGCGTCAGCGGCCGTGAGGTGGACGGCGTGGCACGCTCGATCATCGAAGAGGCGGGTCACGGCGAGCACTTCGGGCACGGCGTCGGGCATGGTGTCGGGATGGAGATCCATGAGGCCCCGCGGCTGTCGCGCACGGCTGGGGACGAGCCGCTGCGCGCCGGTAATGTCGTGACCGTGGAGCCGGGGGTCTATGTGCCCGAGCGTCTGGGAGTACGTATCGAGGACTTGGTCCTCGTCACCGACATCGGTCACGAGTGTCTGACCGGCGGACTTCCCAAGGGACTCACCACCGTCGAATAGGGCGCTCGCTGAGTCCTCTCAGCTGGAGGCTTCGTTCGCGGCCCACAGTGGTCGCCTATCGCCGTATCGACTCCGGGCGCGGGCATGCAAGCTCAGGAGCTTGCCGGGCGCATACAGCGCGAACGCAAGTCCACCCGCGAGCGGCAGCGACCAGGCCAGGAAGAACACCGCTTGAATATCGGGAGAAACATGTGAAGGCAGCCACTGGAAGCTGATCCACGCCAGCACGGTGCTCGAAAGCGCCAGCACGGGCGGACGCTTGGTCGGCCCGCAGACCTCCCAGGCGAGCAGCGCGAAGATAAATGGCAACAGGTAGTACATGACGTCCCAGTCGTCGAGCACGCAACGCACCAACATGGCGAGCGCGAGCACCAGAAGAACATCGCGCTCGCCAACGGTGCGAGTGCTCGCATTTCGCCGTCGCTGTAGCCAGAGAGCTCCCGCGAGCCCCAACCCGACGGCGAGGATCAGCGGGTGGGTGAGGCCCGATAGCCACGGGGGAGCCAGTCGCCACTCTGGATGAGTGCTCAATGACGCACCGATCGGAACGGCTCGCGTGACGCCACTTGCCACATGGTTCGCGGTTCCCAAAAACCACCACACCTGCCACGGTTGGAAGATTTCACCGGACGTCGTGGCGAGGGCGCGGGTTCCTGCGACGAACCCGCTCGATCCGACGATCACGAGTGGCCCGAGCACAGCCGTGGCGACCGCGCCGGCGCTCGCCAGGCATGGCAGTCTGCGCCTCGGCGGGAGCGCCAGCAGCACCGGCCCGAGCGCAAGCAGTGCCCACTGCTTGTTGGCGACAGCCAATCCCAGTAGCACACCCGCCCCGACCGGGTGCTCCCGGCTGGCGAGGAGCACCGCGGCCACGCACAGGCAGGCGCCGAAGAGCTCCTCGGGATGGCCGATTTCAAGCGCGTTCAAGGTAATGGGGTTGGCCACACATATTCCCAAGGCCACCGAACGAGCGAGCGAGGTGCGCCCTTCGGCGCGCATGCGAGCCAGCAGCCACACTCCCAATGTCGCCGCGGCCAGCAGGCAGGGGAGCGCGACCATGCGGTAGACCGCGAGCTCGCCACCGCCCCACAGCGAGGGAATCAAGGCAAATGGCGCACGCTCAATGAGCGATCCGCCATATGCGGGCGCGAGCCGCAGGAACTCGCTTGCGTGACCGTGGACGAGCGCGTCGAAGGCCGGGCGTGCCTCTTCGTCATAGTCAGTCCAGGTGAACCCATACAGCCCCAGCCACGCCATCGCGGCGCTGGCGGCGCCCGCGATGAACGCGCACACGGCGTTCTCGCGTACCAGCTGCCTCATCCGACCTGCATCGGCCGGAAATCCGCGTCGCTTGAGGTTGGAAAGTCAGTCGCCGCGCCCACGCGCGCCCGATCGGCCCCGCCATGGTGGCTGCGTAAGGCTCATTGAACGCAGGGCACCTGCGCGAGCGCGTCCTCACGGCGACCGGAGACCGCTACATTCATCCCTTCCCGGGCCAGGCGTCTAGCGATATGGGTTCCGAGCCCTTCCGATGCGCCCGTCACGAGCGCCCTGCCGCCGTGCAGGTCCTTCATTGCCACACCTCTTTGGTTGATTGTGTGACGATCCTAGGGACAGCCGGCGCCGGTCGCCGACTCGATGTTGCCGGTCGTGCACCCGTCTCGTAACAGACAGGCCCGCTACCCTCTCGCTCGTGGTCACGACCAACCAATTCAAGAACGGCAACCACATAGACGTCGAGGGCACGATCTTCAAGATCGTGGAGTTTCAGCACGTGAAGCCCGGGAAGGGCGGGGCGTTCGTTCGTACGAAGCTGCGCCGGGCAAGCGACGGCGCCGTGATCGACCGTACGTTCAAAGCGGGGGAGAAGTTCCGGGCGGTGCATACCGAGGCGCGCAAGATGCAGTTTCTGTACGCCGATGGCACCGACGCCCACTTCATGGATACCGAGTCGTTCGAGCAGATCGCGGTGCCCGAGCCGACCTTCGCCGAGGCGCTGCGCTGGACGACGCCGAGCAGTGAGGTGGATGTGCTGTTCATCGACGATGAGCCCTCTGACATCCAGATGCCGAGCGCGGTCGAGCTCGAGGTGACCCAGACGGAGCCGGGCTTGCGCGGGGACACGGCCTC
Source organism: Solirubrobacteraceae bacterium (assembly GCA_049800435.1). GTDB lineage: Bacteria > Actinomycetota > Thermoleophilia > Solirubrobacterales > Solirubrobacteraceae > Palsa-744. Next base: position 2,735 of record JBARJU010000133.1, read on the forward strand.
GGGCGGCGGCAACAAGCCCGCGACGCTCGAGACGGGTGCGATCGTGCAGGTCCCCCTGTTCGTCGAGGTTGGCCAGAAGGTTCGCGTGGACACGCGCTCCGGCGAATACATGTCGCGGGCCTGATGTTCCGGGGACTGTAGGAGCGCGATGCGCCGATCCGAGCAGCGCCGGGCGGCCGTGTTCGCGCTCTACCAGCACGATCTGACCGGACGGCCACTGGCGCAGACATTGGACCGGAACGCTTCGCTGCTGACGCTTGCGCTGGCGCATGCGGCCGCCGATCGGGCCGAGGAGCTCGACGAGACGATCGACCGCCATGCCCACGGTTGGTCGGTGGAGCGCATCCAGCCACTCGAGCGCAGCATTATGCGGGTTGCGCTGATCGAGATGCTCCATCCGGATGTGGCTCCCGGCGACACTCCGATCCCCGCCGAGGGGGCCATCGAGGAGGCCCTGGAAAGCGCCAAGACGTTCTGCGGGAGCGACGCGCCCGGGTTCGTCAACGGGGTCCTGGCGGCGGTATTGCGCGAGTTGCGCCAGAATGCCACTCATGAGGCTCCATAGGAGACCGAAATGAGCTTGGAGCGAATCGACGAGTTGATCGAGCAACTGGAGCGCGCGGCAGAGCAGTTGCGCTCGGGCGAGCTGTCGGCCGATGCCGCCGCCACGATGGTCGAGGACTGTGCGGCGCTTGCGACGCAGGCTAGCGCCGAGCTCGAGCGCCAGGCACGCGCGGAGGTCTCCCACGCCGCCTCGGGCCAGGATTCGCTGCTCTGAGCTCGCCGGCCAGGCTCGTGGACGCTGCCTATCCGGAGCACTTGCGCGAGGAGACCGAGCGCTACCTGGAGGGGATGCGCTTCTCAGATGCCTCCCTGACGGCCGGCTTGGAGGAGGCGATGCGCTACTCGCTGCTGGCGGGTGGAAAGCGCATTCGCCCCGTCCTTGCACTGGCTTGCGCGCACGCTGTCGGCCTGTCGCCAGAGCGGGCCATGCCGCTGGCGGCGGCGCTGGAGTTGATCCACACCTACTCGCTCATCCACGACGATCTGCCGGCGATGGACGACGATGCGCTGCGCCGCGGGCGCCCGACGTGCCATGTGGCCTTCGGCGAGGACGTGGCCATCCTCGCCGGCGACGGGCTCTACGCCGAGGCGTTCCATCACCTGCTCAGTGTCCGGCGCGCGCCCTCCGATCGAGTGCTGGCCGCAGCGGTCGAGCTTGCGAGCGCCACAGGTGTCAACGGCATGGTTGGCGGGCAGTATGTGGACGTGAGGGGTAGCGCTCCCGCGGGACCCGACGGGCTGAGGCGCCTGCACGAGTTGAAGACGGGCCGGCTGATCGGCGCGTCGGTTACGTGCGTATTGTCCCTGGCAGGGGTGAGCGGACCTGCGACAATTGCGTTTCGACGCTTCGCGGCGGAGTTGGGTGTGCTATTTCAGATCGTGGACGACATCCTTGATGTAACCGGCACAGACGTTGCGCTCGGCAAGCCGCGGGGCAGCGATGAGAGGCACGGCAAGCGAACATACGTGAGCGAGTTCGGGATCGATCGAGCGAGAGAGCTATCGGGCGAGTCTCATCGGACCGCGCGCGATGCGCTCGCGCAAGCAGCCCTCGCCGAGGCTCCCGCGATGACGGGCTCGGGCTCGACGAGTGAGCTCGAGCAGATCACCGACTTCATCTATACGCGCACATCGTGACCATCATCGACGGCATAGACGGCCCTCAGGACCTCAAGGCGCTCTCCGAGGATGAGCTCCAGCAGCTCGCCCAAGAGGTTCGCGAGTACATCATCGACACCGTCGGTGAGATAGGCGGGCACTTCGGCGCAAACCTCGGCACGTGCGAGTTGGCGGTGGCGCTGCACTCGCTGCTCGACTCTCCCCGAGACAAGATCCTGTGGGATGTGGGCCACCAGGCCTATCCCCACAAGATCCTCACGGGCAGGCGCGCGCGGCTGCACACGATCCGCCAGTACGGCGGTCTCGCCCCGTTTTGCTCGAGAGAGGAGTCCGAGCACGACATCATGGGCGCCGGTCACGCCTCCACATCGGTGGGCTATGCGGTCGGGATCAAGGAGGGGATGCGCCACCTCGAAGACGAGCGCTCGGATGGGAAGGTCGTCGCGGTGATCGGCGATGGGGCGATGACCGGTGGGGTCGCCTTCGAGGCGATCGGCCAGGCGGGCGGCCTTGGCACGCCGATGGTGGTCGTGCTCAACGACAACGGCATGTCGATCGCCCCGAACGTGGGCGCGCTCTCGCGCTACTTCAACCGCGTGCGCCTGAACCCGAAGCTGTGGCATGCCCGCTCGGGCGTCGAGGGGGGGCTTACGCGCCTGCCGGGCGGGATCGGCTCGGCCTTCGAGAGGCTGGGGCCGCAGCTGAAGGAGTCGATCAAGGCGTTTTGGGCGCCGGGATTGTGGTGGGAGGAGCTCGACTGGGCCTACATGGGTGTGATCGACGGGCATGACGTGCGTGCGTTGCGCGAGGCGTTGCGCGAGGCGCTGGCGGCCGAACGTCCCGTGGTGGTGCACATCTCGACCGTCAAGGGCAAGGGGTTTGCCCCCGCCGAGGATGGAGGCCTCGAGGGCATGGAGAAGTGGCATGCCGCCAAGCCGAAGTCGATCTTGAACGGAGTTCCCACTCCCTCGCCGGCCAGCCAGCCCTCGTCCTCGTCCTCGTCCTCGTCCTCCGCGTCCGGTGGGACCGCGGCCGAGGGCAAGCTGGGCGGGAGCGCGAACGGTGGGGGGGCGCCTCAATACACGCAGGTGTTCGGTGAGGCGCTCGTGCGCGAGTGCATGCGCGACGAGCGCATCGTCGGTATCACAGCGGCGATGAACTCCGGCACGGGCCTGAACATTCTCCAGGAGGCGATGCCCGAGCGGTACTTCGACGTGGGCATCGCCGAGCAGCAGGCGATCCTGTTCGCGGCGGGGCTCGCGCTACAGGGGGTCAAGCCCGTGGCGGCGATCTACTCGACCTTCCTGCAACGGGCCTTCGACCAGATCGTGCACGACGTGTGCCTGCAAAAGCTGAACGTGGTCTTCGCGATGGACCGGGCGGGCCTCGTCGGCGACGACGGTCCAACCCACCACGGCGCGTTCGATATCGCCTACCTGCGCTGCCTTCCGAACATCGTGCTGATGGCGCCCCGCGACGAGGCGCTGCTCGTGCACATGCTGCACACCGCGCTCTGCTACGACGACGGGCCGATCGCGCTGCGCTACCCGCGCGGCGCGGGCACAGGCGTCCAGCTGCCCGCGGAGCCACGCGCGCTCGCCATCGGCACAGGTGAGATCCTGATCGCTCCCCACCCACCCGGCGCCGCGGGCCCGGTCGGCCGTCGGGTCGCCCTGATCGGCTACGGATCGGGGGTCGGCAAGGCGCTGGAGGCAGCCGAGCTGCTGGCCGGCGAGGAGATCTCCGTGACCGTCGCCGACGCGCGCTTCGCCAAGCCGATCGACGCGGGCCTGATGGCGCAGCTCGCGGCCGAGCACGATCTGCTCGTGACAGTCGAGGAGGGTGTGATCGCGGGCGGCTTTGGCTCAGCGGTATGGGAGGCCCTCAACGAGGCCGGTAGCGCGCCCCCTCGCATCTTGCGGGTGGGGCTTCCGGATCGCTACGTGACCCACGGCAAGCCGGCGCTACTGCACGAGGAGGTCGGGTTCACAGGCGAGCGCATCGCCGAGCGTGTGCGAGCGGCGATAGGCGAGCGGCGCTCGGCGGTAGTCGAGACAAATTAGGGAAGACAGGGCCGCATGCGGCCCTGTCCCGGGCCGTACATGTACGGCCCGGCCGACCGGTACATGTACCGGTCGGAACAACACATCAAGGCTCAACGCGATAGGCGGTTAAATGAAACGACCCGCCGGGGAAGCGGGCCGTTTCGGGGAGGAGGGATGCTGCTGTACTTCGGGTCGAGATGCATCATGCATCATGGGAACACATGTTTGTGTGATCTGCATCACAGAAGCCCCGAACTCGTTGGAGGACTGAAACTTTGAGTTGGGACTTCGAGTGTGGACCCCCACACCAGATACCGTTTCGGCCATGACCAAGCAACGTCTGGACACACTGCTTGCCGAGCGTGGGCTGTTCTCCTCCCGTACGCGCGCGGCGGCGTCGGTGATGGCCGGCGAGGTCACCGTGGGTCAGCACGGCCGGCGAGCGGCACGCCCGGGAGAGATGGTCGCCATCGACGCCGAGCTGAGCGTGCGCGAGCGCGCGCCATATGTCTCGCGGGGTGGCATCAAGCTCGCCAACGCGCTCGATGCTTTCGACCTTGCGGTGCGGGGGCGGCGCGCGCTGGACATCGGGGCTTCCACAGGCGGCTTCACCGACTGCCTGCTCCAGCGCGGCGCGCTCGAGGTGGTCGCGATCGACGTCGGCTACGGGGACTTCGACTACGCGCTGCGCTCGGACCCGCGCATAACCCTGCTCGAGCGCACGAACGCTCGTTCGCTCGCGCGCGACATGTTGCCCTATGCGCCTGAGATCGCCGTGCTCGACGTGTCGTTCATCTCGCTCGCCAAGGTGCTGCCGGCGGTGCTCGGCTGCCTCGCCACGCGCTACGACGCGCTCGCGCTCGTCAAGCCCCAGTTCGAGGTCGGTCGCGAGCGGGTCGGCAAGGGCGGGGTCGTGCGCTCCGCTGAGGACAGGCGCTCGGCTCTGATCGACGTGGGCGCGGCCGCGCTCGCGCTCGGCGCCGGCGTGCTCGGCTATCGATCTTCGGGCTTGCCGGGGCCGAAGGGCAATCTGGAGACGTTCGTATGGCTGGCCGAGTCCGCGCGCGTCGGCGGCGCGCGCGGCGCGGGCG
>JBARJU010000134.1:0-2370 GCA_049800435.1 Solirubrobacteraceae bacterium
GATGAGCACGTCCACGGGCTCGTCGAGGCGCGGCGCGGCGCGGGGGTGAGCGACGAAGTCTCCGAGCAGCACGCTGCTCACCCGCAGCCCGTGCTCGGCGATCTTCTCAGCCGTGGAAGTTCTCGCGATCGCAGTCACGGAGGTCCCCGCCCGGTCAAGCGCGCCGGCCACGAGTCCGCCCACGCCTCCAGGTCCGAGCACGGCGAGCTTCATCGCAAGCGCCCGACGGCGGCGAGCGAGGATCGGCTCCCACGAAGGCCCTTAGGCGCCATGTGCGGCCCGCCGCTCACCGCGGCGGATCGACGAGCACGCCGGGATTCATGATCCCGTGGGGATCGACCGCCGCCTTCGCGCCGCGCAACGCCGCGGCGAATGGGTCCGGGCGCTGGCGGTCATACCACGGCCGGTGGTCGCGCCCAACGGCGTGATGGTGGGTGATCGTGGCGCCCTCTGCGACGATCGTCTCCGACACGGCCGCCTTGATCGCCGCCCACTGATCGACCTCTTCGCCACGCAGCGCCGGAGCGAGCACCGTGTAGTAGGGGGCAGGGCCATCGGGGTAGACGTGCGTGAAGCGACAAGAGACATGCGCGGCGCCGCTCACACCCTCTCCAGCGGCCCGCGCGGCGGCCATAACGCGCTCGTGGAAGCCCGGAAAGCGATCCCACGTGATCGCGGTCTCGAACGTCTCCGAGAGGACGCCCATCGCGACGAAGATGTCACGCACGTAGGGAGCGCGCAGGAACGCTTCGCGCCACGCCCCCACTCCGCTGGGGCCCTCTCCTGCTCCGGAGGAGCCCTGCCCGGCGCCCGAGGAGGAGCGCCGCTCCCCGCCCTGTGCCCTTGAGGGTGCGACCCCACCATGCTCGACACAGATCGCAAGCGCACGGTCCATCGGGAAGTCGACGGGATGGTCGGAGGACTCGAAGCCGAGCACGAGCAGGGCGAACGTGCCATCGCCCGACATCGTGAAGCGTGCCTCGGCGGGGTCGATCAGGCGGCAGTTGCTCGGGTGCAGGCCCGACTGGGAGAGCGCCCGCACGCACTCCGCTCCGGAGGCGAAGGTAGGGAAGCGCACGCCGGCGGACGCGCGGTGGATGGGACGCGGCTGGACGCGCACCCACGCCTCGACGATGACGCCGAGCGTGCCCTCCGAGCCGACGAGCATACGGTCGGGGCTCGGACCGGCGCCGGAGCCGGGAAGACGCCGCGAGGCCCACGTGCCCGACGGCGTGATCGCGCGCACGGACTCGACGAAGTCCTCGATGTGGGTCCACACGGTCGCGAAGTGGCCGGCGGCGCGCGTAGCGACCCAGCCGCCGAGCGTGGAGAGCTCGAACGACTGGGGAAAGTGGCGCAGGGTGAGGGCGTGCTCGGCGAGCTGAGCCTCGAGGTCGGGGCCGGTCGCGCCCCCCTGGATACGGGCGGCACGCGAAACCTCGTCGACCTCGAGCACGCGCCGAAGCGCCCCGAGATCGATTGTGACGGCGCCGTTATAGGAGGCATCGACGACCGGCTCCACGCCGCCTACGACGCTCGTCCCACCGCCGTATGGGATCGCGGCGACACGCTCGGCCGCGCACCACTCGAGCAGGCGCTCGACATCCTGCTCGTCGCGCGGACGCGCCACGAAATCGGGGGCGTGCGCGAAGCGTCCGCGAAAGCCGTTGACGACGTCCGAGTAGGACTTGCCGAGCGCATGGGAGGCACGTGCATGTGTGTCGGTGGAGCAGATCGCGGCGAGCTTCGCGGGCGGGAGCACACGTGCGGCGGGCAACTCGACCTGCTCGAGGCGCACGGGCTGCTCGATCTCGACGGATGGGAAGCCGAGGTGGGCGGACAGACCGCCGGCGGCCGCGCGAACCTCATCGGGAGAGGGCTGCTCGTCCTCGAATCCCCAACCCCAGTGCTTGCGTCGACGGGCGCTCACGATGAGAGCGAGTGTAGGGGGCGGAGCCGATCGCAAAACCGGGGGCGGAGACAACCTGTAAGCGGGGCGCCCCACGCGCGCGTGGGGCAGCCCTTTGTGTATATGCCTACCCCAACGCCCTCCGAGGCTCGACCGTGGCGATCTGACGCGGTATCTTTACCAACCCAGCCACTCCGATGACTAGCCTGTAGGGATGGCCACGCGAGCCGAGCCCACGACGAACGAGATGCCCGAGATCCTGGCGCGTGGGCCATGGGAGCTGAGCCAGGTGACCGCGCGCTGGCGCTCCGAGCACTTCGAGCCGCCCCTCGGCCACACCGAAGCAGCCGACGTCGAGATCGCCGGGCTACGCAAGCGCGGCTCGCCGAGTCACGACGGCCTCGCGGGCAGGCTCGTGGACTTCAAGGACGGCCCCCGGGGCATCGAGCTCGAGATGCAGC
>JBARJU010000135.1:0-1824 GCA_049800435.1 Solirubrobacteraceae bacterium
CCGCCGAGCCGCGCCCTCAAAGCCGGATCGGCGGCGAGGCGGCCCAGTCGCTCGGCGATCGCGGCCGAGTCGGCCTCGATCAGAAACCCGTTGCGGGCATCCTCGATCAGCTCGCGCACGCCGGAGACGGGCGTCGCCACGATCGGCAGCCCGCTCGCGGCGGCCTCGAAGGTGACCAGAGAGAAGGTCTCATAGGCCGAGGGCAGCACAAACGCGTCGGCGACTTCATAGACGACCTGGACATCACGCACGACTCCCAGCCAGTGCACCGACCTGGACAGACCGAGCGCGTCGGCGAGATCCCGATAGCCGAGCATGTGCCCGCGCCCAGCCACAACCAGCTCCCACTCGGGCGCGTGGACGAGCGCCTCGAGCACCAGGCGCAAGCCCTTGCTGGCGGCTCCGACGAACGCGAGCACGAGCCGCTCTGGAGCCAGTCCAAGCTCGCCGCGCAGCGATACGGCCTCGGTCCGGCGCACCCCCGGCGCGAACGCCCGAGTGTCCACGCCGTTGTGGATCGTGACGACTCGGTCGGAGAGCCGAGGGTGGTGCTCGCGAACCTCGGCGGCGACCCCGTCTGACACACACACCACCGCCGACGGGCGATTGACCGGAAAGCACAGGCGTTCGCCGGCGCGGGCCATCGCGCCGAGCAGGCGTCCATACCAGCGAAAGAGGGCGCCGGCCCGGCTGGGCTTGGCCCTGTAGACCTGATGGCAGCAGTGAACCGCAACGACGTCCACGCGATTGAGCACGATCGCGCCGGTCGCTTGGACCAAACCCCGCCGCCGTCTCCTGAGCGCGAGCGAGCCGGCGACCATGAACCACGGATACGCGAGCAGGAACGGCCGGCTGGGAGCGCGCACCCGGTGAAACGTGACGCCCGCGTCGAGCGGCAGCTCGCAGGTGCGCGCGATCACGATGACCGCATAGCCGAGCGCACGCAGCCCGATCGCCAGCTCGGCGAGCTGGCGCTCCATCCCCCCCACCGAGCCGACGTCGTGAGCGACAAGCGTGACGTGGCGCTCCTCACGGCGGGCATCGCGCTCGGGTTGCGTCCGCGTCATCCCACTTCACCGTGATCGCCGTGGCTCACGCATGCGCGGCCGATGTCTCACGCGGGGGCCGCAAGTTCCTCCATGCGGGCAAAGAACCGCTCGCGCAGCGCCACATCGGTGAAGTCGCGCATGAATCTCCGCCGCCCGGCCTCGCCAAGCTCGCGACGCAGTGCCGGTGAGGCCAGCAGCGGCTGCAGCGCGTCGGCCAGGTCCTCGGGCCGACCCGAGCTGGCGAGCATGCCGGTCCGGCCGTGCTCGATGAACTCGGCGGGCCCGCCCGAGTTGACCGCGACGACGGCGACGCCCCGGGCCATCGCCTCCAGCAGCACGATCCCGAACGGCTCGGGGTCGGATGCGTTGACGAGGATGTCCATCTGTTCGATGTACGGTCCGGCGTCGGGCACCTGATCGGTCATCGTGACGGCGGCGGTCAGTCCCATGCGATCGACCAAGGCCGGCAGCGAGGCAGAGTACTCGGGCGAGAGTCCGTATGCGTCGCCGCCGACGATGACCGTGTGGATCGAATGCCCGCGCTGTCGCAAGAGAGCATGCGCGCTGAGCAGCCGATCCTGGCCCTTCCACGGCTGCAGGCGTCCCACCAGGCCGACGACGGGCGTGTCTGGCGCAAGCTCCAGCGGCCCGCTCGCCGTAGCGCCCTCGGCGACGCTGACTCCGGCGCCCTCGGCGACATGGGCTCCGGCGGACACGGGCTCGGCGACGCGGGCTCCGGCGGAGACGACGAACGTCGAGCGCGACGGTCGCAACC
>JBARJU010000136.1:0-40908 GCA_049800435.1 Solirubrobacteraceae bacterium
AGCCCGCGCCATACCCACCTGTCCACGGCGGCGCTCGCGCTGCTCGCTCTCGGCGCGGTGCTCCTCCTCGGCTGCCTTGCGTGGGTAGTGGGACGGTGGTTCGCGCTCGAACCACGCTGGACCGTGTCGTTTATGCATTCTCTGCGAGAAGCCTCGTACCGTGCGTCGGCCACGTGGGCTGAGTTCAGCGACTGGGCGCGACTAGGTCACTGAGGGGGCCGCTGGGCGGCCCCCTCAGTCGCAACCGGCAAACACCCAAAATCCCTCTAAAATTGAGGTTTCATGCGGTCTGTCCGAGCCTCGCGCAAGGATGCTCGGCCCAAGTGAACAGAGTCGAGTGGGCGTCGCGCAGTGCCGGCGCAGAGGAGATGAGACCGATGGATTCAACACCGCACCCCACGATCCAGCAGGAGATAGCGGCCGGCTCGGCGCTGGCCGTCAAGCGCCTGTTCACCTCGCCGGATACGCATCCCTTCGACACAGTGGAGTGGGAGTCGCGCGAGGCGCGTATCGGCCACGGCGACCGCATCGCTTTCGAGCAGGCAGATGTCGAGTTTCCCAAGACTTGGAGCCAGAACGCGACGAACATCGTCGCCCAGAAGTACTTCCGCGGGCAGATCGGCCACCCCGAGCGCGAGCGCTCGGTCAAGCAGATGATCGGGCGCGTGGCCGGCACGATCGCCGGGTGGGGCCGCGAGCGCGCCTACTTCGCTTCCGAGGAGGACGCCGACGCGTTCGAGGCGGAGCTCACACACATCCTGTTGCACCAGATGGCGGCGTTCAATTCCCCGGTGTGGTTCAACGTCGGCTTCGAGGAGAGCCCTCAATGTAGTGCGTGTTTCATACTGTCAGTAAATGACACGATGGAGTCGATCCTCGAGTGGAACACCAAGGAGGGCAACATCTTCCGTGGGGGCTCGGGCTCGGGCATCAACCTGTCGAACATCCGCGGCTCGATGGAGCCCCTGGCAAAGGGTGGCACCGCCTCGGGCCCCGTGTCGTTCATGCGTGGAGCGGACTCCTGGGCGGGCACGATCAAGTCCGGTGGCAAGACGCGACGCGCGGCGAAGATGGTGGTGCTCGACGTCGACCATCCCGACATCCGCGAGTTCATCTGGTGCAAGGCCAAGGAGGAGGACAAGGCCGAAGCCCTACGCGACGCCGGCTTTGACATGTCGATCGACGGGGAGGGGTTCAAGTCGATCCAGTACCAGAACGCCAACAACTCGGTACGGGTCACCGACGAGTTCATGCGAACTGTGGAAGAGGACGGAGAGTGGCACTTGACGGCCCGCGCCACGGGCAAGCCCGTGGGCGAGCCGGTCCGCGCTCGCGAGCTTATGCGCGAGATCGCCGAGGCCGCCTGGCGCTGCGCGGACCCGGGAGTGCAGTACGACACGACCATCAACCAGTGGCACACCTCCCCCAACAGCGGCCGCATCAACGCGTCGAACCCGTGCAGCGAGTACATGCACGTGGACGACTCCGCCTGCAACCTCGCCTCGCTGAACCTGATGAAGTTCCGCCGCCCGGACGGCACCTTCGACGTGGAGTCATTCGAGCACACCGTCGACGTCGTGCTGCTCGCGCAGGAGATCGTCGTGGGGCCCTCGAGCTACCCCACCGAGGAGATCGGCGTCAATGCGCGCGCCTTCCGCCAGCTCGGCCTTGGCTACGCCAACCTCGGCGCCTACCTGATGAGCAACGGCATGCCCTACGACTCCGATCGGGGCCGGGGCACGGCCGCCGCGATCACCGCTCTGATGACCGGTCGCGCCTACCGCGAGTCGGCTCGCGTAGCGGCGGCGATCGGCCCGTATGAGCGCTATGAGGAGAACCGCGAGGAGCACAACAGCGTGATGCGCATGCACCGCGACGCCTCCCGCGCGATCCCCGAGTCGGCGTGCGCGGACACGGAGCTCCTTGACGCCGCCCGGCGCTCGTGGGAGCAGGCGGTGGAGCTCGGCGAGCGGTTCGGCTACCGCAACGCCCAGGCCACCGTGCTCGCCCCGACCGGGACGATCTCGTTCCTGATGGACTGCGACACCACGGGCGTCGAGCCCGACTTCTCGCTCGTCAAGTTCAAGGAGCTCGTGGGCGGCGGGCAGATGACGATCGTCAACCGCACCGTGCCACTCGCGCTCGCGACGCTGGGCTACACAGAGCAGCAGGTCGAGCAGATCGAGGCCCATCTGGCAGAGCACGCCACGATCGTGGGAGCGCCGGCGCTGGCCGAGGAGCACATGCCCGTGTTCGACGTGGCGGTCGGCGAGCGCGCGATCTCGCACATGGGCCACCTGAAGATGATGGGCGCGGTACAGCCGTTCATCTCCGGAGCCATCTCAAAGACCGTGAACCTGCCCGAGGACGCCACCATCGAGGACATCGCCGACGCCTACACCCAGGCGTGGCACTTGGGGATCAAGGCGCTTGCGATCTACCGCGACGGGTCGAAGACGGCGCAGGCGCTGCGCACCGATGCCCAGAAGAGCAAGGCGGCGCCTGCCGACGTCAACGCGATCGTGGACGCGGCCGTCGCCAAGGCGCTCGCCGAGGCCGGGCCACGTCGCAAGCGCATGCCGCGCGAGCGCCAGTCGATCACGCACAAGTTCTCGATCGGAGGCCACGAGGGATACATCACCGCCGGCATGTACGAGGACGGCACCGTCGGGGAGATCTTCCTGACCGACATCGGCAAGGAGGGATCGACGCTCAGAGGCATGATGAACTCTTATGCCACCGCCATCTCGATCGCGCTGCAGTACGGGGTGCCGCTCGAAACACTGGTGCAAAAGTTCAGCTACATGCGCTTCGAGCCGGAGGGGATCACCGGCAATCCGGAGATCCCATTCGCCAAGTCGATGCCCGACTACATCATGCGCTGGCTCGCCTCACGCTTCCTGGACACCGACGCCCAGGAGGAGCTCGGCATCCTCACGCCCGAGGTACGAGCCCGCAAGGCGGCCCAGGAGGCTGCTCAGTCGATGAGCTCATCCGACACCGCCGGACCCGAGGCGAACGCCGGCGCGGGCATGAGCGCGGCGGCGAGCACCGCGCTCACCGACTCTCCGCCGGTCGTGCCCGCCCGGCTTCAGGGTCTTGACCTGGGACCGGCATGTAACCAGTGCGGAGGCATGATGCAGCGCACGGGCTCCTGCTACACATGTTCTTCCTGCGGCAACAACACCGGTTGCGGCTGAGCCGCGATAGTCGGCGCGATACTGCGTCCTCAGTCGCTCGTGTGCAGAGCACACTTCGCTCCCTGCGTCCTCGCTTGACTCTCGCGGCTCAGAGGCTCGCTGGCAGAACCAGCGCTTGATAGGCGATGGCTCAGTGACCCGCGGCGTGCTCGGCGAGCGCCACGCGCGACTCGTCGCGGGAGAGCATGCTGACGAAGACCGCGGCGAAGGCGATGCCGAAGACGAGGAACTCGATGAAGCACATGGAGGCGCCCGCGAGTTGTTGGTCGGCCAGTGCGGAGATGCCGAAGCCGCGCGGGGCGCTCGCGTAGAGCGAGTACTGGGTGCTTGTCATCCAGGTGAGCGGCACGCAGATCGCGGCGGACGCCAGTCGAGTGAAGCCGAGCAGCGCGAGCCGCTCGCCGTTGGGTCGCAGGCGCGCCCGCGGAAGCGGGTCGACGATCAGCCACCACAGTGCGAGACCCGTGTAGAACAGCGTGGCGTGCTCGAGCACGTGCACGAGAGCATGCTGGGCGGCGAAGTCGAACGTGGCGGGTATCGCCCACATCCATGTGGCCGTCGCCCACAGCGGGATCGCCACCCACGGGGAGGTCAGGAGCGAGAGCACACGACCGGAACGTCCGCCTGGCGCCACCGCTCGCAGCGCCGAGGGAGTCAGGCCGAGCGGCAGCACAGGGGAGCGCAGCCCGAGCACGATCAATGCAGGGGCGATATCCGAGAGGAGCACGTGCTGGAGCATGTGCGCGGACAGAAGCCATTTGTCGCCGATCGCATCCAGCGGCGACAGCAGCGCCACCGCGAGCACCGCAATGCCGGACGCATAGGGCGCCCAGTGGCCGGCTCCCAGAGCCGAGGAGCGGGAGGACGCGCGCCGGTACATGCGGGCATAGACGACCGATGCGCCAACCAGCGCAAGGATCGCCAGGGGATCGAGGTTCCATGAGCCCCATCCGGGCACGGAATTCATCGGTGGCATCCTATCGATCCGCTCCCCACCCGCGTCCCCAGCTCACCAGTCCGGGCTTCTCCCCTCCCAGCCGACGATGTACGTGTCTGCTCGCGGCACCCGGGCCCTCGTGCGCGGCGCGGGCTGGCAAGCAGCCTCATCCGCCCGGTCCGTAGGTGCTGGGCGGGGCGGAGTTCAAGCGCACGGCGGCGATCTGGTCGAGCAGGGCCCGCGGGCTGGTGCCACCGAGCACTCGCAGGCGCGGCAGCCGGTAGAGGTCCTCGCCGGGCCGAGCCCAGCCGGGAACAACGGTGGTGGAGCCGACATAGCCGGCGGCCTTCACCTCGGCGACGACGGTCGCGTTGTAGTGGCCCGAGGGGTAGCAGAACCAGTTGACCGGCACGTGGTAGCGGCGCCGCACCTCTGCTCGCGCCACCGCCACCTGTTCGCGTAGGGCGGCGGGGGCGAGCGAGACCAGGTCGGCGTGACTGATCCCCTGCGTGTCGAGCTCCCACCCGGCGCCCACAAGCTCGGAGACCTGCGCCCGGCTGAGACCGCCCTGCGAGGGCGGCAGGCCGGTGAGTTGGATGTTCTCGACACCGACCCATCCGAGCCTGCGCAGTACCGGCAGCGCCTGTGTGAGTTGCGACTGGTAGCCATTGTCGAAGCTCACCACGATCGGCTTGCCGCCCGGCAGCGGCGTTCCGCGCGTCCAGTTGGCAAGCATCTGGTCCATCGTCACCGCGTGAAAGCCGGCCGTAGCGAGCGCACGCATCTGCGCGGCGAACTCTTCGGACGGGACATACAACCCTGGGAATTTCGCGCCGGGGGGCGGCGGATTGATGACGTGGTACATCAGGATCGGCACCGGCTCTGTGCCAGGCGTGCCGATCGCGGTCCCGGCCGTGCCGGCACTCGAGTTGCGACTCGCCCCCGTCGAAGAGCCTGCTGTGTTGACACCGTTCGAGCTCGAGGAGACCCGAGCGCCGCTACCGACACCGGCGCCGGTCAGACCTGAGGAGTCGCTTTGCGAGGCCGACCGTGACGAGCTCCCGGAGTTGACCAGGATGGCCGTGAGCAGCGCGGCGATTACGAGCACCGCCGCGGCGGCGAGCCCCCGTGTCCGTCGGCGCGCATGCTCACGCCGACGCGCCTCACGACGGGCTCGCCGCTGCTCGATGTCCACCTGCTCCTGTGCGGGTCGGCGCGGTGCTAGTTCAGACGCTTCTTCAGCGCGCTTGCCGCCGAGAATTTGGCGGCCTTGCTCGCGGCGATTTTGATCGTCTCGCCCGTCGAGGGATTGCGTCCCTCACGCGCCGCGCGGTCGCTGACGCTGAACTTGCCGAACCCGGCAAGAGCGACCTCACCGCCGGACGCCAGCTCGTCGGAGATCAAGTCGATCGCCACCTCCAGCGCCTGCCGAGCCTGCGTTCCCGCCAAGCCCGTGCGTTGCGCGACCCCATCAGCTAGCTCGTTCTTTGTCATGGCAGTCCCTTCTCGAGTGTCGTTGCTGTGGCCAGGCTAACGGGTGGCAAGGACGTTTATACGCCCACGGGCGCCGCTTTCCCGCATTTCAGGCCCCTATTTCCGGGGAATATGCTGAAAACGCCTGATTCTCGGGCGCTTGAGGCTCCTCAGAGCGCACAACATGCGGGTGCAAGCTCCCGGCGGCGAGCGCGGTCCACAGCACCGAGACCCACGTGAGCGAGGCCAGGCTCACGTGCACCCACACGAGCTCGGTGGGGAGATGCGTCTTGTACTGATCCAGGCCAACCAGTCCCTGCAAGGCGATCAGCAGGCAGGTGGCCGCCGCGGAGCGTCGCACGAGCGGATCGGCGTGGCGCCGATGAGCGAGCAGCCACACGGCGAATGCGACGAGCCCAAAGGCAAGCGCGATCTCTCCGTGGCGGTGGATCACGAAATCCATCGTGCTCTTCCCGTCGAAGCTGAGGCGGTTGATGCGCTGTCCTGGCGAGCCGCCGGCATGGGGACCTGTGGCCGTCGCGGCAGTCCCGGCGAAGATCGTCAAGCCGCCAAGCACAACCGTCGCGCGGGCGCCCAACACCAGCGTGCGGTCGGCCACTCTTGGGGACTGGTCAGACTCGTGGTCGATCGGCGATCGGCCCGCGCGCCACGCGAGTGCTACAGCCGCCGCGAGCACGAGCATGGAGAGGGCGAAGTGGCCCATCACCCAGCCGTAGTCGAGCGCGCCACGCACGGTAAGCCCGCCGAGCACAGCCTGGGCAAGGACTCCCAGCGGGAGCAGCGCGCTCAACCACACGAGGTCGCGCCTGTATGGCCTGCGACGGAAAGCGAGCGCGAATGCGGCGAATGCGGCGATCGTCACGGGGATCGTGACCATACGGTTGGAGAACTCGATCAGCGCATGAGTGTCGAGCGGTGGATAGACCTTGCCGTAGCAGCGCGGCCAGCGTGGGCATCCGAGCCCCGAACCCGTCAGCCTCACCGCGGCTCCGCTGAGCACGATCAGCGTGAACGCCGCCACCGCGGCATATGCCGCCGTGGCGTATTGGCCGGGGGTGAGCGTGAATTGGCTCACCCGGCGACGCACGACTCTCAAACGCTTGAGCATGAGCCCTAAGCATTACATCGACGGACCGGTGGGTCTTCAAGCTGGCTCGCTCGCACAACGAATCTCAAGACGGGATCGCTCGGCTCCGTAAGGCTCCATGCGGTCGCCCTACACGTCTTCCGTGCGCTTCAAGCTATCGCGCTCCGGGTGGCTTGGCTGTATAAGCGTTGACCGAAGTGCGCCCATGACCCTGGATGCCGCGCCTGTCGATTTTCAAGTAAATACCCTCGACTTTCGTGCGCCTGGAACTATCCTGCCTTCAGGCCGCGCCGCGGCCCTCTACAGCGAATCGCACGTTTCCATGTAACCGACGGGCAGGAGTTTCGACAATGGCGCGGAAACGTTCGATAACTTGATCATGAATCTCATCCGCAACCTTCGAGGTAGCCCACACGACGAGACGGGGCTCGAATACACGTCAACCCGACGAACGGACCCGCGAATTGCCAGCCGGATTCACGAGGCGCTGGGCGACGCGCAAACGATCGTCCACGTGGGCGCCGGCGCGGGCGCCTACGAGCCGCCCGACCGCGATGTGCTGGCGATCGACCCATCGCAAGAGACGATCGCCCGGCGAGCGCCCGAGCTCGCGCCGGCGATCAGAGGGCACGCCGAGAGCCTGCCGCTCGAGGCCGACAGCGTCGACGCGGCGATGGCATGCCTCACACTTCATCACTGGGCCGACTGGCGGGTCGGCGTGCAGGAGCTGCGGCGAGTGGCTCGCAAGCGCGTGGTGATATTCACCTACGACCGCTCCAGCGCCGAGCGCTTCTGGCTGTTGCGCGACTATCTGCCCAAGCTCGCGCGCCTTGACTACGCGCGCTTCCCGGCGATCGACGAGCAGTGTGTGGCCACCGGCGACGAGGTCCTCCTCGAGCCTGTGCCGATCCCGCACGACTGTGAGGACGGTTTCCTGGCGGCCTACTGGCGCCGGCCCGGGGCATACCTCGACGAGCGGGTGCGCGCCGACATGTCCACCTTCCATCTCCCCGGCGCCTCACGACTGCTCGACGGTCTCGACGAGCTCGCCGAGGATCTCAACAGCGGCCTCTGGGAGGAGCGCAACCGCGACATCCTCGAGCGCGAGGAGCTCGATCTCGGCTACCGCCTGCTGGTCACCGAGTTGTAGGGCGGCGATACTCGAACGGCAGCTCCGCGGCGAGTTCGCGCAGAGCGGGTGCCGTGCTATCGCGGGCCGAGACCGCCAACTCCTCGAGCGGCAGCGGCCAATGCACCGCCACGTCCGGATCGTCCCAGGCGATGCCACGCTCGAGCGCCGCGTCGTAGTAGGCCGTCTGCTTGTAGATGACGTCGGCCACGTCGCTGAGCACGCAGAAGCCGTGCGCAAACCCGACAGGCACATACAGGATGCGCATCGACTCGTCGTCGAGCTCGTGCCCCTCCCATTCGCCGTAGGTGGGAGAGCCTCGGCGTAGATCGACGACCACGTCGAGAATCTGCCCACGGGCGCACCGCACGAGCTTGGCTACGCCCGCGCCGACGTGGAAGTGCATGCCGCGAACCACCCCCCTGGAGGAGCGAGAGTGGTTGTCCTGGATGAACGTGTCGCTGTCCGGAATACCGGCGCCTGCGTGCCACTCGCGCCTGTAGGTCTCCGCGAAGAAGCCGCGCTCGTCCGCGAACACGGACGGTTCGATCAGGACGGGGCCTGGGATGCGCGTGGGGAGTGTTTGCATCGGCTGGGTACCCGGGCCCGCTCACAGGAGGCCCAAGTGTGGTCAGACTACCCAGCCGAGCTTGCGAGAGTCCTCGCGGGCGCTCACGGCCCGCCGCGCTCTGCACACGAGCCGAGGCGATGGACGACGGGCCGGCAGGCAGACGGGACGACGGGTCGACACGAACGACGGGTCGACACGAACGACGGGTCGACACGAACCACGGGTCGACACGAACCACGGGTCGACACGAACCACGGGGGTCGACACGAACCACGGGTCGACACGAACCACAGGCCCGCCCACAAACGCGAGTGCTCGGCGTTTGCGGACGGGCCCGCCCCCCCCGGGGGGGGCAACGGGACCGAATGGGCTTCGGGCTCGCGACACACGGATAGTCGCTTCTCGGCCTCACGACGAATAGAGGAAAGTCAGGTACTTGACTTTCAAGATGGTGGGAGCGAGGGGCCTACAGAAACCCGACTGGGCCCTGGCCTCGATTCGGTTATTCCTCGCAACCTGCGGCGGGCTCCGAGAATCGCCATGGTCGGCGTCGCCAGGCAGCCGATGGCGTCCAGCACGGACATCCCTACGAGTTGCGCTTGGGGAGAGGTCGAGCGGTGGATCTCGCAGATGTAGAAGCTCGTCATGGAAGCCACGATCAGCGCATGGCGTCTGCCCCCGGGAAGCGCCACGGCACGGCGCAGCGCCTCGGCCGCGATCGTGCGCATGCGAGCGGCCGCGTCGAGGGGGGAGGAGTAATACCCCACAAGCGCGCGCCCGGCCGCGGCGAGATCCTCTTCGTGGTCGACAAGACTGTCGAGCAGTGAGTGGAGCGAGCCGATCCACGGGAAGTACGCGTTCTCGACATCCTGGGCGTCGGACCTGAGAAGCATGGGATCTGCCGCACACGCGATCAACGCCAATACCGTCAGCGTCGAGCCCGCGCCCGCCGCCGTCTCCCACGGTTGGAGGCCCGAGTGGGCGACGGTTGCCTGCTCGGCCCACCGTTCGAACGGCTCATAGGAGCCCCGCGCATCGCCATGATTGAAGCTCTGATATACCGCGATCCGCTCGGCGGCGCGGACGATCGGCTCACCGATCGAGGAAAGCGAGGGCAACGCCGAGAGGGCAACGCGCGCGGCGTCGACCAACATCCTCAGATAACCACCATCGTCTCCATGGGGATGGTGGGTGTAGTAGTCGCGGTGGGGCTCGCCGGGCGTGGTGGCGACAATCAGCGCTTCGTGCAGTCGGTACCCGTTGGCGACCGGGTCGCCACACGGCTGCTCGGAGACCAAGTCTAGGTAGTCGCACATCGCTTGGAATGCCACAAGCGCGCGTACGACGAACGGGCGACTCTCTGGTGAGACGATCGCTCCAAAAGCGGCGGCGCCCTCCAGATTGCCCCGCTTCTCATCGAGCGCCTCGAGCGCAAGCCGGCGCAACGCCGGGTCGGGGATGCGTGTGGCGAGAGCTCGTCCTCTGTACACCTCCCGCGCCACGCGCGGAAAGACACTCAGCCAGTAACGGCGAGCAGTACACACAAAGTCCGCGGCCAAACAAAGTCCGCTCTTGTGTATCACCTGAACCACGGGGGTCTAATTTGAGACCGCGGCAACCCACGTCGGACTCGATCACTCCTGCAAACTGACGCCTGGGGAGACACGCGCCGCCGCCAGCCCCGGCAGTGCGATCACGACGAGTGCGATCGCGCTGACAAGCGCAAGAGTGAGAAAGACCTGTGCCGCTCCGAGTGAGAACGGGGCAGGGAAACCGGTGGCGAGTGTCAGCCAGCGACCCGCAAGCGCATGGCCATAAACACCCACAAGAGCCCCTACGGTCGATCCCACCCCAAGCATCACCCCGCTCTCAAGCAGCAGTCCACGCCACAGCTGTCCGGGGTGGTAGCCCTGAATCTTCATGGAGGCCAACCTCGTGCGACGCTGCCACACGGTGGCGCTCAGCGCCGCGGCGATGGCCAACGCCGCAGAGATCAGAAGCAGAGTGGAAATCTCGCTGAGCGTGTGCAATCCCTGTTGGGCGCTCACCTCAGCTTCCCCCACGCGGTCCTTGGCGCTGTGTGCCGACAGTCCGACGCGCGAGCCGAGCGCCGCTCGGACCGAGCGGCGTCCCGCCGCCATGCTGACGCCGGGACGCAGCTTGATCTCAATAGCGGATGCTTGGGTTGTTTGCCAAGCGCGACGGTAGTCGGTGCTTGCGAGCGTAAGCGTCCCGCCCGGCCAGCCGGAGTTTGTGGTGATCGCAGCCACACGCAGACGGGTCATGCCAGAAGGCGTGGGCAACTCGAAGGCGCTTCCCACCCTCAGGTGGGATTCTCCGGCAAAGCCATTTGACACAGCCGCCCACCCGCCCCGACGGATGAGCGCATCGGCACGGGTGAAGTCACCGCTGAGGAGTTGGCTGGATTCAAGCATCGTCGAATCCCCGGGGGCTCGGGCACGAACCCATAGGCGACGGCCGCCTACGTCGGCAAGCGTACCTTGGTAGATCTGGACCGATCTCACTCCCTTCGCTCGCGCGAGCATGGCGGTGCTCGGGGCTGTGAAGCCGTCGGTGTTAAACACGTTCGCCGAGCCCGTCACCCAAATGTCCGCTGTGGCGTGATACTGGACGATCGCCCTATCGATCCCCCTCAGCAGATCGTTGCGGGCGCCGCCGATGGACACCCCTCCATAGACCGCGAGCCCGGCAATTGCGGCGAGGGCCACCGAGCGCGTGGTCGTTGCGCGCAACTCGGACACCGCGACGATCACCGCCCCACTGCGGCTGCGCTCGGCCACCCGCCGAAGCAACCGCACCGTCATCGTGAGCGCCGCCGGCATCAGGCATACCGTCGCCAGAGCAAGCACGACGCCGCCAAAGATCGTGAGTCCGGGTGCGAGCGCAACGGATGCGCCGACCAGCGCGATCAAGGCCACACCGGCGATCGATGTGCGCAGGTAGGTGCTCGAGCGGATGAGCTCTCCGGAGCCCTGCGCTTCTCGAAAGACGGCGTCGGCCGATCTACCCGGTCGCAGGTCGAGCACCGGTGAGAGCGAGGCGAGCACAGTGGCGAGCATCCCGCAGGCGACGGCGAGCAATACAACGCCCACATGCAGGGACTGCTCGGTGCTGATCGGGAAGGCGACACTGAGGTATGCGGGCACATGGTGGTAGACGGTTCGCGAGAGGATGTCGCCGACCGCAACGCCCACCAACGAGGCGACAAGCCCGAGCATGACCGCTTGGAAGCTGAGCAACATGATGATCTGGCGCGGGTCGTAACCCTGCATGCGCAGCTCGGCAATGAAACGACGCCGCTCGGGCACGGTGAGCAGCATCGCGTTGAGCGCCAACAGGAAGCCGACCATCACGCCGATCGCCGAGAACAGGGCAGTCGATTGACGATTGGGCTTCGTGGCTTGGGAGAGGAGGCGCAGTTCATTGTCGGCCGGCTCCACATCCAGGCGCCCGTGGGCAAGAGCACGCAACTCACGCGCCACAAGCGCAGCGCGGCCCGCACGAGGCTCAATCAATAGCTCGGTGATACTCCCCCGTCGTTCGGCGAGGCGTTGTGCGACGGGCAACAGCGCAACCGCCACGGGACAGCCCGCGAGTACTTTGACCGCGTCGCCGTTTATGACGGCTCCCACATGCTCGAAGTGCACGTAACCGTTACTGAGGACGCTCACGGTCGTGCCCCTGCGAGCGCCGATCGTGCTCGCAACACCTGAGGGCAGACCGAGCCCCCCGGATAGCAGTACGGCGCCGTTGCCAAGCTCCTGCTGGGCTATGCCGCCCAGCGAGGCCAGACTCGGCGAGACGCCGATCAACTGGATCGCCCGACTTCCATGAGGACCCGTGATCGTCATGTTCTGACGTAGAACCGGTGTGGCGAGCTGCACGCCGGGCAGTTTTCTGACGGTGTCGGTGAGTCGCTCGGGGAATCCCATGGGAGAGCGGGACACGAGCGCGTAACGTGCGGAGCCAGCAAGGCCATGGACGAGTTGAGCGACCGAGCCCGTGAGGCTGGCATTGGCAAGCAGCACGCCGAACACGAGCGCGACGCCCACCGCGATACCCGCGCCGGCGAGCAGTTCCTGCACGGGGTGGGCGCGCAAACGGCGGCGGTATAGGAACAACAGCATCGTGACCCTCACCCCGAGGATCTTGGGGTTGGCGCGATGGCTCACGAGGAGAGCGAAGCCAGCTCGGCCTCGACACCGTCGACCGCGCGCCCGTCGCGAAGGGTCAGCGTGCGATCTACAAACGAGATCGCGTCGGCATCATGAGTGACGAGCAGCCCAGGAATGCGACCCTCATGACAGACGTCGCGCAACAGTGCGAGGATCTCACGCGTACGCGCTGTATCGAGGTTGCCGGTGGGCTCATCGGCGAGCAACAGCCGCGGCTCGCCGACGAGTGCCCGTGCGATGGCAACTCGTTGGCGCTCACCCATCGAGAGTTGCTCGGGCCGATGCTCGAACCGCTCGCCGAGGCCGACACGCTCCAGCCAGGGGATCGTCAACTCACGCGCCTCTCGCACGGTGTGTCCGGCGACCGGCAACTTAATGAGTGCGTTCTCGAGCGCCGAGGCTCCCGGCATGAGGTGAAACGATTGAAAGATGAAGCCCACGTCGCGCAGTCTGTAGCGAGCGCTCTCACGAGAGGACATTCCGCCGACATCGCGACCGTGAAACAGCACGTTTCCGCTGTCGGGCTCCATTAGACCCGCGGCGAGCAGCAATAGTGTGGTCTTGCCAGAGCCGCTGGGACCATAGAGAGCCACAAGTTCCCCTGGCAGGACCTCAAGCGATACGCCATCCACCGCTCGCACCGTCTCGCCCCCGCTCGGATAGTGCTTTACGACGTTGCGCAACTCGAGCGCGCTCATGAGCCGGTGTCGCGAACGGGGCCGATGAGTGGCGATGTGGGGAACGGGACGATCGTGGCCATACCCTCGCTCGAGCACAGTTCGCGAGCGGAGATCGACATCAGAACATCGAAGCCCTGCAGGGCGGGAAGGTCGTCGGAGGCGACCAGCAGCGCGGCGCCACGTTCGCATGCGAGGACGCGCAGCAGCCTGTAGATGCTGTCGCGCTCGCTGGTGCTGGGTGTGAGAACAGGATCGTCGACGACGATCAGCACGGGCTCGCGGGCGAGCGCCCGTGCGAGCATCACGCGTGTGCGATCCACCATCGACAGTTGGCTTGCCATCGAACGGGCTCGCACGGCGTTGAAACCCACGAGGTCGAGCTCTCGCAGCGCCCGGCGTTCGGCCTCACCGACGGTACGCCCGTCCCCACCGAGCGACACGGCGAGGTGCTGGACGATGCTTTCGCCCGGGTTGGGACGCCAATCGCTGTTGGCGATGAAGGCCAGGCGCGAGCGCAACAGGTGGGCATGCGCGCTGCCCGAGATGCGAGTGAGGTCGTGGCCGTCGAAAATGACAGTGCCCGCGTCGGGACGGTCGATGCCGGCGGCGATGCGCATCAGGGTGGACTTGCCAGACCGACGCCTCCCGTAGACGCCGACATGCGCGCCGGCGCTCACTTCAAGCGACGCGTTCTCAAAGACGGCTACGTCGCCGCTTCCATCGGGGTATGTCTTGCTGACGTCGCGGATGCGCAACAGTGACGTCATCTGGGCGGCTGACGCCTCGCGTGCTCGGCGATCCGGTCGCGGGCGGCCGCGGCCCAATCTATCTCGGCCCGCAGCTGCGTATAGACGGCTTCGCGGGTGCAATCCATGTAGAGCGCCGCCCATGAGCGCTGCGCCCCGCCGTTGGGGGTAACGAGTTGGGCCAGCGCGAGACACTTCTGCTCGTAGTCGCGCAACGCGACCATCAAGCGCGAGGCGTCCTGGGGACGCGCGACCGCGAGCTTGGCGTGCAACCCGAAGCGCACGGGCTCGCGTGGAAGCAGGGTCTCCATCCAGAGAGTCAAGGCATGCGAGGTCTTGGGGGTGGGGTGGTACACGATCATCGTGCGCCGAACGTTGTTCTTGCGCGGTTCCTCGCGCGAGACCATCAACTCCTCGCGCTCGAGTTGCTCGAGCAGGCGGTAGGCGTCGTTGGTATCCACGCGCCAGGTCTCACCGAGACGCACGAGCATGCGGTTGGCGAGATCGCCGCCGTGTCCGGGACGCTCGAGCACGAGGCCGAGCAGAACTCCACGCATCGAGGCGGACCCGCCGCGCAACCACTCTCGCTTTTGGAGCTTGGTCCGGCG
The DNA here is from genome assembly GCA_049800435.1 of Solirubrobacteraceae bacterium. Lineage (GTDB taxonomy): Bacteria > Actinomycetota > Thermoleophilia > Solirubrobacterales > Solirubrobacteraceae > Palsa-744. The sequence goes on from JBARJU010000136.1 coordinate 14,649, forward strand.
ATTAGCCATCGCTCAAGTCACTCCCTCCGACCCCATCTACCATCCATGCCCGATGTGCCCTCTTCGCAACCAGTCGGCCTGACAGAATACTACACCAAGGCTTGCTTGTATGCCATTGGATGGGACTTATCGGATGAGCCGTCGTTAATCGTGACCGTCGCACTTTGGAGGTTCCTGTCCGCCGCTCAAACCAGTGGGCATCGGATCGCGCGCTGGGCTTGACCGGCACGCACCATCGCAAGCAACGATGCCAGGAGGGCGCCCTAGCGCAAAACCGACGGGCGCTGGTGATCCTTTCGTTGTCGCCGGGGACTTAAATGGGGCGACCCGGGGAGAGCGAGAGCCCTGTCAGGGCGCGAGGATTGACCCCGCATCGCGTGCCAACGAAGTCAGAAACAAGATACAAGGACTTCTCGTAACGTTTCCGACTCGGAGGACCGTCATGTAGGGCAGTGCTCACGGACGCTTATCCAGCATGGGGACCGTGACGCTCGCGAAGATACGGGTCGATTTGGCCCCTCAGATGGCGGAGCAACCGGCGATGCTCGGCTGCCTGGCCAGGGCTGGGTATCGACATCCCATCTGGCCCCAACGGCGAGGCTTCCCACCCGAGCAGCGTCCCACCCCCGAGCTCTTGTCAAGGTCAGACCGCTACATCACCCGCGGGCGTGGTGTCCGACTACCCTGGCGGAATCTGATAACGGCGGCGAACGAACGCGGCGCAGTGCGGGACTGTGAAGTCCACAAGACCCCGCCTCGGAGAGTAGATGACAGCACTGCGCATCAGCTCGTCACGAACCGGCGACAACGAGGTTGACTTACGGTTGAGTAGCTTTGCAACCGCGGATCCCGACCGCGGTCCGTCTCCGAGTGCGGCCATGGCGCCCACGTAGACTGTCTCAGAGTGCGTAAGCCGTCCGATGCGTCCCTCGAAGAAGCTTTCGTCGAGATCCGCCTCGACAAGCACCCTGGCGTTTTTGGTGTCCTGTAGCGTGATGCGGCTACCGGTCTTCAGCGCCCATGCGCGCCGTCCGTACTCCTGGATGAAGTAAGGGTAACCCTCGGTGTAGGCCAGAACCTCGCCAACGGCGTCCTCCTCCCACGCGACACCTTGTTGCTTTGCCGGCAGGATGAGAGCTTCGCGTGCGGGCGCATTTGGGAGCTCTCCGATGGACGGGTACACGAACATTCGCTCGGCGTAGGACTTGGCCTCGACCGTCAATGACGGGATGAGCGGCAAGCCGGCGCCCACGAAAGCGACAGGCAGGCGTCGCTGCTTGGCCCGGTGGAGGGCCATAATGAGAGCCTCGTAATCGTCCCGGCTCAAGTTCTGAATCTCGTCCAGGATGAGCGCGAAGCCGAGTCCCGCCTCCTGCGCCGCCTCTCCAACCGCCACAAACAGATCACGCATATCTTCAGCGAGATCACCGGAGTCCGCGACACCAACGGCGGCGGCGACATCGAGCTTGAAGGACACCTCACCAGTGGTCACCTCGAACGCCTTTAGCGCACCGAGGGCCCTACGGAGCATATCTCCCGTGCGCTTCTTGGCGCTCATCTGTAGAAGCGCCTTGCGAGTTGTCCGTCCTATGAGGGTGGCGAGTGAGGTGGCGCGTCCAACCTCCTTGGTCTCCCCCGGCCAACCGGCTTCTTGACACATCATCTCGAACTCGTTGAGAAGCACGGTCTTGCCCACACCGCGAAGACCTGTGATGAGAACGTGACGCTCGGTGCCGCCCGCCGCAAGTTGCGAGATGACGCTGGCGAGATGGGCGAGCTCGGTGTCGCGACCGCTCAGCGCTTGCGGTCGGACTCCCGAATCGGGAGTGTAGGGGTTGTAGGTGCCTGTGCTTCGCTTCACGTCCTCACGCCTTCTAATCTTTTATAGGCATATATAGCAATATCGACTATACAATGCTATATTGCGCTATGGAGCATGCCGAGGACGGCCGAAGCAGACCAACCGCGAGAAGTGCGGCAAGGGATCCATAGGACAAGACCCCGGCAGAACCTGGTCGAACCGGCACGGCCGGGGAACCACACGGGACCGGAGCCGCCCACGGCATAGGGGCTGGTATTCACATACCAGACGACCGCTTGCATGAGGTGAATCTAGGCCGGCCCCTCGCCCACTGCGTTCGCCACGACCGGCCGCGGATGTGCGACCGGCGCCGCGCCTTGCTGATGCTCGACCACGTCTCCGACGATGTCGTCCAGCACGCGAGTGGGGCTCCACCCGATGAGCGCCTGAACCTTGGCGATGTCAGGCACGCGACGGTACATGTCCTCAAAACCCTCACCATAGGCCTCGTCGTAGGGAATCATGGAGATCTCAGAGCCAGACCCCGTCAACTCGATGACCCGCTTGGCCAATTCGATTATCGAGATCTCACTGGTGGCGCCGACGTTATACACATTGCCGTAGGCGCTCTCCTCCGTCATCAGGCCAAAGAGGGCCTGGACGACGTCGGCCACGTGACAGAAGCAGCGACTCTGGTGGCCGTCGCCGTAGACGGTGAGCGGCTCCTCGGCGAGGGCCTGACCCACAAGCCTTGGCACCACCATGCCATAGCTCCCCGTCTGGCGGGGCCCTACCGTATTGAAGAGGCGCACGACGATGGTGGGCAGCCCGCGCTCGCGCCAGTAGGCCATCGCCAAGAACTCATCGATCGCCTTCGAGCAGGCGTAGGCCCAGCGGCCCATGTCGGTGGCGCCCATCTGCATGTCCCCGTCCTCCCTGAACGGAAGGGCACGGCTCTTGCCGTACACCTCGCTGGTGGAGGCGATCAGCACCGGCTTCTTCTTCTTGTTGGCGTGCGCGAGCACGACCTCGGTGCCGTGCACGTTGGTCTCGATGGCACGTACCGGGCTCTCGACGATGAGAGTGACGCCCACCGCGGCGGCCAGATGAACCACGATCTCAGCCTCGTCGACCAGCTCGGCCACCACCGAGTGGTCCTCGACGGATCCGATCGTGTACTCGAAGCCGGGACGGTGCTTGAGGTGGCGGATATTCTCGATAGCACCCGTCGAAAGGTCGTCCAGCACGTGCACCGTGTGTCCATGCTCGACCAGCAGATCGCTGAGATGGGACCCGATGAAGCCCGCACCGCCGGTTATCAGGAATCGCATGGGGGCCTTTCTTCGTGGATCGCCTTTGCCAACCGTTGGCTCTTTACTCCGCGAATCGTCGGTGTCTCGGAATGACGGCTGCACTATCCCACCAACAGCGGTCGTTGAAGCGGAATATCAACGAACGGACGATGCGCCTCAAGCCACAGCGACTCACGCAAGCGGAGTAGCCCTGTGGCTGCGCCGCATGACCATTCCCCCGAAGCCGCCCAGCACGAGAATCGCGATTCCGCCTCCGAGCGGCGCGAGGATCGAGCCATCGCCTCCCGAGGAACCCCGTTCGCTCGCGGCTCGCATGACGGCGGCGGGGACGATCGCCCTCGTACTCGACCCACTCGCATTGGAAGCCGCCACAAGCGATGCGCCCTTCCCGGCGGCCCCATGACGAGGCGATTCGCCTCCCGAGGACCCGCTTCCCGAGCCCCCGGAAGGGTGGATGCCCGCTCCGAACGGCACCGCCCGGGATGAGCCCTTCGAAGGAGAGCCCACCTGACGCGCCTGGTTGAGGGGCAGCGCGTACTCCTTGGCCGCGGGCGAGCCCGGATCGGCGTGCACGCCGGGTTCCAGCCCTGTGGCGGCCTCGGCGACCACCGCGGAAAAGCCAATGGCCAGCACCGCGAGGGCAATAGCCATAGAGATGCCCGTGGCACGCACGGCTCAGAGAATAGCGCTATCGGCTACGGAAGCGCCGCCGTCGTATTGGCGGCCAGTTTCAACAATGTCGAATTCCGGGGATTGAGCTCGTGGGCGCGATTGTAGTTGCGCCTGGCGAGCGAGAGCCTGACCTCTCGCACCGCCACGTCGCCCAGCAGCGTCCATGTGACGTAGTTGTTGGGCTCGTGCGCGAGCGCTGCCCGCAACGCGGTCTCGGCGCCGGCCGACTCGTCGAAGCGCGCGAGGGCGGCCGCCTTGACGTAATAGGCTTGGACGGCATCCGAATCGATGCCCAGCGAGCGGTTGGCGTCGGTCAGGGCCGCGGCGGGGTGCGCTTCGAGCTCGTGTTGGGCACGCGTGCGGTAGAAGCCGGCAAGGCCCTGACGGCTGAGGCTGGCTCCGGCGACCGCCAGCGTCGCGAGCAGCATCGCGCCCCCGAGCGCCACGGCAACGTGGCCTGGTAGAGGACCACGTGCCCCAGGACCGGTTGCCTCTGCGCCTTGTGAGTCCGTGAGATGCGCGCGCTCGCTTGGCACGGTGCCCTCTGGCACTCGCGCCTCTCGGGTGTCCGCGGCGAGTCGCGGACTCACGAGCACCGCGACTCCCGCCATCGCGATCGCCGTCAGGCCTGGCAGCAAATGCATCCAATCGACGCTCGTCTGCGCCAGCCACGCCACGAGAATCCCGAGGCCGCCGACCATGAGCGCGCGCGATAGGGCCGCCGCGCGCGCGCGCTTGCCCATCCGGACAGCCCCCCAGCCGACTCCCAGGATGAAGCAGCCGAGCAGCAACGCCCCCGGAAGGCCCAGTTCCGCGAGGCTTTGGAGCTCGACTGAGTGAGGTTGCTCGATGTCCTCCGTTGTGGCGCGCAGTTCGTAGTAGCTGCGGGGGTAGTTACCCGCTCCCACCCCGAGCAGCGGATGGTCCTTCCACAGGCGCCAGGCGATGCGCCAGTAGTCATAGCGGTTGCCGGAGCCGGACAGCAGCCGCGATTGGCTGGCCGAGGACAGGGCCGTCCCCGAGGGGCCGGCAAGGTGCGTGAAGGAGTCCCACTGTTTGCGAACGTCATGTTCGATTCGGTGGGCTGAGCCGATGGCCAGCGCCAGCGCAAGCACGGCAGGGACCACGAGCAACCACGATCCGGCTCTTGCGGCCCACGGCGCTCCCGAAGCTCGAGAGACGGCCTTATAGCCCGCCGTGAGCGCCGCCCATGCCAGTCCAACAAACAGCGAAGCGAGGAGCGCCGCGCGGCCGGCGGCATGGCCCACGTCCAGAGCCACCGAGCCGCGCGTCGTATCGGAGTACACGCGCAGCAGATCGGGCGCCGCCAGAGCGACCCCCGCGGCCACCGTCAGCAACCCATAAATCCTCCGTGTCCGACCGGGCACGAGCGCGACGACGACGATCAGCGAGCAAAGCATCGCAAGCGCCGTGCCTCGCGACTGCGACAGCAGCGCCAGACAGGCCATCAGCGTGGCCAAGCTCGCGGCCGGCCCCGACAGGAGCGCACGACGAGACTCTGCCGCGGCCATGCACAGCCAGAAACCCATCGTAAACAGGCAGCCCTCACCGTTGATGTACCCGAGTGGCGCGTTTAGACGACCGCCGAGAAAGAGCGCCCCGGGATCGCCGCCCAGCAGCCGCGCGAGCACCGAGAGAGCCACCGCCCCGACTCCAATCCCCACCGCCCCCAGCAGCACGGCTGAGCGCTGCTCATTACGTAGCAACACGAGCATGAGCAGCAGCAGTGCGCCGTATGCAAGCCAGCGATTGCCGCTCACTACCGCGTTCTCCACCGATTCCGCCCAGGCGGTCGAGCTGAGAGACCAGACGCCCAGGCCAAGCAGGCCACCGACCGCGAGGCCGGCGGGGAGGCTCGGACGGATCGGACGAGCGATCGCGCCGACGGCGCACGCCAGAGTGAGCCCGAGACCGATCGGCACCCAAACAGCTGCGTCGTAGTAGGCGAAGAAGAACGGGCTTAGGCCGGCGCCTAGGCCTAGCAGCAGCAGGCCGATCAGCCCAGGCAGAGACCGATCGTAGATCGGCCAGCGCGGGCGCGGCCGTATATAAGCGGTGTGCTTGGCCATTTTGGGCGCTGACTCCTCCACTGTCTGTTGTCGACGCAGGACGATCGGATCGCGGCGAGCGCTTTGGAAAAACATCAAGCTGACAACTGATGCCATGTCCTGGCGGCGAGAATAAACCAGTTCGCGGGAACATCTCCTGACCCACGTCATGTCGTGCAGATCAACTAGTCTGCTCGGCGAGGACAAGCGCGTGCACGTGTACGGTCGTCCTCATTTCGATAGCAGTGATCGGGCAACGGTTGGCTGGAGCCCGAAAAGAGTGCCCTCTATTGTCCGCCGATATACGCCTACCCGCCGCCTGCGTACTTGCGCTGATAGCCACCGTGCTCGCTGTCCCAGCAGCGATATCGGTCGCTCATAGGTGGGGGCTGCTCGACCATCCGAAGGGCTGGAAGAGCCATGTACAGCCGACACCCTACCTCGGAGGCGCGGCTCTCCTGTGCGGTTTCTCGATCGCCGCCGTCGTGTTTGCCGAGGGGTTTGACGGTCTGGCGTGGCTCCTCGCGTGCTGCGCGGGACTGTGCGTCCTCGGGACAGTGGACGACCGTTGGGGGCTGACGGCGACCGCGCGACTCCTTGCCACGGCGGCAACGGCTGTCGTGTTGTGGGATGTGGGCCTTGGCTGGTCGGTCTTTTCCAGCGGGACGGCAAACCTTCTCTTGACCGTCGTGTGGGTGGTCGCCGTCGTGAACGCGATCAACCTTCTCGATCTTCTAGATGGCGCGGCGGCGAGCACAGTCGCCGCATGTGCCGCCACCTGCGCCGCCGTAGCCGGAGTCTTCGCGGATGCCTCGGTGGCGGTGCTCGCGCTCGCGCTGTGCGGGTCATGCCTGGGCTTCCTGCGGCATAACCTGCGTTCTCCGTCAGCGATCTTCCTCGGCGACGGCGGCACAATGCCCCTCGGACTGCTTACGGCGGTGTTGATCGAGACGCTGTCCTGGGGAAAGACGGACGGGCTCGCCGCGATCAGCGGCGCGATATTGCTCTGTGGCCTGCCGATCTTCGATATGACGTTCCGCGTCTTTTCTCGGGTGCGCCGCGGAGACACGCTGCTCACCGCTGGTCCCGACAGCATCGCCAACTGGCTGCGAGCACGGGTGCCATCGGCGCGCTGGGTAGCGCTTGCGCTTGGACTCCTGCAAGCAGCGCTGGGCTCGGTGACGGTTCTCGCGGCGGATTTGGGTTCGGAGGCGCTGCTCATTGCCGGCCTCTGCGCCTTTGTGCTCGGTTGCGTCCTGATGATCTTGCTCGACGTGTCCGGCTTCGGCCGCCATCTGGTGATGGACCGCGCACCAACCGGCCGGCGCGCATGCGCCGAGGCCGACCTCGCCGATGGGCGCCTCCAGCGACACCGGCAGCCGCTCGTGAGCGTGCTGTCGCGGGCATATAGACAACCGTGGCGGCGGCGGCGAGACCGATCGGCGGGCGCTCAGTGAGGACATCAAACACTCCACTAGCGGTCGTAGTGGTCATTCGCCCGCGCGAAGTTGGCGCCGCAGCAGACAAAGACAAAATCATAAATCGATGAGGGACAGGGTCCACCAAGGACAGGCCAGCCTCAGCACGCCACCGGATTTGATACAAAGCGGGGTCTCGCGGCCGGCTTGCGACTGTCGCGTGGAGCACAATGACATGAAAATAAAGAGATCACAGGCTGGAGTGACGTGCGGCGTCGCGGTGCTCGTCCTCGCTCTCGCCGGCTGCGGTGGCGGCGCACGCGAAGCGCGCGAGCTCAGTGGCATCAGCGTCCTCGAAAAGACGAAGCCGCTGGGGCAAAATCTGGTAACGCAGTCCGACATCAACAAGACCTCGGATACGTCGGGCGTGAAGACGTTGCTTCAGTTCTGGTTGGCCCTGCAGTATCAGGACTACGAGTCGGCCACGGGTTTCTTCTATCCCCGTCTCGCCAATTTCGTGGGAGTCGCCCAGCTCGCGCTTGCGCTCAGAAACGAGGGTTCGCTGTGGGGCTCCACCAAGCCTGACGTCGTAGAAGCGACCACCAGTGGGCACACTGCCCGCGTGATCTTCGCCATACACGACTTGGTGGGCAATGTAACTCCAGTGACGGTTTCATTTCGCAAGCTGGGCACCGTGTGGAAGATCAACTACTTGACGTTGCTCGACGAGGCCCTGAGAGCGTGGGACCAGCAACGCACGCAAATCGAATCCGCTCCCACTTCATCGCATCCCACCAAGCAGGGACTAGCGGCGGGGGTCCGAGCGCTCCAGCTCCAGAGCCAGTATCTGCAGGCGGAGCGCTCGGAAACCGTTGGGTCTGAAACGGGCGGCGCCGGCAAGGCGGGTGCCCGCAAGGCCGGGAAGACGGGCTAGTCCCCATGCCCGCGTCGCGGGCCCGGACGGGCTGATGATGATGCGCAATTTGCGGGAATCTTGGGCTCCTGCGGCAGCAGCTACCTCCTGCAAGAGCCGTTGGTGGCTACGACGGGCATCCGTTGTCGGACAGGTCTTCGCTGTAGTGTCGAGCTATAAGCTGACGGTGGCGCCGCAGGTCACAGCGACTACAATCGCCGTCTTGTGACGTCGGTCGTATCCGCCGAGACGGAGCACTCGGCGGACGGATCGGGATCATCGTACCTGGCCGCTGGGTCGCACCTGTTCGGGTTGCGACTCGTGCAGTACGGTCTTCTGTTCGCCGCGAACGTGCTTGCCTCGCGGGCACTCGGAACCGCCGGGCGCGCCCAGTACGCGTTGCCGATCAACCTAGCAACGCTTGTCTGGATCGCCGTCAACCTGTCCCTTGACGGCTCCGCCGGGGCAATGCTCGCTCGCCGCGAGGTCTCGCTTCGGGCGCTTTCGCGTTTCCTCGCCGCCGCGGCGCTCGTGCTCGGAGCGCTCGGCGCCGTTGCCACGCTCGTGATCGGACTCCGGATCTCGGATTCGCTACTGGCCCATGCCTCGGAGCAAGCGGTCGAGCTGGCTGCGGTGACGGTGCCGCTGACACTCGCGGCACAGCTGGCGATGGGGCTGCTCGTGAGGCTGGGGGCGCTGCGCGCCTACGGGTGGTCGACGATCGTCGGTGCGACAGTCCAGCTTACGTTTATCGCTGTGCTCGCGGCAACCGGCGGGCTCACGCCCGCTCGCGCGATCGGAGGCACCGCTATCGGGTTGCTCGTGATCGTTTCGCTGCTCATGGTGGCACTCGCGCGGCGGGTGGGCGCGCGAGCGCTCGTCCCCGCGCTAGAGTGGTCGGTAATAAGACGGGCGCTGGCCGGCGGCCTAGCCGTGCACCCGGCTACCTTGGCGCTTCAACTCAACCTGCGCGTCGATCTACTGATCGTGAGCGCGCTCCTCTCCGTTCACGAGGCTGGCCTCTACTCGTTGTCGACGTCGCTCGTCAGCGTTCTCTATCTAGCAGTGTGGACACTGACCGCCTCCTCCGCTCAAACTCAGACGAACGCGCCGCTCGATGTCGCCAATCGCTATACGCTCGACTTCGTGCGCAACAGCTGGATGTTCGCGCTCGCAGCTGCGCTCGCGCTCGCTGCCGTCGCCTGGCCGCTCATCCGGCTTGTGTTCGGTGCGGCATGGACTGGCAGTGCCGTTCCGTTTATGGTTCTGGCCAGCGCCACCGTCATGCTCTCGATCGAGGCGCCGGTGCGGATCATGCTGATGCGCATGCGTCGGGCTAGCTGGATCTCGGCCGCATCGTGCGCTGGGATGCTGCTCAACGTCGGCCTGAACTTCAGCCTAATACCGTTGCTTGGAATCCTAGGCGCCGCGCTCGCGTCGGTGGCTTCGTACTCGCTCCACGCGATTCTCATGCTTGTGTTGTTCGGGCGGGCAAGCGGCCTCGATGTTCGCTCAGCGCTCCGTCCGCGTCGGGGCGTGCTCTCGCTTAGCATGGTGCCCTGGGTCGGTAGGTGGATTGGCGGCAAAGCGAGAGGGGATCGGGCGTGAACGGAACTGTCCCTCCCGCCTTCCGGCCCTGCTCATATGAACGAATTCGCTCAACCAGCAAGGCGCGGTAACGGTGCGCGTCGCCCACGTCTACAAGGAAATCTACCCGCCCGTCGTGGGCGGCATCGCGCGGCACATCGACACGATTCGCCGCGCGATGCCGGAGGTTGACAGCACTGTCATCGCCTGTGCGCGTAAGCTTCGCACGAGGGAGCGGAACACCGAGCGGGGGAGGGAGGTTCTGGTCGGGGAGATCGGCCGGGTCCTGTCGGTGCCGCTGGCTCCGACCTTCCCCCTGTGGCTCGCCCGCGAGCGGCCGGACATCGTTCACTTGCACATGCCCAACCCGACCGGGGAGCTCTCGGTTCTGCTGGCGCTTCGCCACACGCCGCTCGTCGTGTCCTATCACGCCGACATCGATCGGCAGGCTGCGTTTAACCCGGTCTATCAACCGCTCGTGCGGGCCTGCTTTCGTCGAGCATCGAGCATCCTGGTGACGAGTCATCGCATGCTGGAGAGCTCGCCGACGCTGGCATCCTGGAGGCACAAGGCGGAGTTGGTGCCTTACGGCATCGATGTCGAGCGTTTCAGTCCCACGCGAGTGGCGGCGGCTGAGCGAGAGCGCATCCGCCGTCGCTTCGGCTCGCCCCTTATCGTCTCCATCGGCCGGCTGGTCTACTACAAGGGGTTCGAGCACCTCATAGCAGCGTCCCGCATGCTCGATGCAAGTGTCGTGATCGTCGGAAGCGGGCCCCTCGAGGCCCACCTGCGCGTGCTCGCCCGGGATCTGCCGCGCTTTCATATCGTCGGTGAGGCTTCCGAGGAGGAGCTGACCACTTACCTCGCGGCCGCCGACTGCTTCGTCCTTCCATCGACTTCCCGCGCGGAGGGGTTCGGCATCGCGACACTCGAGGCACAGGCAATGGGCGTGCCCGCTGTCGTAACGGATGTGGGAACCGCCACAGTCGAGGCCATCGAGCCAGATCGAAGTGGGCTTGTCGTCTCGCCGGGCTCACCGGACGCAATCGCGGCCGCCTGTCGCGAGATCCTCGAAAGCCCGGGTCGCCGCTGCGCCATGGGCACCGCTGCGCGCGAGCACGTTCTTCGTCGCCATTCCGCGACCGCGCTCGCGGATCGCCTGCGGACCGTCTACGCACACGTCCTGGGCTGGCCGGACGGTGACCGAGTCGTGCCAGGTTCGCCCGAGTGATAATCAGGAAGGTGGACAAGGATACGATCGACTTCCTGGTGATCGGGGCCGCCAAGTCGGGTACGACGACTCTCTTCGAGCACCTGCGTCGCCATCCCGACATATGGATGCCGCTCTCGAAGGAGGTGCCGTACTTCTGCGACGACGAGCTCTTCTCCAACGGATGGCAGAGCCATCTCGCACAGGTATTCGCCGATGCGCCGCGCGACAAGCTCTGGGGGACCTCCACGCCGCAGTACATGGCGGGTTCGCTGCTCGGGGGTGGCCGTAACGGACTGCCCGGTCCCGATTACGAGCGCGTGGTCCCCGAGCGCATCCACACACAGTTGCCCGAAGTCAGGATGATCGCAATCCTCCGCGACCCGATCGAACGCTGTATGTCCGCGTATCAGATGTCTGTGCGACGAGGGCTGGAGAAGCGTTCATTCGACGCCGTGGTCAAGCAACTGCTAAATGACGAAATGCTTGTTCGCGCGCGCCGCGCGCCCGTGGAGGAAAACGGCCATGTCATCGTAGGCGAGTATGCGCGTATACTCGCCGGCTACTACGCAGTATTCCCAGCCGAGCAGCTGCTGGTTGTCTTCACTGGCGAGCTTGATCGCGAGCCCCTTGCCTTGATGAAGCGCGTGTTCTCCCACATCGGCGTGGATCCCGACTTCGTGCCGCCCAACTTGAACGCCCACTACCAACCCGTAAACGCGCGGGCGCGACGCCGATCGTTGGACCCGGATCGCATGCGCGGCACCATCGGAGATAGATTGCCGGGTCTGCGCTCGGCGTGGCGTCGGATGCCGGTTGCCAAGCGTGAGCGCCTCGATCGCTGGTTCGGCGAGATGGCGTATCGCACAGGGCTGTGGAATCGCAACAGTTCAATGTCCTCGGCGACGATGACCGTGGCGACCGAGCGCGCGCTCGCGGAGCATTACCGCGCCGATGTCGATCGTCTCGCGGCGCTCACCGGACGCGAGCCTCCGTGGAGCGGGCGCTATCGCGAGCACGAGTCCCTCCCGACCACCAACTGAGTGACACGCAACTTCCCAATGCGATCGGCGGGCCCTCGGCGCGTGCGCGGCACGTCCTCCCCCGCCACCCGGCGGAAGGAGGCCGAACGCGTCGGGCACGGGCGACGGGTCACACTGCAATCCTTCGCTCGATGAGCTCCATCGCGCCCAGCGTCTTTCTCGTCGTGCTCTTGGCAACGGCCCTGATCCGTCTGCCGCCCCTACACCCGATCCAGATGTACAGCGCCCCCTGGGCGGTGGCAACGACCCTGTATGCGTTGAAGCTCTTGCCCTATCGCGAGTTGACTTGGCTGACGGCCGCCGTGATCTGCGGTTCCGCTCTTGCGTTCTCGGCCGCCGCGTTGGCCGGCGAGCGTCTCGGCTCGCGCTCTTGGTCGAATACACGACCGAATGACGCCAAGCCGGCATCGCCAGCTACATACGCCACCGCAGCACGCTATGCCGCTTGGGCGGCTCTCCTCATCGGAGCTCCGCTGTTCCTGGCGTTTCTGGCGCAGACGGCGTCTCGCTTTGGCCTGGCCAACACCTTGTTTGTGGCGAAGGGCATTCGCAGCGCGCTCGTCACCCAGTCGCCCTCACGATTGTTGCTGTACGAGCGCCTTGCGTTCCCAGCCGTCGCTCTTTGGTCGCTTGCGGCGGCACTCGCGATCAGCCCCCTCGCAAGACGTCGATGCCTGCTCGGCTGCGTGTGTGTGGCGGCCTCACTCTACTTCTCGACAGGTCGTGAGCTGCTGGTCAACGCACTCATAATCGCCGTGATGATCCAGCTCACCGTGAGGGAGCGGCGCCTGGCCGGTGGGCGTATCGCAGTGATTCTGGTCGTTCTCGGCTCATGTGCAGTGGTCGCCTTTGTCGGCATCGGTGCGTTGGGCGGGCACACATTTAACAGGAGCGGCATCTGGACCTTCGACAATTTCTTTGCGCGTCACCATGCAACGTCAGTGCTCGCGCTGCCCTACGAGGACCTGTCTGCGCCGATCGCCGCGCTCGACCGGAGAGTGGCCTTCTCATCCACATGGGGGCGAACGTATGGCTGTGCCACGGCGGCGCGCGAGTGTGCGCTTTTGCAGGACGTGGGGCTAAAAGTCGAAAGATCTCCTCCAGCGCCACCTTTCACCGGACCCCCGTTGCCATGGAATGCCTATACATACCTCGACGATTTCTTGCTTGATGGCGGCAGGGCTCTGGCGTGGTTGCTGGTCGCCATTATGGGTGTCATGGCCGGCCTCGCGTGGTCGTTCGCTCGGCTACGCAACCACTACGGCGCTATTGCCTATGCGTTTAGCGTTCCCGTGCTCATCTTCTCCTATCGCCAGAATCTGCTGGATAACTTCCTCCTCGATGCGCTCACGGCGATGGGCCTTCTATGGGTATCCACGAGATTCGCTCTTCTTCGCAACAGGCAGCCGTCTACGCTGCGCTCGCCTTGGAGACCGTCCTGTCGGGCGGGTGGATAGAAGCGTGTGCAGCGTGTGGGTAGAGAGTGATAAGTCGGTGCACATCGTCGTAGACATGCACATCACCGATCGCGTGGGAATGGAGCGGACTGGCGTTGGCCGCTACGCGATCGAGTCAACCCTGGCACTGTGCCGCGCGCGCCCAAGCTGGCGCTTCACCGTGATGAGCAACAGGCCAGAACTCATCGACGCAAGCAACGTGGTGGTCCAAGCGACTGACTGGCCGACACATCGCGCCGGTGTGCGCGTCGCATGGCTCCACAGCGGCTCTGCTTGGGAGACACGGAGTCTACGGCCGGATCTCTGGCTGGGGACGGCCTTTACCTTGCCGTGGTGGTGGCGCGGACGCTCGATCGTGACGATTCACGACTTGATGTTCCTGGAGTTGCGCTCCATGTACTCTTCGCGCGTGCATAGTGCCTATGCGAGTCGAGCGACGCGCTGGGCTGCCCGTCATGCGGATCGCATCGTGTGCCCTTCGTCGGAGACTGTGCGTCGTCTCGAGCGCCATTTCGGGATCCCGCGCGCCAAGACGCAGGTCATGTTCTACGGCGTCTCAGAGTCATTCCTTCGAGAGCTACCACGCCCAGACGCGTTAGCTGAGCCTTACCTCCTGTTCGTAGGCACCTTCGAGCCGCGTAAGGGCTTGCCCGAGCTGTGCCGAGCCATCGAGCGCCTCAACGAGTCGCGTGAGCGCCCGATCAGACTGACGGTCGCGGGACGACCCGGCTGGGGTGTGAGCGAAACGCTCGACGAACTCCGGGTCGATCCCAACGTCGAGATCCGCATCGATCCCACCGACGCGGAGCTTGCGGCGCTATACGGTGGCGCAGTCGCATTGGTATACCCCTCTCTCGCAGAGGGGTTCGGGCTACCTGTCGCGGAGGCTATGGCCTGTGGGACTCCGGTGATCGCATCGGACCTTGAGTGCATACGCGACTATGCATTGGATGCGCCGCTCTACGTGCAACCTGGAGACGTGGAGAGAATCGCGGCGCACGTTACGCAATTGCTCGAAGACGAAGACATTCGTAATCGACACATCACACTGGGGCGTGCTATCGCAAGTGACCTGCGCTGGCAGTCTGTCGGCGATCGCACTGCGGTTCTCATCGAACAGGTTCTCGGCTGATCTGTTACACATGGATCCATCGCACTACCGTAAATTGCCGCGCGAGTCGCGGCCACCCGTTGGCCCGGTGGTCACGTGGTGACCGAGGACTCAACCTCGGCGCTGGTCGGTGCCATCGTGCTTGCCCACAACGGAGCGCAGGATACGGTCAAGTGCCTACGCTCGCTGCGCGACACGACCTGGCCTAACTTGCGCACCTTCGTCGTCGACAACGCCTCCTCGGACGACACCGCGGCAATCGTCGGCACACACTTTCCGGAGGTCACTCTCGTGCGATCGGATCGGAATCTCGGCTATGCCGGCGGTAACAACCTCGGCATCGAGTGCGCACTCCAAGAGGGCTGCGACTACCTGCTGGTGCTCAACAACGACACGTTCGTCGAACCGTCCACCATCCACACTCTTGTGGCTAGTGCTCAGGAGGGATCAACTGTCGGCGCTGTCGTACCATTGATCACCTACCTAGAGTACCCGGAGGTGATCTGGTATGCGGGTGGTGATTACGACCCGCGCCGGGGATACCCCGGCAGGATGCGCCACTACCGCGCTCGCATTTCGGATGTAACATTGGCGCCCGGTCCAACCGATCGTTTCAGTGGCGCGGCGGTGCTGCTGCCAGCATCGGTAGTAGAGCAGGTCGGCGGCTTCTCCGAAGACCTCGGCTTCCTCTATGAGGACGTAGACCTCTCGCTTAGGATCCGCGCGGTGGGCTTGGATATCTGGTTTGCGCCCGATGCGGTGGTTCGCCATCGCGTCGCCATGACCCAGCGAGGGGAGCATTCCACGATGAGCTTCTACTACGGTGTACGCAATCAGCTTCGGGTCGGTGAGCTACATGCTCCCTTGCGTTTCGTGGCCGACGCCCGACGCCGAGCCGTAACGATCGCGGTCCATCTCGCTCGCGTGCGTCGGGCAAATCAAAGACGAGCCGCGGTCGCCGCGGTCTTGCGTGGCGTTCGCGATCATCGACACGCTAGGTTTGGATACACCCCGCCCCGGATTGCAGGAAAACCATAATGCGAGACGGGTCTTCCCTCGAGACGCCCACGGATGTCAATCGGCCGATCACGACCAAAATGGGCGCCGAGCGGGAACAGTTTGGTCATCGGACGCTCGCCAAGCGTGCACAGTCCTGCAATAAAGGCCGCGCCCCGGTTGCCGTGGTCATTCCGAGCTGGAACACCCTTGAGTACATCGGCCCGTGCGTCGCGTCCGTGCGAGATGAAACTGAGCTGGATGTCGAGCTGCTGGTAATCGACAACGGGTCGGTGGATGAGTCCGTCGAGTTCCTGCGCCAGGAAGGGATTGCGCACATAGGTCTGTCCGAGAATGTTGGGTTTGCCGGGGCGATCAACCTCGCCGCGCATAATACCCAGGCCCCTCTATTGCTGGTCCTAAACGCGGATGTCATATTGGAGACAGGATGTCTTCGTACCCTAGTCGATGCGATCGTCCAGGATTCTGCGCTTGCGGGGGTGCAGCCGAAGATCGTTGCTCCCCGCACAGGCGATTCCACGGCCAGGATATACAGCGCGGGACAGGCGCTGACTGTCGCGGCGACTGCATATGAGATTGGGGCCGGAGAGCCTGATGGTCCGGCATACTCGCAAGCACACGAGATCTTTGGCGTCTGCGGGGCCGTTTGCCTGCTGCGACGGGAGCTTTTTACCGATCTCGGCGGATACGATGAGCGGTACTTCGCCTTCTATGAGGATGTCGATCTCAACGCCCGCGCTCGGTTGGCTGGCTGGCGTTTTGCGTATGTACCCGACGCGGTGGCCTCGCATGTTGGTCACGCCTCATGGGGCAAGCACGAAACAGCGAGCGCGTTCAACGTGCGCCTTACGATGCAGAACCGAATTTCGACTGCAGTCAAGGTTTTCCCGGCGTCGTGCTTGCCTTGGGTCCTACTTGCAACCGTCCGGTCCCTGATCGCCAGTCCATTTAGAGGTGTGGGCAGGCCCGCCATGGCCGGCACACTCAGCTTCATGGTGAAGCTACCAGGCTTGCTGCGGGAGCGGCGACATCTACGGGGAGCGGATGGCTCGGGCCTCGATCCGTGGCTCGTTGCGCGCCGGATAGACCGTGTTGGTCAGCCCAGAGGATGACACGGAGGTGGCACGGTCAACGATCAAACTCAGCCTGCGTACCGCCGTCTTGGGTAGCATCGTCCGTCCTAGTGGCCGCAGTACTAGTGATAGGCATGTTGCGCATGGTGGTTCCCTCATTACGCCAGTAGGCGCCCGTCCAGTCGATTCGCTGGATTGGCTCGGTAATGCCATGCTCGGCGCGATAGTCATCTACGGCCTGGCGGCATGCGGGAAGCGCAAAGTAATCGTCGACGATGATGTAGCCACCTGTCGAGAGACCGGGATAAAGGTTCTTAAGCGAATCCATAGTCGACCCATACATGTCACCATCGAGACGAACGACCGCCCAGCAGCGCTCCGCAACTATAGGCAGCGTCTCACTGAACCATCCTTCTAGGAAATGAACGCGGTCATCAAGCAGTCCATAGCGCCGGTAGTTGGCTTCGACTTCGCTGCGAGTCACAACTAGCTGGGACCACTCGTGCCAGTCGGCTCCGGAGTCGGCAGGATGAGCATTGACGTCAGGTGGAGGCAGACCGGCAAATGAGTCCGCAACCCATACGTCGCGATCAGTGACGCCCCGGGCACACAAGACGCCGCGCATGAGAATGCCAGCTCCTCCCCTCCAGACACCAGCCTCGATGAGGTCTCCAGGCACATCCTCCTCAAGAGCTCGTTCGACGCAGAAACGCAAGTTGGACATGCGTCGGCATCCCATCATGGTGTGTGCGAAAATAGGCCAATCGCGGCCCTCATCGCGATTAGCGGCATCGACCGGAGATCCGAACATTGCCACTATCCCGCGCCGCCGGAGCAGATTCTTCAATCGTCGCATGCTTCGCCGTCCCTGAACGTCAACATCCACCGGCTCGTACAAGGTGTGGGTCAGAGCTCGCTCGAGCGTATCGACATAGAGGGTTGGAAGGTCGTCGGTCATTGTCGGAGCATGGCCAGCGGGTGAGTTCTTAGGAGCCACAGGCTGTCCACTTCTATCAGATCCGGCATCCCAAGTAGCCCCAGGTGATTGGCAAGAACGACGACGGACACGCACGCTTCTCAGATCTGGGCTTCCGCTCTTCACCCGTCCTGCCCCCTTCATGCGCCGACCACTCGTCCACGCGCGGCCGCCCGCAGCACCAAGGCAGCCGTCACCGCCGTAAGGCCCTGAATCGCCGCCGAGCACCACGGCGAGGGACGAGCGTCGCTGTGAATCGTGGCGTGCGCCCAGCCGGTCGGGGAGACACCGAGCGCGCGCTCGGCGAGACCGACGACATCGAGCAACACACCGCCGAGGGCGCCCGCGAGCAGGACCTCAGAGCCACCGGATAGACGGACCACCGCGAGCGTGCCCGCTGTCAGATCGGCGGTGAGCACCAGCCCGCCCAGCGCTCCCAGGCGGTAGTCGCGGTGGGGCACCGCGTCCAGAACCAGATGCGTGAGAACCCCGATCGCAAGCCCGCCCCCCACCGAGCGGGCTTTCAAGGCGCCCGCGGCGCCGGCGAGCATGTGCGGGGTGGCGATCATGGCGCCGACGATAGACGCTGCCGAGGGATCAGCCGAGCGCCCACAACAGCGTGTGGGCCGGGATGAGCGTGTAGCGCTCGCCGAGTCGATAGAGGTTCTTGGTGACCATCACCACCGGTCTGTCGGGGTGCGCCCTGGCGGCGGCGGCGGCCGCCGAGAGGGCCGGACGCTCGCTGTACTTGACCTCGACGACGTCGAGCTCGCGGCGGGGACCGCAGACGAAGTCGATCTCCCCTCCGCGCGCGGTCCGCCAGATGTGCAGGCGCTCCGGCAGGATAAATGTCTCGATCAGCCTCTCAGGAAGCTCGTAGCGGCGCAGCAAGGCACTCCCAACCACGTTCTCCACGAGCGCCTGCTCGTTGAAGGCCAGTCCGGGAGCGCGATCGAGGGCGACCGTGTGCAGCAGCGGGTCGGCTAGGAAAACCTTCTTGTCCCGGGACTGCTCGTTGCTCTGAGAACCGCTACGCCAGAAGTAGGCTACGAACAGGAAGTAGCCGGCGGCGAGCAGCTCGACGTAGTCGCGCAGGGTCTGGTGGCTCGTTCCGACGCCGGATCGCCCGAGCGGAACGTCCATCTCGCGAGCCATGCTGCTCCAGCTGACCTTCGAGCCCAACGAGCGCACGACGCGCTCGAGCAGCGCATGGGCAGCGGGAACGCTCGCGCCCTTGCGCTGCAGCTCCCTGGCGAGCGAGTCGTAGAGCACCTGCTTCACCTGCGGCGACGGCTCATGAGCGCCCGACGCGGCCTCCGCGACCGCCGCGGGCAGACCGCCGAAACGGAGGTAGCGACGCAGGGCAGCCTCGAGCGCGGGCGCGTGCACGCGCATCTGGCGCAGCAGTGCTTGGCCGTCGGCGGTGAGAAGCTCCGCGATTGTCAACCGGGGGGAGCCCGGGATGTCGCCGTTCACGGCGCGGGCGAAGGGGGCAAAGCTCTGGGGGAGGACGAGGTGGTCTGCTCCCTTCTGCCGGCGCCCCGGTAGCCGCTCGGCGGCGCCGTGCTTGAGATCGATCGCCGAGGATCCGGTGCAGACGACGACGTCGCGGCGGATGATCCCCTGGTCCCAGAGCGACTTCACGGCCGTCTGCCACCCCCCCACGGCCGTGACCTCGTCGAGCAAGAGCAGTCCGGGGGCGCTGCGTTCGGCGAGGTCGAAGGCTCGCTCGACGGTCGCGGCAAGCTCGGAGAGATGTCTGCCCTCCAGGAGGTCGAGCGCGAGATAGGCGATCGAGCGCGGCTGGAAGCCGCCCATGAGCGCGCGCTCGACGAGCAGCTTCAGGTCGGTGCTCTTGCCGACCTGGCGGGGTCCCCGCAGAGTGTGAATGCCAGGCGCATGGAGGTCGAGCTTTGCGACGAGCTCCGCCGGCAGTCGCATCGGCTGAGCGTCAAGCAGCTGGAGATGCGGATCGGCGGCCTGCCAAGCCGAGCTCGTCCACCACGGGTTCTGGCGCAGTATCTGTTCGTCTGATAGTGCCATCGCGGAGTCCAAGGATAGCGATTATTCACGATAAATGCTGCCCTTATTGAAAGATCTTGCACAAAACATGCAGCATTTATCGTGTCCAACTGTCTCGTGAGGTCCCTTGCGTCTACCAGGCGGCTCGACGGCGCGACCGCGAAAGGCGCTCCAGCCGCGCATGAACTCGAGCTGACTAGAGTCTGGTTTGGAAGAGTTTGCTCCTGACCTGAGCCTGCGTCGCCGTGAACGCCAGGCGCGGGCCTCGTGCGGTCTCCGCTTGAGCGGTGACGGGCGCGGCTATTGGGTGGCGGTCGCGCTATCGGCGAAGCGCACCAGGGAGCGGGCGCGGCGCAGTGCGGCGGGCAGCTCGGTTGTGCTCACGTGCATGACGCCATACTGCGCGGTGTCCTTGAGGTCGAGCAGCCGCCGCAGTTCCTTGGCGGCGTCGCGCCCTCCGGGGACGACCTCGGTCAGAAGGCGCTCGGCGTCGTGGTGATCCTGGGAGCGCGAGCGGCGTCCAAGCCTGGCGCAACAGGCCGCGTCGGCCGCCGCAATCCCGGCCAGCACGGCGAGCGAGGCCGCCACGCTGGCGTTCGCCTCGTCCGCGTCGATGTCGGTAGCGATCAGATCTGCGGCGTCGAGGAACTTGCGGGCGTGGGCGAGCCGCGCGGTCGCTTGAGGACGACCGCACACCTGCGTCCGTCCTGAGCGGGACGTCATGCGAGCTTCCGTCCGCGGATAGCGAGGTCTGCGAACTCGGGGCCGGTGACGGCGACGGACTGCTCGCGCAGCGATGCAACGATGGGCTCCCTGCGGCGCAGCGTGGCTCTGAGGTCGTGCGGCGCCAGCTCGTGCAGGGACGCATGGTTGCCCGACCAGCGCTGGATGTGCTCGGCGAGCCGGTGCAACTGCTCGCGCCATTGCGCGTCGTCGTCGGCCACCTGCTCAGGGCGCACGATCAGCAGGTCGATGTCGCTGGCGATGCTGCCGTCCCCGCGTGCGGCCGAGCCGAAGATCGAGACGTGGACCGGTCGGGTGGGCCACCCCTGCACCTCACGGCGGATGCGCTCGATCAGCTCCGTCCGCAGGCGCAGGAGCCCTTCTACAACACTGGCGGCGACGTGCTCGCGGTTCAGCGCGTAGAGGGTGGCCGCCCCTGCCTCGTGGGCGCTCACCAGCCCGTGATCCACCAGCCGGTGGAGCACCAGCCGGACGCCGCGCTCCGATCCCCGCCGGGCCAGGCGCGCTATCTCGCGGCCCGTCAGGGGAAGGGTCGTGTGCGCGAGCACGTCGAGGACTGGTCCCTCTAGGCTGGGGCAGATCGCGGCGTAGGGTTGGCTCAGGTCCATCGCAGCACTATTCTATCCGATCCGGCATTATAGTATCCACATCGGCAAAATCATGCCGAGAGCGGGGATGGGCTGGTGTCGAGGATTGCCCTTGGTGTTACTCAGCCCGCCCGCGCGACAGCTCGCTCGGATGCGTCATGAGCATGCCCATTACCAACCCGGGCCCACGCAAGCCCTTCCATCGGCTCCCGATGCCGCACGGTCGACTTACAGCGCAATCAATTCTGATGTGCTAGGACACCATGTCGAGATAATACATCGTTATTGATCCCATAACTCTCTAGCGGGTTTGCTATACTGGACATCAACTACGGTTCGGTAACGTCCCTTTACCATGTAATGAATCAGAATCGATGTACACGCCGATGCACATTGACGAGCTCCTGACAGACGCCGCCGTGCTCGCTGAGCTCGGTCGTCGGCTTGGGCGTCACCGCCTTGAGCGCAACTGGACTCAAGCCGAGATGGCTTCTCGAGCTGGCGTCGGTCAAGCGACCGTGCAACGCGCCGAGCGAGGACAGTCGGTTCAGATGACCTCGATGATCAAGCTGCTGCGAACGCTGGAACTGCTTGGCGGCCTCGACGCGGCGGTATCCGAGTCGATCCAACTCCCCATCGCGCAACTCGAACGCGAGCGGCGCAAGCATCGGCAGCGCGCGCGCCGTCGCGCCAACCCACCCCCCGAGCCGTCAGAGGAGCCGTGGAGGTGGGGACACGATCCCGGGGCGATGCCATGACCGTCGCGGCGGTGACGCTATGGGGGGCTCGTATCGCAGCGGTCTCAATCGAGGACGGCGCGCCTTATGCGACCTTCCAGTACGACCCAGGGTTCGTGCGCAGCGGAATAGAGCTCGCGCCGATCCGGATGCCGCTTCGCAGCCAGCCGTACAGCTTTCCGGGCCTGCCGCGAGACGCGTTCAGCGGTCTGCCGGGACTGCTGGCCGACTCTCTGCCCGATCGTTGGGGCACCGCGCTCGTCAACGCCTGGCTGGCTTCGCAGGGACGCGCCGAGTCGAGCTTCGACGTGGTTCAACGGCTCTGCTACGTCGGCACCCGCGGCGTGGGGGCCTTGGAGTTCCAGCCCGCTCGCGAGCCGGGCGCCCCTGCTGACGCAGACCTCCAGATTGAGGCGCTGGTGCGTCTCGCCAACGAGGTGCTCGCGCAGCGCGCTCAGTTCGTGGCCGAGTTGAGCGCAAACCCGGACGAAGACGCCATCAAGGCTATCCTTGCCGTCGGCAGCTCCGCCGGAGGTGCGCGCCCGAAGGCGTTTGTCGCCTACAACGACGTCACCGGTCAGGTCCGCTCCGGGCAGGTCGACGCTGGCGACGGCTTTCAACATTGGGTGTTGAAGTTCGACGGAGTTCTGGATGCCGGCGACCACGGACTCACCGACCCTCAAGGCTGGGGCGCGGTTGAGTACGCGTACTCGAAGCTCGCCCGAGAGGCCGGAATTGAAATGACCGAGTGTCGACTCTTGGAGGAGAACGGCCGACGTCACTTCATGACGCGCCGCTTCGACCGACCCGAGCACGGTGGCAAGCTGCACATGCAAACGGCTGCGGCGCTGGAGCACGTCAGCTACAACGAGCCGGGCACCTACAGCTACGAGCAGCTCGTGCTGCTCACGCGCCGGCTCGACCTCGGCACGCCCGCGGTCGAGCAACAGTTCCGTCGCATGGTCTTCAACGTCGTCGCCCGCAATCACGACGACCACGTCAAGAACGTCGCCTTTCTGATGGACCGTGAGGGAGCCTGGTCACTGGCCCCGGCCTTCGACGTGATCTGGGCGTGGAAGCCTGGGAACCTCTGGCTCGACAGTCACCAGATGTCGATCAATGGCAAGCGCAACGGATTCAGCGTCGCAGATCTGCGCGCACTCGCCACCGTGGCAGGGCTCAAGCGTGGCCGAGCCGAGAGCATCCTTTCCGAGGTAAGCGACGTCCTCGCCACCTGGCCCGAGGTCGCCGACGACGTGGGAGTCGACGAACAGATGGCCGAACAGATCGGCCGCTCGCTTCGCCTGACGCTGCCAAGGGGCTGATTCGGAGACTCAGCCTGGATCCGGAGTGTGTAACCCGGCGTATTCTCAGGATCGGTGGCTCACGCGTAAGGTCTGCGATGGATGGGTTGGATCGTTGTTCGTACTGGTCTCGCCTTACCCCCCCTCAGAGCCGATCGATCGAAGCGCGCCGGGAAGCGCTGGCCGATCTCCGATCGGCCAGATGTGGTCACGGTCTACCCCTCGCCGTCGGGGGGCTGCATGTGCGGCCCGTGCTCGCGCCAGAACGCCTGGGCTTGCTCGGGCGTTGGGTCGAGCAGTCCCGCGCGCTCGCGGATCGCCTTGGCGCTCAGGTCCTTCCCGTTGGCCGCTCGTCTGCAAGAGAGGAACGCAACGATCTCGTCAAGCCCGTCGTCGGGGACTCGTTCCAGCAGTGCATGTGCAGTCTCACGCGTCGTCACAGCACTCATGATGATACCTCTGCCTTCCGATCCTCAAAGAGCGAGCGGGATCGCTCAGCCACAGTGCACTGTACCCCGTGCTTGAGACTTTTTGCCGTCCGCGATCCTGGCCGCAGGGCCACCGCCGCCGCGCCCTCCGCGGACCAGCGTTCCGCATGGTTGTGCGGGATCGGCGTGGCGCTTGATCGAACGCCGCGGCTCAGAGCGCGTTCTGGCGAAACGCTTCCTGTCCATCGGCCGTGTAGCTCGAGATGGCATCGATCGCCTCGATCGCGTGCAGGAGATAGGTGCGCTCGTCCTTCACAGGGCTACGGCGTCGGCGTAGATACGCTCACGCAAGTGCGGGCTCACACCGCCCTCACTGAGCACGTCGACGTGGGTACCGAGCAGATCCTCCAGGTCCTGCCATAGCCCCACAAGGTCAAGCAGGTTGCGGCCCGGTTCCATCTGCACCAATAGATCAACGTCGCTCGTGGTGTCGGACTCTCCGCGCGCCATAGACCCGAAGACGCGGACGTTGTGCTCGGCGGCGCAGCCAAGAATCTCCGCCGGACGCGGAGCTGGCGCAAGTCGATTTGAGCCGGTGCCGTGCTCATTCTGGCGACCACATTACCGCCGTTAGAGGCGTCTATTTGGAAGTTGTCGTCACAGCGGAGCGAGCCTATCGGGCGTAGCGCGGCGAACCGTTCCGACGTGATTGCCGTGCTGCGTCGGCTCGGCTTCCGCGACGCCCCACGAGTGAGCGGCTTCAACCATTCGGGGCGGCACCTGCGCCAGGACGCTGTCGGTCAGCGCTGAGGAGCGCCGGCGGACGGGTGCCCTCGGACGCGCGGTAAACACGGCGCACCCGCTCATACAGCTCTGCGGGCAACGCTCGCTCGGCCTCCGCGAGAAACTCGCTCCCTGAGAGCGTCGGGGAATTACTCTGCTCGAAGAAGCGCTCGACCTCCTCTTGCACATGCTCTGCGTGTTCAGGAGAGCGCTCCCAGGCACGGCCGATGAGCTCGGCGGCCACTTCGCTCAGGGAACGCTTGCGGTAGACGGCAGCCAGTCGCATGACCTCCCCGGCGGGAACCCGCTTATCGCGCTCGCCCATCCGCTCGCACGCGAGATCATCCCGCCGCGAGAGCGTGGAAGCGCTCACGCCGAGCAGACGAGCCGCCTCCGTCAGCGTCGGATAGGCAAGCAGCGAGATGTCGAGCGTCGGGGTCATGACAGAACACTCTACCCCATCGACGCATTAAACGCAATCGATGCAACGTACGCAAGCATATCCTACGAACGGACGTGCGACTAGGCCAATTTGTGCAGACAGCGTCTGCACTTTCTCCGGCTCGGGCCACAGCGCCGCGAACCGTCGCAGGTAGAACAGGTTGCGCCGGGAGAACCTCACGCGCCGGGCGGCGCTGCCGGTCAGCGCTCGGTAGCGACTCTCAGTTGCGCGGCTTGCGTTTGCGCTCGAGCCAACGCCGCCACCCGTTCTCGTCGCGCTCCTTGATGATCCCGGTGGGGCTTACATGCGGGATCGGGGACGGAGCGCGCCGCGCCAGCGGCGGGTGCGTTGGCACCAGGGCCTCTCGCATTGGCGGTGTCGATGCGTCCTGGTCGTTCATGTACTCACCATCCTAGCTATTCAAGACAGGGCTATGAATGCGGCCGATATTGGCAGACCAGTCACGAGGATCACCACGGCGAGCCATAGAGCGCGCTCCTTGGCCCGCAGGCGAGACGCATTGTTGGAGAAGGCTCTGTAGAGATCGAACAACAACTGCTCGCAGGCCTCAGACGCCGGCTCAGCCCTGTAGACCCGATAAACGTCATCGGCGATGGGGCCGAGATCCGTACCTCGGGCGAAATCGATGCCGAGCCCGAGTGTCGGGCCCAGACAGCAAAGCGCCGCGACGCTCAAGACGAGCAGTGGCATCCACCAGAACGCGCCTAGCACACTTCTGGCCGCGAGGTCGGCGGCCAATAGCGCGCCGCTGAACCCGAGCGTGCCCATCGTGCGACCGTCCACACTTGTCTCGTCGGCAAGCTGTCCGACCAGTTGTGTCCTGGCAAGCGAGAGCGAGGCGTCCAACAGGAGCCCTGAAGAGGCCGTTTCATCATGGGCCTTGGCGGCATGAATCGACATCGCCAAATACGGTAGGCCGCGCTTGGGACGGTACTCTGCGCAGGGGCTCTGGAGATGGGCGACGCGCAAGAAACCGGCTCCTGCCGCCGTGCTCCTTCGCCCAATCATGCGCGATCCGCAACGTTCTTTGCCCCATGCCGGCCCGATCACAGTATCGGCCCGGCGACACTCAACGTTTGCACACGGTGATGGCATCCCCATAGCCGCTGAGGTCATAGCGTCCAGCGGATCCCCAGGAGTCCAGCTGACACTCGACCTTTAGCCCACGCTCGGCCGCCAACACCGCGAATAGGCCGCGCGACATCGGTGAGCGCCAACCTTGGCGGGATGGCAGCCGGCCACCGTTGCGCCCGTCGGAATGGTGCACAACCGCTGTGCCACCAGGCGCCAGCACACGGGGCGATCTCCTGGAGATAGGCCGCCTGATCGCACGGCGAGACGTGAACGAAAACATCGAACGACCACACGGCGTCGATCGAGCCATCTAAGCACGCCGATCTGCCCAAAGGCCCGCGGCGGTCAGGGCCAACGGCACTTTTCAGGATCGGGGGGCGTCCGCATAAGGACTGTGATGGATGGTTTGGATCGTTGTTCGTACTGGTCTCGCCTCACCCTCCCCCTCAGAACCGATC
>JBARJU010000137.1:0-5301 GCA_049800435.1 Solirubrobacteraceae bacterium
AGCCGCGCTGGGTCGAGCCGCGCTGGGTCGAGGGGGGCGCACTCAAAAAACCGAGTGCCCCACGCGCGCGTGGGGCGGCCCGATCGGAGATCCCAACCACCGAGCCGTGGCCAGCAGCGCTATCGGCGGATACACGAGCCGTTGTGTGTGCGCCGCCGGCCTGCACGACCGCGACGCGCGACGGGCCCACCGGCCGGTGGGCCCTGTTCAACACGACCAGAACGGCCGCGCTCAGGATGACCCCCACGAGCAGGCCAAGCCCGATAAGTCGACCCGGGCTCGCGCTCCGCGACGGCGCCTGCGCGAGACGGGTTGTGGAGGGCTCCTCCCCGAGATGGCGCGCGCCATGCTCCTCCCCAGCTGCATGAAGGCCGTCCTCGGAGAGGCACTCGTCCTCCCCGCACACGCTGTAGACCGCACGAGGGGCCCTCTGCCAGAGCGTCACCAGCGCCTCCGCCCGCGATCGCCATAGGGCACGCAGACGGCCGGGAGCAAGGATGGGGAGATATCCCGCTCCCGGCCGCACACGTGCGGATGGGAAGCACCGCGCGATCGTCTCGGCAACCGATCTCCGGCGTCCCAAGGGACGCACCTATGTGATGGGCGAGTGATGGTCATAGGTGTGTCCCTGCTCTCTAATCCGACGACACCGGGAAAGCGGGACAACCACTTCTGCTCAATTCGTTCGCAGCGGCCTCCGCCTGGCCGGCGAGCAGCCGCGCGAGCCGGGCCCGGGCGCGCTGGGCCACCTTGCGGTACTTCTCCACCGACCAGCCGTGCTCGCGGCAAAACGCGCCGCGGTCCATGTCGCACGAGAGCTGGCTTGCGAGCACCAATCGCTGATCGCGGGAGAGCTGAGAGGCAATCTCGCCGATGCGCCGGAGGTCGTGGCGCAACAGTGTGAGCCGCTCAACATCGGCGCTTATATCGGGGATCTCAAGTCCACGGTCCTCGCAGCCCGCAAGCGGGAGCGCGCTGGCCATCGCCGCCTCCATCGGGCTTCGTCCACAGAGTGCGCGGCGGCGATCGTAGATCCTGGATAGAAAACGTTGCTCGAGCGCATTGGCGACGTGGGTGCTGCTTGCGAACTCTCCCGTGCGCCTGGCACGGGTCAAGAGCTCGAGCGTCGCCTGGCTGTAGCAGTCTTCGAGATCCTCGCGCGCTAGCCGATGGGCGTGGGTGTTGAGCAACAGCTCACGGCGCGAGCGCGCGACGAGCGCAAGCGTCTCGGATGGGTCGAGCGGTCCGAGCCGGCCCGGCCCACCGGCGCGCATGGGCCGCCCATTAAGTCCTGTGGTGCTCTCCTGTCGGGTAGACACGAGAGCATGTCGGTACGAGTGGCCCGCACACCCCCCTCCCAAATCCCCCGCAAGTGGCTAGGCGCTCTCGACGCCTACCAGCAGCGCAGCCGTCGGCTCGGCTTCCTCGTGGCCGTTTTCAAGCGCTTCGACGACGACCAGGCAAGCCAGATGGGAGCACTGATCGCCTACTACGGATTCTTCTCGCTGTTCCCTCTCCTGCTCGTGTTCGTGACTGTGCTCGGCTTCGTGCTCGAAGGCAGCCCGAGCACACAGGCGAGCGTGCTGCACTCGACGCTCAGCCAGTTCCCGATCGTCGGCACCGAACTGCAGAACAACGTCAAATCCCTCAAAGGCAGCGTCCCCGCGCTTGCTATCGGGCTCGTCGGAGCGACACTGGCGGGCCTCGGGATCACAGGGGCAACGCAGAGCGCGTTCAACAATGTGTGGGAGATCCCACGGGCGCGCCAGCTCGGCTTTCTCGCCTGGCGCATACGCGGTGTGGGCCTGCTGGTCGTGTTCGGCCTGCTCAGCATCGTCTCGACCGTCGCCGCCGGATACGTGACCGCGCAGACGACGGGCGCTCTCGGCCTGCTCGCAGGGGTGGTCGTGGCGCTTGCCGCGAACCTGCTGCTGTTCTTCGCCGCGTTCAGGCTGCTCACCTCAGAGGAGGTCGAAACGGGCGATCTCCTTCCCGGCGTGATCGTGGCGGCGATCCTCTGGCAGCTGCTACAGCACGTGGGGGGCTTCTATGTAGACCATGTGGTGCGCCATGCCAAGGAGACCTCGGGCCTGTTCGCGTTCGTGCTCGGCCTGCTCACATGGCTGTATCTCGGCGGCCAGGTGACGCTGATCGCGGCCGAGGTCAACGTCGTGCGCGCTCGGCGGCTGTGGCCGCGCAAGCTGTTCTAGGGACCCTGGGACAGACCGTGGCGCATCACGGGGGCCGGCTGTCCTCCGCGGCCAGTGGCATTCCCAGCGAGATCGACCCGCACGACGCACAAGCGCTTGAAGATCACGCCGAACGTGTCTATACTAACTATCAATTCGTAAGCTTATATGGAGCGTATCGCGATGGCTTCAACTCCCTCACCCCCTTCGCAAAGCCTCAATTCTTCACCCGACCCGCAACCCAAGCCCGTGTTGCGGCTGATCCCGCTCGACGATACGGTCGTGTTCCCAAGCATGGGCATCACGCTGACCGTCGATGTCGGCGAGGACGAGCGCGTCGTGCTCGTCCCGCGTCATGAGAACGAGTTCCTCGAGGTCGGCACGATCGCCGAGGTCTCAGAGCAGCTGCGCCTGCCCGGCGGCGGCCACGCGGTCGCACTCTCGGGCGAGCACCGCGCACTGATCGGCGCCGCGCAGACCGGCCCCGAAGGCGAGTTGCGCGTGGAGATCGACGAGCGCCCCGACGACATTCCCGTCGATAAGCGCACACGCGAGCTCGAGCGCGAATACCGCGCCGTGGTCGAGGAGATCCTCGAGCTGCGCGGCGACGACGGCCGCATCGCGGCATTCCTGCGCGCGATCGTCGAGCCCGGCCCCCTGGCCGACTCAGCCGGATACTCCCCCAATCTGACCTACGAGCACAAGGTCGAGTTGCTGCGCACACTCGGCGTCACCGACCGCCTCGAGATGGCGGTCAAGCTGCAACGCGAGAGCCTCGCCGAGTTGCAGATCCGTAAGCGCATCCGCGAGGACGTCCAGGACGGCGCCGATAAGCAGCAGCGCGAGTACTTCCTGCGCAAGCAGATGGAGTCGATCCGCAAGGAGCTCGACGAGGACGAGGGCTCGATCGTGGAGGAGTACCGCACGAAGATAGAGGCCGCGGAGATGCCCAAGGACGTCAACGAGCAGGCGCTCAAGGAGCTTGGCCGCCTCGAGCGGATGGGTGAGCAGACGGGCGAGTCGAGCATGATCCGCACCTATCTGGACTGGCTGATCGCGGTGCCCTGGAGCAAGCGCTCTGAGGAGCACCTCGATCCGGTCGCGGCGCGCGAGGTGCTCGACGCCGACCACGAGGGCCTTGAAGACGTCAAGGACCGCATTACCGAGTACCTGGCGGTGCGCAAGCTGCGCCAGGATCGCGGCATCGAGGTCGATCCCAAGTCTGGAGCGATCCTCACGCTGATCGGGCCGCCCGGCACCGGCAAGACCTCGATCGGCGAGTCGATAGCACGCGCGACGGGCCGTGAGTTCGTGCGCATGTCGCTTGGCGGCGTGCGCGACGAGGCCGAGATCCGCGGGCACAGGCGCACCTACATAGGAGCACTGCCGGGAAGGCTGGTGCGCGCATTGCGCGACGCCGGCACGATGAACCCCGTGATCTTGCTCGACGAGGTCGACAAGGTCGGCGCCGATTGGCGCGGAGACCCCTCGGCGGCATTGCTCGAGGTACTCGACCCGGCTCAGAACCACTCGTTCCGCGACCACTACCTCGACGTCGAGCTCGACCTCAGTCAGGTGATGTTCCTGGCCACGGCGAATGTCGCCGACACGATCCCAGGACCCCTACTTGATCGTATGGAGGTGATCCGTTTCGACGGGTATACCTCGGAGGAGAAGCTCGCGATCGCCAAGGGCTATCTGTGGCCGCGCCAGCGCGACCGCAACGGGTTGCGCGAGGAGGAGGTGAGCGTCTCAGACGATGTGCTGAGGACGATCGTCGCCGAGTACACGCGTGAGGCCGGCGTGCGCAACCTCGAGCGCGAGCTCGGCACGGTGTTGCGCAAGACCGCCACCGGCGTCGCCTCGGGCAAGGTGAAGCCCCCCGTGGAGATCGATTTGGACACCGTACGTGACGCGCTCGGACGCCAGAGGTTCTTCCAGGAGTCGGCGGCGCGAACGGCGACACCGGGAGTGGCTACTGGCCTGGCCGTGACGGGCACCGGGGGCGACGTGCTGTTCGTCGAGGCCACCGCCATGAAGGCAGGCGGCTCGGGCGGCAACGGCCTCATGCTCACCGGCCAACTCGGCGACGTCATGAAGGAGTCGGCGCGGATCGCGCTCTCCTACGTGCGCGGCCACGCCGAGGACCTGGGGATCGACGAGCAGGCATTCGAGAACCGCGAGTTCCACGTGCACGTCCCTGCCGGAGCGATCCCCAAGGATGGACCGAGCGCGGGCGTGACAATGGTCACGGCGCTCGGCTCGTTGCTCTCGGAGCGTCCCGTAAAGCACACGGTGGGCATGACCGGAGAGGTCACCTTGCAGGGCCGTGTCTTGCCGATCGGGGGCCTCAAGCAGAAGGTGCTCGCCGCCCACGCCGCCGGGCTGACCGACGTGATCCTGCCCGAGCGCAACCGCGGCGACCTGGACGACATCCCCGAGGAGGTTCGCGAACAGATGAGCTTCCACCCGGTGATGAGCATCGACGAAGTGCTCGACCTGGCGCTCGAGCCCGCGCCGAAGGTCGTACAGGCCTCCTAGCGGAGCGTCTCCGATGCCACGCAGCCCACACAGGTGCCGACCGGTACCCATGGAGGTCCGCCAGGCGGCGGACCTCCTGGAGCGGCGCTGGCAACTTTCGATCATCTATGCCGCCCTCACGGGTGCGCTGCGCTTCAACGAATTCACGGAGGCCGTCGCGGGCATCTCTCCGCGGATGCTCTCCGAGCGCCTGCGCGACCTGGAGGGGGCTGGGCTGATCGAGCGGACGGTGCTGCCCACGAGCCCTCCCACGGTCGAGTACAGGCTGACCGCGCGCGGTCAGCAGCTCGCTCCGGTGATCGAGGCGATGTGCGCCTACGCGGAGAGCGTCGGATAATGCCCGCGAGAGTCACGGCGCGTCCGTTCGAGGCCATGCATTCGGGTCGACTTGCTAGCCACCGCGCCCTGTCGCCGGGGCACCGCTGAACACGAGCTCGCCCTCGTGACAGCCGGCGGCATCGAGCGCGGCCCCGACAAGCTGCCCACCCTCGCACTCCTGCGCACTCACAGCTCGCTGCGGATTGCGCACCCCGATCGCGCCCGCAAGGCCACCGGCGGCGACCAGCAGGGC
>JBARJU010000138.1:0-6709 GCA_049800435.1 Solirubrobacteraceae bacterium
ACGCTCGCCACGCCCATGCCCGCGCCGACTTCCAGGCGCACGGCGAGCGGACTTGCTCCGGGGGCTTCGTCGTCGGAGAGCACCACCCTCAGGGAATGAGCGGGCCCCGCGAACGCCGCCGCCACGAGATTCGGAGAGCCAACCGCGGAGATCGTCGTGGGCAGCGCCCGGCAGCCGATCAGCGCCTTGGTCAGCAGCAGCGCATACCACTCCGGCTGGGCACGCAGCGTGCCCTGGGCGAGGGCCGTCGGAGTGGACGCACACACTGGCGTGTATCCGCCGCAGTTGGCGGGGTTTCCCTGGAGGTTGATGCTGCTCGCCCCCGCCGCCATCGTCTGAGTTATGTAGCCGCTCGCCCACAGGGCCGAGGCGAACGTGTTGCTGATGCCGGACACCCCTCCACAGGAGACCGTGCCCGCCTCGTCAATCCCGAGCGCCACGCCGTTTGAGCGCGCCACCGCCATGTAGCTCGCCAGCGAGTGCGCCTCGCGCCCTCGGGTCGCGGCGCTAAGCAGGCTTTCGATCGAGGGTGAGGGCGTCTGCGCGCACCCGAGCGGATAGTGGTGTCCGGTGAGCAGTGCGGGCGTCTGCGCGAGCGCCTCCTCGCTGCCCCATTCGCTGAACACGCCCGACCCGGACACGTCGGGACCGGCGATCGGCACGCCGGGAGTGAGGGTTGCGATCGCTTCGCGGTATTCGCTGACCTGTTCCTCATATCCCTGGGCGATCCACGGGAGTTCCCGAAAGCCATGGTTGCCATATGCGTTCGGCTCGTTGCCGATCTCCACGGCGGCGAGGTAGGGTCCGAGCGCGTGATGGGCGGCCGCCACCTCGCGCGCGGCCGCCAGCGGTTCGTAGTGCGCCAACCCCACGGTGAGCAGGACCTGCCAGCCGCTGCGACGGGCCAGCACACCCAGGGCACGCAACTCGGCGGGCCCGATTGTGCTCGAGGCCCACGCCGGGCGTGGGGTCACCGCGTCGCTCCAGGCGACGTTCCGATCGGCGGTGATACCGCCGAAGCGCAGCACCCCCGGTCCCAGCGAGCGCAGCAGCTCGACAAGGTTTCCGCGGTGTGCGTACTGCGCGAGTTGGCCAAGCGCCGCCGCCTCGAAGGACAGTCCGAGAAACCGTTGCGGCACCTGCCGTCCTGGGTCGAGCGGGTCGATCCCGACGGCGATCGGTAGCGCCGACTGCCCAGCCGCGTCACCAATGCGCGCGATGGGAGAGGAACTGATCCGGGAGGGGCTTGCCTCGGCGGGGGACTCGGTCGCCAAAGTGCCCAACGCGAATATCAGGCAGACCACCCAGCCGGCGCGCGAGCGCGCACGCCGGCTGGTCTGGGATGCGCTAAGCGCCAGGCGATTAGACGCGCTCGGGCTCGCCCAGTACACAGAGTCCGTGGATCACGATCAGGCATATGGCGAAGACGCCAAGCGACCAGAAGGGGTAGGCCCCGCCGATCGACAGTAGCGCTCCAACCGCGCCGATCGTGGCCGCGACGATTCCGACTATGCGTCCGTAGGCGCGACCGCCGAACAGCGAAAACGCGCCGGTCAGCTGGATGATGCCCAGGATGATCGTGATCCATCCCCACGTGTGCAAGCTCGAGAACACGTACCGACTGTTGTTGACGAAGAAGCTTGCGTCTCCCACGGCGGCTATGCCGTAGATGATGTTAAGGGTGCCCGCGACCATCAACATGATGCCCGCGAACAACGCACTGCCCACTCCTCGCATGTGCACTCCTTCCGTAGTGATGTCTTGTGGCACCTGTCACGTATTCGGCGCAGTAGCTCGCAATCCTGTCGGGTGCGCGGTCTCTTGCCGCGCGCTGCTCAGTACCCCGGTTTCGTCTTGACCCGCTCACGGTCCGACTCGTGCAGGCGGCCCTTCTTCTTCAGTGTGGCGCATGCTTCCACGATGTCCGCTCCGAGTGTCGCCACAAGCGAGTGTCCGAGCGTCTGCTTGACGAGCGCACGCATGATCTTCACGTGCTCGGCGTCGGGCGGCAACGTGTAGGCGGGCACCATCCAACCGCGCTCGGCCGCCAGTTGGGCCGCCACGTCGAACTCGTCATAGTCGTGTCCGTCGGTGAGTTGGAATGCGACGAGTGGAAGCTGCTCGTCCTGCTCCCCGCCGATCAAGGCGAAGTCTCCCGTCGCCGCGATCTCCCTGGCCAGCGTGCGCGCGTTGTACTGCATCGTCTCCATGATGTAGCGGTAGCCCTCGTGCCCGTAGCGCACGAAATTGTAGTACTGAGCGAGCACCATCGCCGAGCCGGTCGAGAAGTTAAGCGTGAAGGTCGCATCGCGCTTGCCGAGATAGTTCTCATAGAAGACGAGGTCGTCGGGGAGATCGCTCGTCTCGCGGAACACCAGCCAGCCGATGCCGGGGTAGACAAGCCCGAACTTGTGACCGGAGACGTTGATCGAGCGAATCTGCTCGAGGCGGAAGTCCCACTCGGTGTGTGGATAGAGGAACGGCCACACAAAACCGCCGCTGGCGGCATCGACGTGCAGGGGAACGTCGAGGCCCTTCTCCTCCTTGAGTTTGACCAGGTAATCGTTGATTCCTGTGATGTCGTCGGAGTGCCCCGTAAAGGTGGTTCCGAGAACTGCTGCCACTCCGATCGTGTTCTCGTCTATATGAGGCTCCACGTCCTCGGGTCCGATCGTGTACCTGTCCCTCTTCAGCGGCACTATCCGGGGCTCCACGTCGAAGTAGCGACAGAACTTCTCCCACACGACGTGCACGTCGCCGCCGAACACGAGATTGGGGCGGTCCAGGGCCTTGCCTTGCGCTTCGCGGCGGGCTCTCCACTTCCACTTCAGCGACAGGGCGCCGAGCATGATCGCCTCTGAGGAGCCCTGCGTACGCGCGCCGGTCGTCTTACCGGGGGCGTGAAACAGGTCGGCGAGCATCCGGATACAACGCTGCTCGATCTCGGCCGTCCGGGGATACTCGGCGTGATCGATGAAATTGGTGTGCAGCGATCCCGCGATCACTTGGTCTGCCTCGGGCTCCATCCAGGTCGTCACGAACGTCGCGAGGTTGCGCATCGGGATGCCGTCGAGCAGCACCTCTTCGCCGACCAGGCCCAGCGCGTCCTCGGCGGGCATGCCGGTTCTGGGCAGCTTGTTGTCCGGGGCCGGATCGAGCCGGTAGCGATTGCCGTACTCGTTCTCCAACTTCTCGATGCGCCTGCCCCTGAGATCGGGCGGGCTGTCCTGGGTGCGCCGGTCGGCTGTCTGGTCCTTGGACGGCACAGTCATCCTCCTCGGAGTCGCGCAACAGGTGGCAAGTTGCCTGCGATCAGCTTATACCCGGTCCAATGAGCGGCTCACTGAGGCCACGGCTCGATGCCGTCGAGCTTGCGTGCCTTCGCCGCGCCGCCATATAGGAGAGAATCCCCGCAATGCACGTGACCGCCAAGGCCGACTACGCCGTGCGCGCCGTCGTGGAGCTGGCCGCCGGCAGCCAGGACACGCCGCGTAAGGTCGACCAGGTCGCCCAGGCTCAGGGCATCCCGGTGTCGTTCCTGGAGAACATCCTCACGCAGCTGCGCTCCTCGGGGATCGTGCGCTCACAGCGCGGCCCCGAGGGTGGCTACTGGCTCGCAAAGCCCGCAGCGGAGCTCAACCTCGCCCAGGTGATCCGTGCGGTCGAGGGCCCGCTCGTCGGTGTGCGCGGGCAGCGGCCCGAGGAGATCGAGTACCAGGGCTCGGCGGAGTCATTGCAACAGGTGTGGATCGCGCTGCGTGCCAACCTGCGCAAGGTCTTGGAGCACGTGACGGTGGCTGATATAGCGGCGGGCAGGTTGCCGAAGGAGATCGTCACGCTCTCAAAGGAAGAGGAAGCGTGGACGACCAGATAGCCAGATCGCTGCGCACCACCGCCCCTGCTCGACGCCCACCGCGGGACCAGACGTACCCCGCGCGGTGCACAGCGGCGCGTATTCTCGACTCGTACTGAACGGCCCTCTCGCCAGGTCTTGCGCACGGCGCGGGCTCGCCCAAAAAACGCTCACGCGAACACGCGCGGCACGGGTAGCCTCGCGGCGAGGATCTGGCCCTCCTCGAGCTCCAGCTCGGTCGCCGTCTCGCGCGTCACCTGCGCCCAGACGTCGCGGCCGTCGGGGAGCGTCAGCTCGACGCGCACCTCGAAGCCGAGGTGCACCACGCGGCGCACGAGCGCCTCGACGGTGCTCCCGTCCGGATGTGTGAGGATCTGGATGTCGTGCGGGCGCAACAGCGCGTCGCCGAGCCGGTTGACCGGGCCGACGAACGACATCACGAACTCGTTGTCAGGGTGCTCGTACAGTTCGCGCGGGCTTCCCGTCTGCTCGATCCGCCCGCCGTTCATGACCACGATCTGGCCCGCCACGTCCATCGCCTCCTCCTGATCGTGGGTGACAAAGATCGTGGTCACGTGGATCTCCTCGTGCAGCCTGCGCAGCCATTCGCGCAGCTCACCGCGCACCTGCACGTCGAGCGCGCCGAACGGCTCGTCCAGCAGCAGCACGCTCGGCCGCGGAGCGAGTGCGCGCGCGAGCGCCATCCGTTGCAACTGGCCGCCGGAGAGCTGGGAGGGATAACGCGTGGCCAGCCCGTCGAGTCGCACTAGCTTGAGCAACTCATCCACCCGCTCGCGCACCTCGCTCTTGGGGGCCCGGCGCACCGTCAAGCCGAACGCGACGTTGTCATGCACGGTCATGTGCTTGAACGGGGCGTAGTGCTGGAACACGAACCCGACCCCCCGCGTGCGCGCGGGCGCGTCGGTGACATCCCCTCCGGCGATCCTCACGCTGCCCGTGTCGGGTGTCTCAAGGCCCGCGATGATCCTGAGCAGCGTCGACTTGCCGCTGCCGCTCGGTCCCAGCAGCGCCATCAGGGCGCCGTCCTCGACTCTCACGCTGACATCGTCGAGCGCGGTGAACGCGCCGAAGCGCTTGCTCACATTGTGGACCTCGATGGCCATCAGACGGCTGTGTCCCGTTTGGTACGTCGGGCGAGCAGGCTCATCCCGAGCAGCGTGGCGAACGCCAGCAGCGCGAGCACCACGGCGGCGGCATAGGCCCCCGTCGCGTCGAAGCTCTCGAAGCGATCCTGCACGTACAGAGGCAGCGTCTGTGTCTGACCCTCAAGTCGTCCCGACACGATGCTCACAGCGCCGAACTCGCCGAGCGCTCTGGCGGTCGTAAGCACGACCCCATATACAACGCCCCACCTGATCGCGGGCAGCGTGACCTTGCGGAACGTCTGCCAAGCACTGGCGCCCAGGGTGGAGGCAGCCTGCTCTGCGTCGGTACCCAGCTCGTGCAGCACCGGCACCGTCTCGCGCGCCACGAATGGAAGCGAGACGAAGGCCGTTGCGAGCACCATCCCCGGGATCGAGAAGATCACCTGGATCCCGTGGGTGGTGAGCCAGTCACCGAACCAACCGGTGCGCCCGTACACGAGCACCAGCGCCAGCCCCACCACGACTGGGGAGATCGCGAACGGGAGGTCCAGCACGAGACCGAGCAGCGCTTTGCCGCGGAAGCGCCCACGCTCGATCGTCAGCGCGATCCCGATCCCGAAGACCGTGTTGAGCGGGACGACGATCGCCACAAGCTCGACCGACAGCCAGAACGCGTGCATCGCATTTGGCTGGGTCACGGCGGTCCACACGGGTGCGAGGCCGTGTTCGAAGGTGCGATAGAAGATCATCCCCACAGGGGCTCCGAGCAGCGCCAGCAGGTAGCCGAGCGCGACGAAGCGCAGGCTGAGTCGCCTGGCTGTAGCCGCGCCGGCGCCCTCGCGGCCGCGCTCATGTGCGCGCGGCGGGCCGGTCAGCCTGGCGACGGGAGCCGCGGGGCGTCCAATCGCGGTCGATTCACTCGCCGACATCGCTCGCCCTCCGTCGTGAAGCGTGGTCGCCACGGCGAGCGCGAGAAGAACATCCGCGGCAGGCTCTAGAGGACATGACGCGAGCCTCTGCGCGACAACCAGGTCATTGCCCCGAGGACGACCAACGCGAACACGAGCAGCACCACAGAGACAGAGGCAGCGGCGCTCACGTTGTCGTTCTCCACCTGGTTGAAGATGTACACCGACCCAACCTCCGTCTTGAAGGGAAGGTTTCCGGAGATCAACACCACCGAGCCAAACTCGCCGAGCGCGCGTGCGAACGAGAGCGCCGCGCCGGAGAGGATCGCGGGGGTGAGGTTGGGCAGCACGATCCGTCGGAACACCGTGAGTGCCCCCGCTCCGAGCGAACTGGCGGCTTCCTCCATCGAGCGGTCGAGCTCGATCAATACAGGCTGAACCGAGCGCACCACGAACGGCAACGTCACGAACAGCAGTGCTAGCCCGACGGCCACGCGGGTGAAGGTAATGTCGATGCCCGCCGGGCCGCCCTTGCCGTAGAGGGCCAGCAGCACCACTCCGGCGACAACCGTCGGCAGCGCAAACGGCAGGTCGATAAGCGCGTTCACCACGCTCTTGCCGGGGAACTCGTCGCGGACCAGCACCCACGCGATCAGCGTGCCGAACAGGGCGTTCACGACGACGACGATCGCCGAGACGACGAGCGTGAGCTTCAGCGCCGCGACAGCCTCGGGGCTCGACACCGAGCGCCAGAACGCGGACGTACCGCCGCTCGCCGCGCTGTCGAGCAGCGCCGCGATCGGCAGCAGCACGAGCACCGACAGGTACACGCCCAGCAGCCC
>JBARJU010000139.1:0-12045 GCA_049800435.1 Solirubrobacteraceae bacterium
GCGCAGGGGGTCGGTGGCGCGCTGATGGCGGCGTGCTCGCTGGCGATCGTCACCTCTTCGTTCGAGCCCGGCCCAAAGCTCAATCGCGCGATCGGCGCGTGGGCGGCGATGAACGGGCTCGGCGGCGCCGCCGGGATGCTGTTCGGAGGGATCATCACCCAGGAGCTCAACTGGCGCTGGGTGCTCTTGATCAACCCCCCGATCGGGATCGCGGCCGCGCTGGTGGCATGGGCGGTCGTGAGTGAGCACCGACAGGGATCAGGATCCCACCCGCCCCGCAGCTTTGACCTGGCCGGCGCGCTGACGCTGACGATCGGCCAGATGGTGCTCGTGTACGGAGTCGTGGAAGCGGGCCTGGCCGGCTGGGACACGCTGGCCGCGCTCGGCCCGATCATCGGCGGCATCGCCCTGCTCGCGGTGTTCGGAGCGATCGAGACGCGCGTGGCGTCTGAACCGCTGATCCCCTTCAAGGAGTTGACCAAGCCGCTGCGGACCGCCAACAACATCGTCTTGCTGTTCAGCGCATCGCTGTTCCCGATGTGGTTCGTCAGCTCTCTCTACCTGCAGCAGGTCTTGGGGCTCTCTCCGCTCGACACCGGCCTCATCTTCCTGCCGATGACGTTGATGATCATGGTGGTCGCCTCGCGTGCCGGCAAGCTCGTGAGTCAGTTCGGCGTGCGTCCTGTGCTTGGCGGCGGGCTGATCATGTTGACGGGCGGAATGCTGCTGCTGGCGAGGGTGGGGTCCAGCGGCAGCGCCGTCGTGTACATCATGATCCCCGGCCTGCTCACGGCGGCGGGGATCGCTATGTCGATCGTCCCTTCCACGATCGCGGCCACCCAGGGCGCCAAGGAGGGGCAGGCGGGGCTCGCGTCGGGGCTTGTCAACACCTCGCGCCAGATCGGCGGCGGGCTCGGGCTGGCGATCCTGGTGACGCTCGCCACCCAGCGCACTTCCCACCTGATCGGCGCCGGCGTCGAGGTACCGCAGGCGCTCACCGATGGCTTCCGGCTTGCCTACCTGATCGGCGCCGGCCTGGCTGGGGCGGCCGCGTTGGTGACGTTCACCTCACTCCCAAAGCCTGCCGCGGCGATGGGAGCGGGAGCGCGACGCCTGGCGATCGCAATCGGCGTCGTCGTCGCCGGCTTCGTCGCGATCGACCTTGCGTTCGCTGGCTCTCACGGCGCTCCCGTCGGGGCGTACACCACCAGTGGCGCCTACAGCTTCGTCTCCGCGCCGTCGCTTCATCCGCCGAAGCTGCGGACGGATCACCCGACAGCCACCCATCAGCTGGCGCCGGGATACATCTTCACCGCGAACTTCTACTCCCTCACCGAACCGCCGATGATCGGCCAGAGCGGCCCGCTGATCCTCGACCGCCGCTTGCAACCCGTCTGGTTCAACCCCGTGCCCGAAAGCGTGGTCGCCTCCAACCTGAGCCTGCAGACCTACAGGGGGAAACCGGCCCTGGCCTGGTGGCAGGGTGTCGTTACGAAGACCGGGCAGACCGAAAGCGGCGAATACGTAGTGGTGGACCAGCGCTACCGGCCGGTGGCGCGGTTGAAAGGCGCGGACGGCTGGGTGCTCACCCTGCACGAGCTCCTTATCAAGGGCGAACACGCGTGGGTGACCGCGAACAAGAACCTGGCCGCCGACTTGTCGAGGTACGGCGGCGCGTACAACGGCGCGATGATCGACTCGGCGGTGCAGGAGTACAACCTGAAGACGGGCAAGCTGCTGCGCACCTGGGATGCGCTCGATCGCATCCCGCTGAGCCAGTCCTACGCCACACTGCCGACCAACGGCTTCCCGTGGGACGCCTACCACGTCAACTCCGTTCAGCTCGTGGGCAACGGGAGCTTCCTTGTGTCGATGCGCAACACGTGGGCCGCCTACCTGGTGAACATCGACACCGGCAAGATCGAATGGACGCTCGGCGGGCGGCACTCGAGCTTCGAGCTCGGCCCGGGCGCCGCCTTCCAGTGGCAGCACGACGTCGAGCTGAGGCACGGCTCGACGGTCACGATGTACGACGACCACTGCTGCCAGCTCACCAGCGGAGGGACCAACGTCAAAGCGACCGGCCCCTCGCGCGGGCTCGAATTGAAGCTCGACCAACAGCAGCGCACAGCCACGCTCGTGGCCCAGTACGTCCGTGAAAGCGGCTTCGCCTCGGACTACATGGGCGATGCACAGCCCCAGCCGAACGGCAACGTGTTCGTGGGTTGGGGCTCGGAACCGTACTTCTCGGAGTACAGCCGCTCCGGAAAGCTGCTGCTGGACGGGGAATTCCCGTGGCCGGATCTCAGCTACAGGGCGACCCTGGAGCAGTGGGTCGGCCTGCCGCTCACACAGCCGGTCGGCGTCGCCGTCCAAGCAGGCGGCAGAACGACGGTGTATGCGAGCTGGAACGGCGCCACCCGGGTCGCGTCCTGGCGGGTCCTGGGCGGACCCGGCGCCGGTAGGATGGCCGTCGTGGCAACCACCCCCAAGTCTGGTTTCGAGACGGCGATCCCGGCGCCCGCGAGCCGCAAGAGCCTCGAGCTGCAGGCGCTCGACTCGGGAGGCCGCGTGATCGGAGCATCGCGGCCATTCGCCCCGCGGGCACCTCGATGACGATCCGCGCGGCCGTGCTGCTGGCAGCGTCGACGCTGGGCGTGGTGTTGAGCGCATGCGGCGACACGGGCTCCTCGCGCGCCGCCTCCAGCGGCCTGGAGCCGAAAGCGGTGCTCGCCGAGGCGCAGGCAAACGCCGTGGCGGTGTCGCCGCTGCCCGGCACCGAGGACGCCTCGCCGCAGAGCCAGATCAGCTTTCTGGGAGAAGCGGGGACGACGGTCGCGAACGTGAGCGTGGTGGGCTCGCGCAGCGGCAATCATCCCGGCAAACTCAAGCGCTACTCGACCGGGAATGGGGCGAGCTTCGTGCCGAACACCCCGTTTCAGGCCGGCGAGCAGGTCGCCGTGCACGCGCTCGTGGGGGTCGGGTCGGCGACGCCTGAAAAGCCGGTGACGACGATCTTCACGGTCGCCCACCAGGCGAATGTGAGCCAGGCCGAGTTCCCCAACAACCCGGGCAACGCACACGCCGTGCAGCACTACGTCTCCGCGCCGACGCTGACCCCCTCGACGGTCACGATCACCACCCACGCGCAGCCCGGCGCCGCGCCCGGCGACCTGTTCATGGCGCCCTACCAGGGCAAGGGCACACCCGGCCCGATGATCGCTGAGGAGGACGGGACGCTCGTGTGGTTTCACCCGCTGCCCGCGGGCGAGCAGGCGACCGACTTCGAAGTGCAGCAGTACGAAGGCAAGCCCGCGCTGACGTGGTGGCAGGGACGCATATTGAAGGTGGGGTTCGGGCAGGGCGAAGACGTGATCTACGACAGCTCCTACAAACGGATCGCGAGCGTGAGGGCGGGCAACGGCTACCGCGCCGACCTGCACCAGTTCCGGCTCACCTCGCAGGGCACCGCCTGGATCGACGAGTTCGACCCGATCAAGCTGAACATGGCCTCGCTCCACGGAGCCGGCGGCGTCCTGAGCGACTCGATCGTGCAGGAGATCGACGTGAAGACGGGCCTCGTGATGTGGGAGTGGCACGCGCTCGGCCACATCCCGCTCACGGACTCATACAACCCGATTCCCCACAACGGCAACCCGTGGGATTACATCCACGTCAACTCAGCCGACCCGGGCACATCCGGCGATGTGCTGCTCTCGGCGCGCAACTCGTGGGCCTTGTATGACGTGGACCTGAGGACCGGCGCGTTCAACTGGCAGCTCGGCGGCAAGCACTCGACCTTCAAGCTCGGAGTGGGCGCGAAAACGTATTGGCAGCACGACGCCGAGTGGCAGCCGGGCGGGTTGATCTCGGTGTTCGACAACGGCTCCACCCCGCCGCGCGAGAAGCAGTCGCGCGGCGTGCTGCTCAAGCCGGACTTCGCCGCCAAGACGGTCGCGCTGGCGAAGGCGTTCGTGAACCCGACGAAGACGCTACTCGCGGAAGCGCAGGGCAACACGCTCAGCCTTCCCGGCAACACCTGGCTGATGGGCTACGGCAACCTGCCGAACTTCACCGAGTACGACTCTCAGGGACACGTGCTGCTCGACGGGACGCTCGGGCACAACGTGCAGGACTTCCGCACATACCTGTCGCCGTGGAGCGGCCAGCCCTCGACGCTGCCGGCGCTCGTAGCCAAGCGCGGCGGCGCACCCGAAGGGCACGCGGCGAGCGTCACGGTGCAAACCAGTTGGAACGGGGCCACGAACGTCGTGTCATGGCAGCTGTTCGCGGGGGCCACCCCCAGCGTGCTCGTCCCCCTGACCACCGTCCCCAAGCACGGCTTCCAGACAACCGCAACGGTGACGACAACCGCCGCCTACATCGAGAGCAGGGCGCTGGACGCGAACGGGAACGTGCTCGCGGCCTCAACCGCCACGCGCGTGCGATGAGCGCGGCGCCCGCACCTCACACCACGGCCACGGGCCAGGGTGGCCATCCCCGCCAACGCGCCCCCGTCGGCGCTATCGTATGGGTGCCGTGAGCGAAAACTTCTCACTGATCGTGATGTGCGTCTTCATGCTGGCCTCGCTGGCGTTTTTGGCGCAGCAAATCCTGGCCTATCACTGACGCCGATGGCCTCACGGCGGGGTCCTCACT
The DNA here is from genome assembly GCA_049800435.1 of Solirubrobacteraceae bacterium. Classification (GTDB taxonomy): domain Bacteria; phylum Actinomycetota; class Thermoleophilia; order Solirubrobacterales; family Solirubrobacteraceae; genus Palsa-744. The sequence goes on from JBARJU010000139.1 coordinate 4,660, forward strand.
CATCCGCGTCGACGTTCTCATCCGCGACCGCCGCCATCAGATCGTGCGCGAGGTATCGGCGCTGACCACGTGGCCCCGACCTCCCCTCTTCGAGTACCCCGGCCTCTTCGAGTTGGCGAAGCAGCCTCAGTGCCGTTGGGCGAGTCACGCCCAACCTGACCTCGACCATGCGTGAGGAGAGGATGGGCGTCTCGCAGGCGAGGTCGACGAGTGTCATCGCGCTGCTCGATGTGATCGTCGCGGCTGCCGCGCGGTAGCGCTCGCGGAGCTCGAGGATGCGCTGCGCGCGCGCGACCGCATCCGCGGCCTGCGAGCGCACCGCGTCGAGGAACAGCTCGATCCACGGGAGCGCATCGCCGCGTTCGCGCACCGTCTGAAGCGCCTCGTAATAGCGCTCGCGATCGCGCTCGAGATACGCGCTCAGGTACAGCAGCGGCGCTGGAAGCCGCCCGTGCTCCACCAGCAGGAAGACCGACAACAGCCGTCCGAGTCGGCCGTTGCCATCGAGGAATGGGTGCAGCGTCTCGAACTGGTAGTGGAGCAGTGCATTTTGGACCAGCAGCGGGACCTGGAGATCCTCGTGCGCGTAGCGCTCCCAGTCGGCCAGTAGTGCGGAGAGCTCGGCCGGCGGCGGAGGCACGAAACGGGCGCTTTCGATCGTCGATCCGGCTGGACCCACCCAGTTCTGTGTCGTGCGAAACTCGCCGGGCATCCGCTCACGGCCGCGAACGCCGGCGAGCAGCCGGCGGTGCATCTCGCGGATGAGACGAGCGCCGAGCGGCAGTTCGTCAAGCCGCGCGAGGCTCCACTCGAGTGCGTCGATGTAATTGAGGACCTCCTCGACGTCTGGGTTGGGCGGCTCTTCGCCGGCCTCGGCTTCGAAGACGTCCGCCAGCGATGCCTGCGTTCCCTCGATACGGCTTGAAGAGAGAGCCTCGCGCAGAAGGTAGGGACGGATCAGCAGGTGTGGGTTGGGCACCAACTGTCCAACGCCGGCGAGCCTCCCGAGCGACGCCTCCGCGTCCGCGAGCAGCCTGATGGTCGATGCGGGCAGGTCGATCGTGCGCGGGATCGGCGCGGGAAAGTACGCCACGTATCCATGCCGGCCGAGCGTGCGCCGCGCTTCGCCGAAGGGCGTCGATGCGTAGTCCCTGAGATCCACGACCCCACCCTAGCGTCTCTAAAGCAAATCCACAATTGCTTTATAGACGGGCGGGCACCCTAAAGCCCGCTATAGGGTCTTCAGCGGCCCGCAAATAGGTTGGAACGCGCGTATCCGCGTGGGCAAGGGACTAAACATGGTACACTTGCGATATGTCCCACGCAGATCGTCAGGTCGTCGTCGGAGATCGCGGCCGGCTCGTGTTGCCGTCCAAAGTGCGAGCCGAGCTCGACCTCAAGCCGGGTACACACATGCTGCTGAGCACCGAGGCGGATGGGAGCCTGCGCTTGCGCCCCTACCGCGCTGTGGCCGAGCAGGCTCGCGGGATGCTCTCAGGGCTCGCGGAGACCGGCGATTCGCTGGTGGACGAGCTGCTCCTCGAACGTCGCCGCGAAGCGGCGGACGAGGATCGCCGGTAGGTGCCCTCCGTTGTTCTCGACGCGTCGGCGTTGCTGGCCTACCTGCGCGACGAGCCCGGAGCCGATGTGGTCGCGGATGCGATCGCGCAGGGAGCCGGGATCGGGACGGTCAACCTGGCCGAGGTCCTGAGCCGGGCGGCCGATCATGGCGCGAACCCGGCGGAGCTGCTCGAGGAGATGACCACTCGCGGCGTGCTGGACGGCGCGGTCGCGGTCGAGCCGTTGACGATCGAGGATGCCGTCGAGATCGCCCGACTGCGCCCGCTCACACGCGCGGCTGGGCTGTCACTCGGAGACCGGGCTTGCCTTGCGCTGGCGCACCGGCTCCACGCGCCCGCACTCACAGCGGACTCGGCCTGGTCCCTGGCGGAGCTTGCCGTCGAGGTCAGGCAGATCCGGTAGCTACCCCCGACCCCGCTCCCGCGCGCTCTGCTCGAGCTGGCGCCCGGTCTGCGTAAGCCCCCAGGCGTTCGCGCCGCCGGGCTCGCGGGCGGCGGCGCGCGCCTCCAAGAACCGGCCTCAAGAATGCTTGCGGGCCGACTTGAGCCGCTCGCGTTCCTGGTGCTTGTCGACCACGTTGGCGATCAGCTTCAGGTACTGGGAAGGCCCGGTGGCCTTGGCCTTGCCGTAGGTGAAGGCCTCGATCCAGTCGGCGACCTTGCCGTCCTCGGCCATGATGTTGAAGAACTCGCGGCGCATGTCTACGCTGATGCGGGCGTCGTCGGCCGGGCCCTTTGTGACCTCGACCTCCGGCATCTGAAGACGAAAGTGCTGGACGTCGCCGCGCCCCTGGAGCTGGACGCCGACCACCACCTTCATCGGGGCGAGCGCGGGGACTTCCTCGACGAAGCGCCGCGTGGCCTGCTCGATCAGGGTCTTGGCGTCGCCGGCCATCAGCCGATCGATTCCAGCGTCGCTGCCAGACGGCTATGCGTGCGTGCGCGAGTCATCAGATCTTGTGCCGCTGGAGCAGCTTCTTGCCGATCACCATGCGCTGGATCTCGGAGGTTCCCTCGCCGATCAGCAGGAGCGGCGCGTCGCGGTAGAGGCGCTCGATCTCGTACTCCTTGGAGTAGCCGTAGCCGCCGTGGATGCGAAAGGACTCCTCGACGCAGAAGCGACCGGCCTCGGAGGCGAACAGCTTGGCCATGCCGGCCTCCAGGTCCGAGCGCTCGCCCGCGTCCTTCAGGCGTGCGGCGCGCAGTGTGAGCAGGCGGGCGGCGTCGACCTGGGTGGCCATGTCGGCGAGCTTGAACTGGATCGCCTGGTGCTCCGCGATCGGCTTGCCGAACGTCTTGCGCTCCTGGGAGTAGCGCAGGCCAAGCTCGAGCGCGCGCTGGGCGATGCCAACACCGCGAGCGGCGACGTTGACGCGGCCGACCTCCAGCGCATCCATCATCTGCACGAAGCCCTTGTTCAGGCCGGCGTCCTCGCCGCCGAGGATGTTCTCGGCGGGACAGCGGTAGCCATCGAACACGAGCTCGGTGGACTCGACGCCCTTGTAGCCCATCTTTTTGAGCTTGGGGGGGACGGTGAGGCCCGCGTAGTCGCCGGTGTTCTTAGAGATGCCGCCCTGCTTCTCGGCAATGAAGCACGTGAAGCCCTTGTGGCGCGGGGAGGCGTCGGGGTCGGTCTTGACGAGCACGAACACGAGGTCGGACATGAGGCCGTTGGTGACCCACATCTTCTGGCCGTTGATCTCGTACTTGCCGTCGTCGCCCTTCCGAGCGGAGGTCTTGATCGCCTGCACGTCGGAGCCGAGCTCGGGCTCCGAGAGGGAGAAGGCGGCCCGTATCTCGCCGGTGGCCATGCGCGGGAGGTACTTCTGGCGTTGCTCCTCGGAGCCGAACTTCATCAAGAGGTAGGAGCCGATGAAGTGGGTGTTGACGACCCCCGATATCGAGATCCAGCCCCGCGAGAGCTCCTCAACGATCATCGCGTAGGTCGTGAGGTCGAGCCCCATGCCGCCGTACTCCTCGGGGATCGTGACCCCGAAGAGGCCGAGCTCCTTCATCTGCTCGACGATCGGCTCGGGGAACAGGTCCTCGTGGTCGTAGTGCTCGGCGTTGGGCAGGATCTGCTCGTCGGCGAACTGGCGCACCATCTCGGTGATGGCCCGTTGCTCGTCGGTCTTCTCGGTGTAGGGGGCGGGGGTTACGGCCATGGTCGGCAACGCTCCAGGGGTTTCGTGAATCGACGTTTCGTTCAGGTTCCCGCAGGATACCTGGGCGAAGCCCTCTGGCGCCTGCCGCGGGCTGGATGGCGAAAAAGTCGCGGTAAGCTGTGTCTATGGTATCGAGCGGATCGCTACACCAAGGTTTTCGACATTACCCAGCCCTTATAGCGACGTTTTCGTCAAACAGGCACCTGCAATGACTGCTACCACGCGTTTCTCGCTCGAGGATCAGGACGAGGTGTTCTTCAGCTCGACAGCAACATCCCGGTCAGTGCGCAGCCAGCTACGTGCCGGAAGGATCCGGCACGTAGGCGGGCGGCTCTACACCAAGAACCTCGACGAGCCCCTGGAGCAGGTGGTTCGCCGTCGCGCGTGGGATGTGGCGCGGGGGCTCTTTCCCGGCGCCGCGATAGTCGACCGCACGGCCTTTCAGCCGCTGCCGGCCGGTCCGGAGGGCTCCATATTCCTGTGCTCGGATACCGCCCGTGTGGTGAGGCTGCCCGGGCTCGTGCTGAACTGTCGCCGTGGACCACGGCCCGCCCGGGGCGACATGCCGTTCCTCGGCGAGTCGCTGTACATGAGCTCGTGGCCGAGACGGTTTCTGGACAACATGCGCTCCTCGCGCGCCCGCTCCGGGGTGCGCCGCACTCTCACCCGTCCGGAGCTCGAGGCGCAGCTCGAGACGCTGCTCGCAAATCAGGGCGAGGATCAGCTCAACAGGCTCCGTGACGAGGCGACCCAGATCGCTGGTTATCTCGGCCGCGAGCGTGAGCTGCAAGAGCTCGATGCGCTGATCGGCGCGCTGCTCGGCACCCGCGACGCGCCTTTGGCGAGCCCGCTCGCGAAGGCGACACGGACAGGCGAAGGATGGGATCGGGCGCGGCTCGAGCTTCTCGACGCGCTGTTCGCCGCATTGCATACGCACGTGCCCGTGAACCGTCCCGCCGAGCAACCGATTGGCTCCGTGTTCTCTTTCTATGAGGCGTACTTTTCGAACTTCATCGAGGGAACCGAGTTCACTGTCGGAGAGGCGCAGCGGATCGTCTTCGAGGGCGCGATCCCCATCGACCGCCCAAAGGACGCGCACGACGTGCTCGGCACCTTCGACCTGATCAGCGACCCGACGTTGCGCGCGAGCACACCGAGTAGCGCGGCCGAGCTGGAATCGCTGCTCAGCGAGTTTCACGCTCGGATCATGGCGGGACGCCCCGAGGAGCGCCCCGGCCAGTTCAAGACCCGCGCCAACAGGGCCGGCAACACCGAGTTCGTCGCCCCCACCCGCGTGCGCGGGACCCTCCAGCGCGGGTTTGAGCGCTACCAATCGCTGGAACCGGGGTTCCGCCGGGCGGTGTTCGGATTGTTCCTCGTAGCCGAGGTACACCCGTTCGGCGACGGCAACGGGCGGGTAGCGAGAGCCCTCGCAAACGCCGACCTGAGCGCCGCGGGGCAGCAGCGCTTGACGATCCCGATCGTGTACCGCGAGGACTACCTCGCGGCGCTGCGAGCGATGTCGCGCCGTGGCGCTCCCACCCCGCTGATCAGGACGCTCAGCCGGGCGCAAGCATGGACCGGCGAGGTTGACTGGTCGAGCATGGCCTCAGCGCAAGCAGACCTCGAGCGCACCAACGCGCTGCTGACATCCGAGGAAGCCGAGGAGCGCGGCGTGATCTTGCGACTCCCAAGCGAGCTGGATACCCAAGACGTCCTGGCCTGACCGTATCTATGTGTCCCTGGGCGGCGGAGCCTGGCAGACTGCGCCGCCATGAACTTCGCCAGGGACCTCATCGCCGCCCAGCCCGCCGAACGGGTAGCACTGGTGGAGCTGGCGCGCGACGGGAGCCGCCGGGAGTGGACGTTCGGCGAAGTGGACGAATGCAGCGCCGCGATGGCGGGAGCGCTCGCCGAGCGCGGGGTGAGGCGCGGGGATGTGGCGATGACCCTGATCGGCAACCGACCGGAGTGGGTGCTGACGATGATGGCCTGCTTTCGTCTGGGCGCGGTCGTGTTGCCGTGCACCGAGCAACTGCGAGCCAAGGACCTGCGTCTGCGCCTGGAGGTGGCCCGCCCGAGACTGATCGTGGCCGACGAGCGCAACCGGTCCGAACTGCAGGCCGCAGAGCCCGCCTGTGCGGTGATGTGGGCGCCGGGCGAGGACTCGGGCGGTGACGGCGAGACCCCACTCGCGCGCGCGCGCGAGAAGGCCGGATTTGGAGAGCACACAGCCCCGCCCTACGCCGACCTGACCGAGGACGAGCCGGCCCTGATCGCGTTCACGAGCGGGACGGCGGGCGAGCCGAAGGCGGTGGTGCACGCGCAGCGCTACCTGCGTGGTCAGCGAATACAGGCCGAGCAGTGGCTCGGCGCAGGAAAGGGCGACCTCGTGTGGTGTACGGCGGCGAGCGGGTGGAGCAAGTCGGCGCGCAATGTGTGGATCGCGCCGTGGCTGATGGGCGCGAGCGCGATGCTGCACGACGCGCGCTTCGATCCGCACGAGCGGCTCGACCTGATCGAACGGGAGCAGGTGAACGTGATGTGCATGGCCCCCACCGAGTACAGGGCGATCGCCAAGCGCGCGACTCTGCGAGCGCTGCCAAGCCTCAAGGGCATGGTGGCCGCCGGCGAGGCGCTGAACCCCGAGGTGCTGAAGGTGTGGCGGGCGGCCACCGGCCTGGACATCAGGGACGGCTACGGTCAGACCGAGACCGGTCAGATGACGGGCATGGGGATTGGGATAGCTGCACGTGCCGGGTCGATGGGAAGAGCGCTGCGGGGAGTCCGATTGAACGTCCTCGAGGGCGAGCTGGTCGCCGACCCCACAAGCGTGCCGACGTTCTTCCTCGGGTATCTCGGCGAGAGCGTGACGCGCGAGCAGGACGGCGCATGGCAGGTCAAGGACCGCCGCGAGGGCGGCACGTGGCACACCGGCGACCACGTGAGCGAAGACGAGGACGGCTACGTGCGCTTCGAGGGCCGCGCCGACGACGTGATTGTCTCGGCGGGCTACCGGATCGGGCCGTTCGAGGTGGAGTCTGCCCTCGTGGCGCACCCTGCGGTCGCCGAGGCGGCGGCCGTGGCGGCCCCCGACGAGGAGCGCGGAGCGGTGGTGAGAGCGGTCGTCGTGCTGCGTGATGGGCACGAACCCTCTCCGGCTCTGGCCGCCGAGCTGCAGGACCACGTCAAGCGCGAGACCGCCCCGTACAAGTACCCGCGCATCGTCGAGTTCGCGGACGAGCTGCCGAAGACGGCCAGTGGGAAGATCAGGCGCACGGAGTTGCGTAGGAAGACGTGACGCTGTGCGGTCAGCGCATGCGAGGGTCGGCGTGACGCACATGCGAGTTTGAGCTGTTCCGACCGGTGCATGTGAGTCGGCGGGCCATGCATGCACTTATTCGTGCCTATGTAACCGACCGGCACATGTGCCGGTCGGCCGGACCGTACATGTACGGTCCGGGACAGGGTCGCATGCGACCCTGTCTTCCCCAAAATATTAATGGGTCGGGATCACGACGATCGCGTCGATCTCGACCTCGGCCCCGCGTGGCAAGGCCGCCACACCGACCGCGACGCGCGCCGGCGGGGAGTTGGGGAAGAACGAGGCATAGACCTCCCCCACCTCCGCGAACGCGGAC
>JBARJU010000140.1:0-10454 GCA_049800435.1 Solirubrobacteraceae bacterium
CCCTCACCCCGCTGCCCTCACCAGGCGCTCGCGTCCCACGATCGCGAGCGCCGCCAAGAGCGTCGCCATTGCCGCGAGCAGCAGGATCACCGACGCGGCGCTTGCGACGGGGTAGTCAAAGAAGGTGAAGATGTAGTCGCCGATAAAGCTCGCCAGGAAAGGGGTCTGCGCGCCCCCGAGCAGTACGGGCGTGACGTAGAAGCCAAGGGATATCGCGAACACGAGCGCGCCGGCCGCGACGATCCCGGGCAGCGCCAAGGGCAGGACCACGGTCCGCGCCGCATACAGCCTCGACGCGCCCATCCCACGCGCGGCGCGTGGGAGCGAATCGTCAACTGTCAAGAACACCCCATACAGCGACAGGGCCGCGTAGGGGATCATCGTGTACACCATCCCGATCGCCACGGCCGTCGAGGTGTACAGGATCGAGACCGGACCCAGCCCGAGCGCTTCGAGCAGCTTGTTGAGCGGCCCTTCCGCCGATAGCAGCACGACGATCGAATAGTTCTTGACGACCGTTCCCATCCAGAACGGGACCAGTACCGCCAGCCACAGGGTCGCCTTCAGCGCGGTGCTGCGGGTGGTGCGGATGTACCAGGCGAGCAGCCCCCCGAGCAATACCGCCGCAAAGCTCACGAGCGCGCCCGCCAGGAGCGTCGTAATCAGCGCACGCCGCCCCGCCGAGCTTTCGAAGACGGCGGCGTAGTTATTCAAGCCGCCCCCGGTGGTGAGCGAGTCGATCGTGAGCTTCCCAAGCGGATATGCGACCAGGCCCACGAGCACGATCGCCAATGGAGCGACGAGCAATAGTGCCCAGCGGTTGGCGAGCGTCGGGTTCCAGGCGCCCTCCCGCTGTCCGGGCGAGCGCGTCCGCGGATCGGGGCGATCCGCGGACGCCGCGACGATGCCTTCAGAGGGCATACTCGATCTCGCTCGTCACTGGAGCGTGTCTCAAGTAGATCGGCGTGTCCGGCCTATCTTGAAACACGTGCTTTGAGCTACCCGCGCAAGAAGTTCTCGTACGCGGTGTCCAGTTCGGTGCCGTGCTGCGCATACCACTGGAAGTTCGGTTGCGCGAGCTGCCTATAGTTGACCGGGTTGTCGGCGAGCTGTTCTGAGAACGACCTCGGGATGTAGTTGAGGGCCGCCGGGTTGGGAACCGAGATGTGGATTTCCTGAGCCCACTGAGCCTCGTTCTTGGGATGGTCGGCGATCCACGCCAGCAGCTTGAACGCGGTCTGCGCCTGAGGGGCGCCCTTGAGCACCGTCCAAAAGCTCGGTTCGTAGGCCCCGTCGACCCACACGATCTTGACTTTCGCGCCCTGGGAGGCGAGTTCGTAGGCACGGTTGCTCCACATGATCCCCATGCTCACCTGCCCGCTTTTCATCGCCTGCACCTGCTGGTCGCCGGACTGCCAAAAGACCTTGATCTTCGGCTTGAGCCCTTCGAGCGTCTTGATCGTCGCTTTGACGTCGATCGGGGTGGTGGCGGTCTGGGAAATAGGCATCCCGGCCGCGACCTCGGCGGTCGTCGCTGCCTCAATCGAGATGATCCCGCCGAACTCACGCGGCTGGGGGAACATCTTTGTGTCGTAGAACTGCGCCATGTTGGCCGGGCACGTCGTCATCTTGTCCATGTTGCACACGATCACGTTGCCCAGATTCCCGTGTGCGAAGCCAAACGGCGTCACGTTCTTGGCGCCAAGTTCTCCTTCGAATTTCGCCTTCAGCGAGGCCGGCAGCGGTTCCAGCTTGTTTTTGGCGGCCAGCGTGTACGCGGTGCCCCCATCGACAGAGTCCAGCGCATCCCACTGGATCTGTTTGGCCTTGTTCTGCGATTCCACGCCCGCAAGCTGCGTACCCGGAGCGTCGACGAACTGCGAGCTCACTTTATTTTCCGAGTCAAACGGAGTCAGGTAGGACTTCTTGGTGCCTTCGTCCAAAGCCCCGCCCCAACCGGCGATCGTGAGCTTGGTCGTGCCTTTGCTGCTGCTCCCACATGCTGCGAGGCCCAGCGACACAACAAGCGCCGCCAAGCATCCCAGCACCATGAAACGCATCCTGTCAATACCCCTGCCTGATGACAGCATCTATTCCTCTTTCCTCTCTGGCCCGACTCGACACCTCGGCGATATCAGCCCACCCCGGCCACCGTCAACGGAACACGGCGTCCAGGACCTCCTGTGGGATCGATTGACGTGAGTCGAGCACTCGATGGCCGATGACAGTGAGGATCGCGTGCGCCGCATAGCGAGCGGTGCGCCCTCCCCCCACATCGTATTGCGGGATCATCTCGCATATGTCAAACGCTCTGACGTTCTCGAACTCTGGAATGACCGCGAGCGCCGCCAGAACCTCTCCCGACGTGAGGCCGTCGAGGACGATGCTGTGGGTGCCCGGCGCATGCGCCCCGTCGGTCGCGTCGATGTCGAACGTCACATAAACCTCGTCCACTCCCTCGGAGGCGAGCTCGAGCGCCTCGCGCATCGTCTCGAGCACTCCGCGGCGGCGAATCGAGGCGAGCGTGTATGCGGAGAAGCCGCGATCCCTGCAGATCCGCAGCTGCTCGGGCTCGGCGATGTTGGTGCCGTTGAGGCCCCACCAAACCATGTTCCCGACGGCCTCATGCTCTGAGATGCGCCGGGCGAAAGTACCGTGGTTGAGGCGGCCCATGTCGCGAAACTCGTCCCAGAAGTCGAAGTGTCCGTCGATGCACAGGAACCCCACCTTGGCGTCGGGCTTGCGCGAGCGCACCCCCCGCGCGTACCCGACGAACGAGGGGTAGGGCACGAAGTGGTCGCCCCCGATCAGGACGGGCACCGCCCCCCGCTCGACAATCTCGGCGACGGGAGCGGCGATCGCCTCGATCTGAGCCGACACGTCGCCCTGGTGGATTCGCACGTCTCCCGCGTCAAACAGCCTGGGCTGCTCCGGCACGGTCCACACGCTGCCGTCGGCCACGTTCACATAGCCGACCGGCTCGCGCTGGAGCCCGTAGTAGCCGGCCAGGTACAACGAGGCCTCGCGAATCGCCCTGGGGGCATAGCGCTGGCCGTTGCGACCGAGCGTCCACGAGTCGAGCGGCACTCCGAGCACGGCCACAGCGTCTCGCGGCACCTCGTCGGGGGCCACCGCGGGCGCCCGGTAGAAGGTGGTGGGGCCCGCATACCAGTGGACCGTGTCGCGCTGGGGCAACCTGTCAGCTCACGATCGTTCGACTCTGCTCGCGCATGAACTGCGGGAGATAATACGGCCCGAGTCCGCCCTTGCCCGTCAGGCCGCTGGACTTCCATCCGCAGAAGGACTGCGAGCCGGGCCATGCGCCCGTGGTGGCGCCCGCGCGACGGTTCACATATACGACGCCGGCCTCGATCTGCTCGAGGAACGTCTCGATCTCTGACCGATCCTCGCTGAAGATCCCAGCGCTCAACCCATAGTCGACCGAGTTGGCCTGCGCGATCGCCGAGGCGAGACCGTCCACACGCGAGACGGTCAGAAAGGGCAGGAACAGCTCACGGCGGGTCAGGGGATGAGCGAGCGGCAACTCGCACACGACCGTCGGCTCCACGAAGTGCCCATCGAGCGACGGGCGCCCGCCGCCGAGCGCGATCCGCCCGTCGAGCCCAGCTTCGGCGACGCACTGCTCGTAGCGCTCCACAGCCCGCTCGTCGATCACCGGTCCGAGCGCAGCGCCGGGATCGGCGGGGTCGCCCACGGCGAGCGTGCTCGCGAACACGCACAGCATCTCGACGAACTCGTCGTGGACGGCGTCGGCGACGATCGCGCGCGAGCACGAGCTGCACTTCTGCCCGGAGAGCCCGAACGCGGCCCTGGCCACGCCCTCGGCCGCCTTCTCGAGCGAAGCGTGCTCGGTGACGATGGCCGGGTTCTTGCCACCCATCTCCGCTAGCACCGGCCGCGGGTAGGGACCCTCCGACAGACATCGCGCGATCTCCCTGCCGACCTCCGCGGAGCCGGTGAACGCGATCCCGTCGACGCGGTCGCGGACAAGCGCGCGCCCGGTGTCGGCGCCTCCGTGCACGAGGTTAACGACGCCGGCAGGCAAGCCCCCGGCCTCCACCGCCTCGGCGATCAGAGCCGCTGCCCATGGGGTGGCCTGCGAGGGCTTCACGACGACCGTGTTGCCGGCGATCGCGGCGGCTGAGAACATGTTGACTACGAGCGCCACCGGAAAGTTGAACGGCGCGATCACGCCAAACACTCCATAGGGCCTGAGCGTCTCCATGTTGCGTTCCCCGGGCGCGAGGCTCGCGAGCGGCGAGCTGTATCCATCCGCGGCCTCGATCCCCTCGCAGTAGGTCTCGATCAGGTCGATAGCCTCCTGCACCTCCGCGATCGACTCAGCCCTGACCTTGCCCGTCTCGAGGCTCACGACCGCCGCAAGCTCCATGTGACGCTCCCCGAGGGCGCACGCCACGGCGCGCATGCGAGCGCACCGCTCGTCGTATGGCATGCGCCTCCAGCCGGGTTGTGCCTCGCGTGCCGCTTGCACCGCGCTCGCCACCGTCTCGGCGCCGGCCGCGCGCGCTCGCCTGGAGTGTCCGGTGAGATCGGAGGGATCGCGACGCTCGAACAACTCGCCCTCGGCCGAGGCTTCTCCTGCGATGAGATGGGCAAACGGACCCACCGAGCCAGCCCCTGCGCGCCCCGCCGCATTCCCGGCCCCCTCGGCGCGCGCCGCCGCCAAATGCCGCTCGAACTCCTCGTCGAGGGCACCGTCCAAGGCGCCGCTCGTGTATGTCAACCGCTCGCTCACCGTGCCGCCACCATGATGTAGTTCCGACATTGAATATTCAGTTCTGAATAGTTGGGCATCCCCGCAAGTGCCCTCGTGGGCCCAATGAAGTCGCTTCGGAAAACCACGTCACTAGGCGCGAATCTGGCATGGATAGGGGGAATATGCGCCGCTTGCCGGGTGTCATTCGGGGTGGGACACGGGTCGGAGTCGTGGGAGAAAACAGTGTTTCTGCGCCGAGCGGCGACTCGAACACGGCTCGCTCTGCTGTTCGCGATGGAGATCGTCGGCATTCCCAAGTATGATGACTGTTCAACAGAGGTGCACCCATGTAGAGGCACCTGCGGCACTACGGATAGGGGCTATGCACAGATGCCTAGAGTAAGTTCTTCCAAATCCGGCCAGGAAGGCGAGTGGTCGATACCAAGTCTCCGCGAGCCACGTTACTCGCAGTCGCTCGAGCGCGGGCTTGCGATCCTCGGCTGCTTCACACCCGAGCGCCCGGTGCTCGGGATCGCAGACATCGCCGACGACCTCGGTATGAGTCGCTCGACGACGCACCGCTATGTGATCACCCTCGTGGCGCTCGGCTTCCTCGAGCAGGGGGCCTCGCGCAAGTACCGTCTCGGTCTACGCGTCACCGATCTCGGAATGTCCGCGCTGAACTCCACCGGCCTGCGCGAGCACTCTCGACCGTATCTCGAGGAGTTGCGCCAGCGCACCTCCTACACCGTGAACCTCTCGGTGCTCGACGGTCCGGAGATCCTGTACGTCGATCGCGCACGCAGCTTCCGCCGCGGGCAGAACAAGATCGATTTGAACCTGCGCCCCGGCTCGAGGCTGCCCGCCTACTGCACCTCGATGGGCAAGGTCCTGCTCGCCAATCTGCCCGAGTCCGAGCAGCGCGAGGTGATCGGCAACATGACGCTGTCGCGTCGCGGTCCGAACTCGATCACCAGCAAGAAGGCTCTGCGGACCGAACTCGAGCACGTGCTCGAGGAGGGCATGGCAGTCAACGACGAAGAGCTCGCCCAGGGCCTGCACTCGATCTCGGCGCCGGTACGAACCGAGTCGCGCGACGTCGTGGCGGCCGTCAACATCGCGGCACACTCCTCGATGATCTCCCTCGAGGAGCTCGTGGACGCGCTCGGACCGCATCTCGTGGCCACAGCCGACAACATCTCAGCGCGGCTCGGCTACCGCCGCGACGACGAGAGCTGACACACGCTTGAGCCGGGAGGCTTCCACCGGCCGGGGTCGTCACGCACGACGCCGGCCGGCCGGCTCGCATACGCTACGGCCGGATGATCGTCCCACTGAGAAGATCCCTTATAGGCGGAGTGTGTGCGCTCGCGCTCGCCGCCTGCCTTGCGGCCTGCGGCGAAACGGCCTCGACGAGCAACTTCAAGGGCGAAAGCCATAGCGTCGCTCAAACGGTGTCCGATTTCCAGGCCGACGCCACCTCCGCCGATCAGAAGAAGCTCTGCGAAAACGATCTCGCCGCCGCGCTGACCGCGCGCCTGAGTGGTGGCGGCGGATGCCAGGCGGTGCTCAAGAGCCAACTCCACGAGATCGACGCGCTCAACATGACGATCGAGTCGATCGTCGTCAGCGGCGCCGGCGCGACAGCGCACGTCAAGAGCACCTATTCCGGCAAGAGCCGCATCGCCACCCTCACGCTCGTGAAGGAAGGCTCGCGCTGGAAGATCTCAGGCGTGCAGAGCTAGCTTCGAGTCGCGCGAGCGAGCGAGCGCGGACGCTTGCGTCGCCGGCAATCGGTCACGCAAGCGTTCGGCCGTACTGGCGCTCGTAGTAAGCGCGATAGTCCCCCGAGCGGACCGGCTCCCACCACCACGCGTTCTCGCGATACCAGGCGACCGTCCGCTCCAGGCCCTCGTCGAAGCGCACGCGCGGCTCCCAGCCGAGCGCTCGCACCTTCTCCGAGGAGAGCGAGTAGCGGCGGTCGTGGCCGGGGCGATCGGTGACGTGCTCGATCAATGAGTCATCGGCGCCCGTGAGCTCGAGGATGCGCGTCACCACCTCGATGTTGGGGCACTCGTCGGGGCCTCCCGCGTTATATACCTCCCCGGGCGCCCCGTGTTCGAGCACATGGCCGATGGCTCGACCGAAGTCGGTCGCATGGATCCAGTTGCGCACCTGCATTCCGTCGCCATACACCGGCAGCGGGTCGCCGTGCAGCGCGTTGAGGATCATCAGCGGGATCAGCTTCTCCGGATACTGGTAGGGCCCATAGTTGTTGGAGCCCCTACAGATCGTCGCCGGCAGGCCGTAGGTGTGGAAGTAGCTCTGCACGAGCAGGTCGGCGCCCGTCTTCGTCGCGGAGTAGGGCGAGGAGGGACGCAGGGGAGAGTCCTCGGCGAAGGTACCGTCCTCGATCGAGCCGTAGACCTCGTCGGTGGAGACCTGCACGTAGTGCAGCTCGCGCTCACGGGCCGCCTCGAGCAGTGTGTAGGTGCCCAGCGCATGCGTGCTCACGAACGCGTCGGGCTCGGCGATCGAGCGATCGACGTGCGTCTCGGCGGCAAAGTTCACAATCGCCTGGATGGCGCCCCGCCCGCTTTCCTCGAGGGCGCTTGCGACCGCCAGCGGGTCCTCGATCGCGCCGTGCACGAACCGGAAGCCCGGATCGTCGGAGAAGTCGTGGAAGTTCTCCTTGCGTCCCGCATACGTGAGCTTGTCGAGCACCACCACCTCGTCGCCCTGCTCGCGCAAGCGCAGGCGGGTGAAGTTGGAGCCGATGAACCCCGCGCCGCCACAGACCAAGAGCTTCATGCGCGCATCATCGCATCCATCGGCCCCTCATGAGTGCGCAGGGCAAGCTGGGCCAGGACGCAGCGAGTGAAGTGCTCTGCACACGAACGAGCGAGGACGCAGATCCAGCGCCGCCATGCGCGCTCATGAGTGCATCCCCTGGCGAGCCGCCAGGTAACCCGCAAGCCCGTCGCGCCAGTCGGGCATCGGGATCACGTCGTCGCGCTCCGACTCGATCGCGGACCACGCCGGGCGCGGCGCCGGGCGTGCCATCTGGGCTGTGGTGGCACCCTCGACGCGACACTCGACGTCGGCCTGGCGGAAGATCTCGCGGGCGAAGCCATTCCAGGAGACGTGTCCGGCGCCGGCGAGATGCACGAGCCCGCGCACGTCGCGCTCGAGCAGGCCAAGCAGCGCCGGGGCCAGGTGTCCGGTCCATGTGGGACAGCCGACCTGATCCTCGACCACCTGGACGGATTCGCGTTCCCCGGCCAGGCGCAGCATCGCGTCCACGAAATTGCGCCCGTCCACGCCGAACAGCCACGAGCTTCGCGCCACCGTGTGTCGCCGGGATGCCTCGAGCACGAGACGCTCGCCCGCGAGCTTGGTGTCGCCGTAGACGGTGCGCGGACCGGTCGGATCGGACTCGACGTAGGGCCTCGGCTTGCCACGCTCGTCAAGCGGCGCCTCTCCGTCGAACACGTAATCGGTTGAGACGTGCACGAGTGGAATGCCGGCGGCAGCAGCGGTGCGCGCCAGGTTGCCGGCTCCCTGCGCGTTGACGACACCGGCCGCCTCGGGCTGGGACTCGGCAGCGTCCACGTCGGTCCAGGCGGCGCAGTTGAAGACGGCATCCGGGGCGGACTCGCCAATCGCGCGCTCGACAGCGTCGGCGTCCGCGATGTCGAGCGCGCCGCGATCCATCGGGACCAGCTCATGGCCGGCCCGCTCGCCGGCGCGCGCCATGTCTAGGCCGAGCATTCCCCCAGCGCCCGTCACGAGCAGCTTCACGCGCCTGCTCCGGTCGGGCGTCGCCCCGGCAAGGAGGCCGGCGAGAGCGAACCGGGTGGAGCGCCCAAGCGCACTACAGAATCGAGATGTCCGAGTTGTCGCCAACCATGAAGCGATAGGCGCGCGGCTGGCGGTCGCCGCGACGAACCGTCACGTTGCGTCCGAGCAGCGAGGACTCCATGCGCCCTTCGAGGTCGCACACCGAGGAGCCCGCGAGCAGGATCGAATGCTCGACCTCGGCGTTTGAGATGCGGCAATCCTCGCCGATGGCGGTATACGGGCCGATGTAACAGTCGCGCAGCTGTGCCCCGGCGCCTACAATCGCCGGACCGCGCACGGTCGTGCGCTCCAGGCGCGCTCCCGGCTCGATCACGACGCGCCCGTCGACCTGCGAGTCGACGAGCTCGCCCTGGACCGAGTCGGTCAGGTTGTCGAGGATCAGGCGATTGGCCTCGAGCATGTCGTCCAAGCGTCCCGTGTCCTTCCACCAGCCGCGCACTATGTGCGGCTCGACGCGTCGACCGCTGTCGACGAGGTGCTGGATCGCGTCCGTGATCTCAAGCTCCCCGCGTGCCGAGGGCTCGATCGCGCGCGCGGCGTCGTGGATGTGGTGGGTAAACATGTACACGCCCACAAGCGCCAGGTCGGTGGCCGGCTCGGCCGGCTTCTCGACGAGGCGCACCACCCGACCGATCTCGCCAGGCGAGGCGTCCGCCAACTCGGCCACACCGAAGTTCTCCGGGTCGGGCACGGGCGTGAGCAGGATCAGGGCGTCGGGCTCGTGCTCGCGAAATGCCGCCACCAGATCTGAAATGCCACCCTGGAGCAGGTTGTCGCCGAGATACATCACAAACGGGCTGTCTCCAAGGAACGGCTCGGCGGTGAGCACCGCGTGAGCGAGACCGAGCGGCTCGTCCTGCACGATGTACTCGATCCGCACGCCAAAGCGCGACCCGTCGCCCGCCGCCTGCCTGATCTCCTCACCGGTCTCGGGCGCGATGACGATGCCGACCTCGCGCAGTCCCGCGGCCGCCATCGCCTCGATCCCGTAGAACAGCACCGGCTTGTTGGCCACAGGCACGAGCTGCTTTGCGCTCGTGTGGGTTATCGGACGCAACCGCGTGCCCTTGCCCCCCGAGAGGATCAGTCCCTTTAGGGTTCTAAACGACTCCATTCGGTCGCAAGCCTATACGTGAGCGCCGAATGACGGGGGACAGTTCCGATCGGCGCTCCCAGAGGATGGGAGCCCGCGCGAGGGGACGCGGATCAGTAGATGCCCGCGAGCTTGCGATGGTCCCAGCTCGTCCTGCGCCGCTCGACGAACTCGAGCCCGACACGCTTGGCGGCCTGCTTGTCCACCATCGCGCCCACCTCCTGTGGCAGTTCCTCGACCGGAGGCTCGCCGCGCGCGGAGGCGTAGCGCCTGAAGATCTCCTGGCCGAGCGCCCCCACCGTCTCGATATCGCGATGGATGACCACTTCGCACTCGGCCATCACTCCACGCAACTCCCGATACTGCTCGCCCGCCTCCACCTGCAGCGTGGCGCGCGCGTCGCGCTCCAGGTTGCGCACCTTCTGCGATGCCGCATATGTCCATGCCCATATCCGCGGGCTCTGTCCCGTCGCGGCGGGCCGTGCGGCCGCTTCCGCCGGTCCAGGGTCGCGCAACACAAACCACAGCGGCATCAGGTGCGGCCAGCCACGGGGCCCCATCGTCGCGCATGTCACCGTCCTCTCTTCTGAGAGGAACAGGGTGGCCTCCGCCTCGTTCATCTTGATCTGCTCGCGACGACTCATCGCACGGCAACGATCGACATCGCACGGCAGAGTACCGCGCGCTCGACGTGGCTCACGAAACGCCGTGGTTCACGAAACGCCCGCCGGCACCGCCCGCAGGCGCCTCGTCGCGGCGAGC
>JBARJU010000141.1:0-10208 GCA_049800435.1 Solirubrobacteraceae bacterium
CGGGGAGCCTGCGAACATTCGTCATGGCGTGCCTTCCTGCCGGCCATCACCGGCTTCGGTCTTCAACAACCGGGAAGGTACGCCGCCTTTCCCCTCAACGCCGTCCACAACATTCGGTTATAGCTCCTTCTTGTGCCATGTTCGCCTCTTTGCGTGTGGTGGCCGTTGCGGCACCAGATCGTCGGGTGGTCCTGAATATGTCGCAGGTCGCTATCGCCGCGGCGAGTGTACGCGATAATGCCTGGGATTCGTCGCGTGATCGGGATTCGCCGCGGGCATCGCCTCTTGGCTCCCAATGCTGTATGCTGTATAGCAGCATGGGTCACAGAACGCAGTTGTACCTTGACGAGAGCCAATATCGCTGGTTGAAGCGGCGAGCCGGCGAGCGCGGCAGTATCGCCGGTGTCGTCCGCGAACTGATCGATGGTGCTCGCGCACCCCGACCCGATGCGGCTCCCGATCCGTTGATCTCGTACCTGGCTGAAGAGGCGCCGGCTGACGGCGGGGCCGACTCGACGGTCGAGACGCTCGACCACGACCTGTACGGTTGAGGAAGGTTTTCGTCGACACGGGCGCCTTCGTGGCACTCCGAAATCGCTCAGAGCGTGAGCATGTGAGGGCACGCGCCGCGCTGTCTGCGCTCGTGGCCGATGGCGCCACGCTTGTGACAACGAACTATGTGTTCGCGGAGACCTACACCGCTCTGCTCGTGAGGGTGAGCCGCAAGGAGGCGATTGAGTGGGGCAGACGCTTTCAGGCGGGCGAGGCGATCGAAATGATCCGGATCGATGAGTCCCTCGAGCGTCACGCCTGGGCGATCCTCGAGTCGCACGAGGACAAGCCCTGGAGCTACGTGGACGCGACATCGTTCGAGGTTATGGAGCGCGAAGGCATCGACACGGCGTTCGCGTTCGACCATCACTTCGCACAGCGCGGGCTTGTGCTGCTGCCTATGCCGCAGGCTCAGTAGTTGCCCGACATCAGGTCCCAAGCGCGGCGCAGCTTGCCGGAGAGCCTGTGCGCAGGATCGGCCGGGTCGTCTGTCATGACGGCTGGGTTCGCGCTCGGCGTGGGCAACGCCCGGCAGGCAGCGGCGTTGAGCTTGAGCGTGACCGCCCGCTCGTGGATGGCATCGACGTCGTCGGCGTCGGCGAAGCGGTGGCCGCCCGGGCCGTTGCGCTCGTCGATCACGATCCCGTCGAAGACGTCCTCCTCCGGCACGCTGAGGACGTGGGTGACGTGGCCGACCAGCTCCCCATCGCTGCTGTACACCGGGGTGCCAACCGTGAGCACCTCATATGCGATCGGTAGTCCAGGGTCGTTCACGTGGGGCAGCATACCTATCCGAGACAACGCCCAGCAACCGGCGGGCCACGAACCAGGTCGAAAGGGGACCCGTTCAATAAGGCGCCCCAAGCCCCTCAAACATCGGAAAGTGGCGCACGTTGGTTGTGAGCAGATCCGCGTCGGCGACGATGGCGGTTGCGGCGATCAGATAGTCGACGTCGTCGATACCGCTGTGCGCCTTGCGATGCTTGCGAGCCAGCGAGCCGGCGGCGCGCGTTATGTCCTCGTCCACGGTGAGCCAGAGGAGCGAGGAGAAGAAGTGCTCGAGGGCGTCGATCTCGCTCGGCCGGACGCCGGCGAGCAGCTCGAAGCGAATGAGCTCGCTCGCCACGAGGGTTTGGCCCTCTTCGACTTGGCGCGTCAGCAACTCCACGGCTGAGGTGACGCCGCGAAGATGGTCGACCGCGACAGACGTGTCGAGGAGCTTCAATTCAGGCCGTGTCGGCGCAGGCGGTCATTCAGATCGCCGCGAATGCCATCGATGTACCGCGCGCCGGTGAAGTTCCGTCCCTTCCAGGAGCCGGCGCTTGCCCGCAACGCTCGTGTGCGGTCGGCCTTCGTCTTAAGCCCGTAGGACTCCCGAACCGCTCGGCGGATCAGCTCCGAGCGCGATGCGCCGGCGGTTCGCGCGGCGTTATCGAGCGCCTCGAGTTCTTCCTCACCGATATATACCTGGGTGCGCGGCACGACATCACTATACACCAGGTGGTGTCGTCTCGGAATAGGAAATAGCGAACACCTGTTCGGGTGGGAGGGGTCTGAATACAATGACGGGCAAGATGGCCCAGAGCAACAAGATCGTCGTGAGCGGCGCGCGCGAGCACAACCTCAAGGACATCTCGTTGGAGTTGCCGAGAGATGCCCTGGTGGTCATAACCGGCCTGTCAGGCTCGGGCAAGAGCTCGCTCGCCTTCGACACGATCTACGCCGAGGGTCAGCGGCGCTACGTCGAGTCTCTGTCCGCCTATGCGAGGCAGTTCCTCGGACAGATGGACAAGCCCGACGTGGACTCGATCGAGGGTCTCTCGCCCGCGATCTCGATCGACCAGAAGACGACCTCGCGCAACCCGCGCTCGACGGTCGGGACCGTGACCGAGATCTACGACTACCTGAGGCTGCTGTGGTCGCGGGTTGGCAAGCCGCACTGCCCGACGTGCGGGCGTCCGATTACGGGCCAGTCGGCCGAGCAGATCATCGACCAGACGATGGAGCTGGCGGAGGGGACGCGCTTCATGGTGCTCGCGCCGGTCGTGAGGGGCCGCAAGGGCGAGTACGGCAAGCTGCTGGAGGAGTTGCGCGCGGACG
This sequence comes from Solirubrobacteraceae bacterium, assembly GCA_049800435.1. Lineage (GTDB taxonomy): Bacteria > Actinomycetota > Thermoleophilia > Solirubrobacterales > Solirubrobacteraceae > Palsa-744. The sequence goes on from JBARJU010000141.1 coordinate 2,653, forward strand.
GCTTCGCGCGCGTGAAGATCGACGGGCGCACGCGTATGCTCGAGGAGTCGATAGTGCTCGACAAGCGCTACAAGCACGACCTCTCGGTCGTCGTGGATCGCCTCGCGATGCGCCACGACATTCGTAAGCGATTGGCTGACTCAATCGAGACGGCGGTCGGCCTCGCGGATGGCCTCGTCGAGATCGAGATCGTCGCGGGATCGCGCGGTGGGGGGGATGAGGGAGAGGGACACGTTGTGGATGCGGGCACTGGCCGTGCGCACTCCTCGGGCGCCTTGGGCGTAAGAGTGGCTGCCCCCCAGATCGTCCCCGGCGAGAAGCCACAGCCGGGCTCGCTGTTCACCTTCTCCGAGAAGTTCGCGTGCCCCGAGCATGGGCCGTCGCTCGTGGAGCTCGAGCCGCGGATCTTCTCCTTCAACTCTCCGCACGGTGCATGCGAGCGTTGCACGGGACTCGGCTCGCAGATGGTGATCGACCCCGATCTGGTCGTGCCCGACCCGAGCCTGTCGATCGGGGAGGGGGCGATCGCCCCTTGGATGAACAGCGCGTCGAACTACTACGAGCAGGTGACCGAGGCGATCGCCAAGCGCTATGAGGTCGATCTGGACGCTCCGTGGGATGAGCTGACCGAGGAGCAGCGCAACCTGTTTCTGCACGGCACCAACGGCGAGCCCCTGCAGATCGTCTACCGCAATCGCTTCGGGCGCAGCCGCTCCTATGGCACGCGCTTCGAGGGGGTCGTGGCCAATCTGCAGAGGCGCTATCGCGAGACCGACTCTGAACTGACGCGCGAGAAGATCGAGGAGTTCATGTCGCTGAGGGCATGCCCTGAGTGCGGTGGCGCGCGCCTGCGTCCCGAGTCGCGCGCGGTGCTCGTCGCGGGCACGCGCATCGAGGACTTCTGTGCGCTCTCGGCGCGCAGGGCGCTCGCGTGGCTCGATGAGGTGGAGCTCTCGGAGACCGACCGTCACGTGGCGCGGCTGATCCTGCGCGAGATCTCAGAGCGACTGCGGTTCCTCGAGAACGTGGGCATCGGATACCTGTCGATGGACCGGGCCGCGTCGACGCTGTCAGGCGGCGAGGCGCAGCGAATTCGTCTTGCTACCCAAATCGGGTCATCGCTCGTGGGCGTCCTGTACATCCTCGACGAGCCCTCGATCGGCCTTCACCAGCGCGACAACGCGAAGCTGATCAAGACGCTCGAGCGGCTGCGCGACCTCGGCAACACGGTGATTGTGGTGGAGCACGACGAGCAGACGATGCGCTGCGCCGACCACCTCATCGACCTCGGCCCCGGCGCCGGCGAGCATGGCGGCTGGATCGTGGCGCAGGGGACAGCGGCGCAGGTGCAGCGCGTAAAGGAGTCCCTCACGGGCCAGTTCCTCGCGGGCACGCGCACGATCGAGCCGCCCGCCGAGCGCCGCACGCCGACGGGTTACGTGGAGATAGTGGGCGCACGGCAGCACAACCTCAGGGACATCGACGTGCACGTGCCGCTCGGGACGCTCACGTGCGTGACGGGCGTGTCCGGCTCGGGCAAGTCGACACTCGTCAACGAAGTGCTGTTCAAGGCCGTGGCAAATCGCCTGCACAGGGCACGCCAGCGGCCCGGCAAGCACCGCGCGATCAGGGGCCTCGAGGAGCTCGACAAGATCATCGCGGTCGACCAGTCGCCGATCGGGCGCACGCCGCGCTCGAACCCGGCGACGTATACGGGCCTGTTCGACGTGATCAGGGACCTGTTCTCAAAGACGCAGGAGGCTCGCGCGCGCGGGTACAAGCCCGGGCGCTTCTCCTTCAACGTGAAGGGTGGGCGTTGCGAGGTGTGCAGGGGCGATGGGCAGATCAAGATCGAGATGCATTTTCTGCCCGACGTGTACGTGCCGTGCGAGCAATGCGATGGCAGGCGCTACAACCGCGAGACACTCGAGGTGAAGTTCAAGAGCAAGAGCATCGCCGAGGTGCTCGCGATGCCGGTGGAGGAGGCGCTTCACTTCTTCGAGCACATCCCGAAGATCCGTAGGCGCCTGGAGACGCTTGACGCGGTGGGACTCGGGTACATACGCCTCGGCCAGCCCGCGACCACGCTGTCGGGAGGTGAGGCCCAGCGCGTGAAGCTCGCGAGCGAGCTATCGAAGGTGGCGACCGGACGCACGCTGTACATCCTCGACGAGCCCACGACTGGCCTTCACTTCGCCGATGTACAGCGGCTGCTGGAGGTGTTGCAGCGGCTCGTGGACGCAGGCAACAGCGTGGTCGTGATCGAGCACAACCTCGACGTGATCAAGTGCGCCGATCGCCTGATCGACATGGGGCCCGAGGGGGGAGAGGAGGGCGGCATCGTGATCGCGGCCGGCACACCCGAGGAGGTCGCGGGCGAGCCTGCATCGCATACGGGTGAGTTCTTGAGAGATCTGCTCACGCCGAAGCCTGCGTCGAACGGTCGGGTCCGAGCGGGGAAGGGCGCTGCGACGGCGAAGAAGACGCCGAGCGCGAGCCCCAACGGGTCGCTCAAGAAAGCAAAGCCCGGCGCGAGCACTAAGGGAGCGGCCAAAAAGGCAAAGGCCGGCCGCGCGAGCGTCAACGGGTCGCCTGCAACGAAGCCGAGGGCTAAGTCAGCGGGAGGGACGTGAGCCAGTTGGGCCGCCAGGCCCGACTGTGGGCGACGAAGTGGCGCTGGTACGAGCGCAACACGCTGCCCTGGAATCGCCTGGCGATCCACCGCGAGCTCATGCGCCGCGAAGCGTTCGCGCGCTGGCCGATTCACGGAAACGTGCTCCTGGCGCTGCGCGAGGGGCGCCTCGAGATTGGACCTCACACGCTGTTCGAGCCGGGCGTGTGGATCACGGCGCCGGGCTCCGCGCGTGTGCGGATCGGCGAAGGCACGTTTCTGAACATGGGCGTGATGGTGGCCGCCGAGCATCTCGTGGAGATTGGCGATCACTGCATGCTCGCCAACGGCTGCTTCGTGAGCGACTCAAGCCACCGCTACGACGATCCGCACAAGCCGATCACGTGGCAGGGGTTCGAGAGCAAGGGGCCCACCCGGATCGGGGATAACTGCTGGCTTGGCGCAAACGTGGTGGTCACGAGCGGCGTGAGCATCGGCGAACGCTGCGTCGTCGGTGCCAACAGCGTCGTAACCAAAGACATCGAGCCGTTTTCGATCGCGGCTGGGGCGCCGGCACGCGTGCTGCGCAAGATCGAGTACGGCGAGCGCACCGCTCGACACTGAAAGGGGCTCGCCACACGGCCCGCTTCGATTGCCTCCGGCGTGCTTGGGGCCCAAAGGTGACTACGCGAGCAAGTCGTGCAACTCGGCCAACTCGCCCGCGTCGATCGAGTAGCCGTGCTCGGGGCCGGGGTAGCGCCTGCTGCGCACGTCCTCGGCGTATGCGGTGACGCCCACGTTCATCTCCTGCTGAATGTTGGCGTAGCGCTTGACGAAGCGGGGGCCGAGCCCGTCGCGGATGCCGAGCAGGTCGTGAAACACGAGCACCTGTCCATCGGTGTCCGGGCCCGCGCCGATGCCGATCGCGGGCACCTCTATGTGGGGCATCAGCTCCTTGGTGACGGCGCTCGGGATCGCCTCGAACACGAGCGCAAAGCAGCCGCTGCCCTGGAGCGCGAGCGCCTCCGAGGCGATCCGCGCCGCCGCCTTTGCGGTGCGGCCCTGGGCCTTCCACCCGCCGAGCGCGGTCGAGCTCTGCGGCGTGAGGCCGACGTGCCCCATCACCGGGATGCCCGCGCCGACGATCGCGCGTGCGCGCGAGGCGGGTGCAGGCCCGCCACCCTCCAGCTTGACCGCGTCGCAGCCGGCCTCCTTGACCATCCGAACAGCGCTCGTTATCGCCTGCTCGTCGCTGATCTCATACGACCCGAACGGCAGATCGCCGATCATCAGCGCGGTCTTCAATCCGCGTCGCACCGCCCGCGCCAGCACGAGCATGTCGTCGAGGTCGACGGGGGTCGTCGAGTTGTAGCCGAGGATCGTCGTGGCGGCGGAGTCGCCGACGAGCACGAGGTCCACGCCGGCCGCCTCGGCGGCGCGGGCGCTCGGGTAGTCGTACGCGGTCACCATCACGATCGGCTCGCCCAGGCGCTTCTTCTCGGCGAGCAGCGGCAGCGTCATCGGCAGCCGAGGAGTGGGCGGGACCCGATCCGATGGGACAACACCCCGGCGGGCGGGTATTCCGGCGCCGGGACTGCTCGTAGTGGTGGGGGAGTCGGGGTGACTTGACATCGTGTTTAGGTCCTCTCTGACAAGGTTGACGCTCTACGCAAGTAGGGTCGCCACCGCGTCGTCGACGGTGACGATGCGATTGGTGGATGCCTCCACGTGGACCACGCGAGGCTCGTAGTGCTCCAGCTCCTCACGGTCGTACTGGCCGTAGGAGATGACGATGATGGTGTCGCCGCTGTGCACGAGCCGGGCGGCGGCGCCGTTGACCTTGATGTCGCCCGAGCCACGCTGCCCGGCGATCGTGTAGGTCTCAAACCGGGCTCCGTTGTCGACGTCCACGACGTGCACCTGCTCGTGCTCGAGGATGTCGGCCGCCTCCAGCAGATCCGGGTCGACGGTGATCGAGCCGACGTAGTGCAGATCGCAGTCGGTCACGGTGGCGCGGTGGATCTTTGACTTGAGCATCACGCGCTGCATGTCGCTTGAGCCTCTCTTGGGGTCGGTTGCCGGGGATGGTGTGCTCGCAACGCCGGTCGGGGGGCGGGCTGCGATGTGTGGTCGGGAGGGCGTCGCGCTGTTGCGTCGGAAGCTGGTAGCCGTGCGGGCCGCAAGGTTACGTTGTCGATCAGGCGCGTGGCTCCGACCCGTGCCGCGATGGCGAGCAACGCCGGCTTATCCACGCGCGCGAGGGGTTCGAGCGTGTCGGGGCTCACGAGCGCCAGGTACTCGAGCTCGACATCGAACGGCGCCAGTGCGTCACGCCCGACCCGCAACAACTCATCGGCGGAGCGCTCTCCCTTGCGCGCGGCCGCCTCGGCGGCGCTCAGCGCGGCGTGAAGCGCGAGCGCGCGAGCGCGCTCCTCAGGGCTGAGGCGAGCGTTGCGGCTCGACATCGCAAGGCCATCCGGCTCACGCACGGTCGGGCATACCTCGATGCGCACATCCATGTTCAGATCCGCCACGAGGCGCCCGATCACGATCGCCTGCTGGGCATCCTTCTGGCCGAAGTAGGCGACGTCGGGGGCGACCATGTTCAGGAGCTTGGTCACGACCGTGGTGACTCCACGGAAGTGGGTGGCCCCGCGCACGGCGCCCTCGAGGCGGTCGGTCAGGCCGAGCACCTCGACCGAGGTTGAGAAGCCGTCCGGATAGACCTCCTCGGCCGTGGGTGCGAACAGCAGGTCCGCTCCGGCCAACTCGGCGAGCTCGCGGTCGCGGCCCTCCTGGCGGGGATAGCGGTCGAGATCGGCGTGCTCGTCGAACTGGGAGGGGTTCACGAACAGCGAGACGACCACCGTGTCGCATTCGGCGCGCGCCCGCGCGATCAGCGACAGGTGACCCTCGTGCAGGGCGCCCATCGTCGCGACCAGGCCGATCGCGTGGCCTGCTCCGCGAGCCGGCCGGAGGACCTCCCGCATCTCGCCCACGGCGCGCACGACCATCATGGGCGTAGGGCCCGCGGGCCGGTAGGCCATGCGTGAGGCCTGATCGATATGAAGATCGACACGTTCATTGGCTCGGTCCAGTTCCCTTGGGGATACCGGTCGCGACTACGCTCAAGCATACCGCTCGTATCAAACACTGGGCAGATCGACCGCGTGGCCGCCGAGCATTAGCATCTCGGGCGGTGTCCACGGCAAACGGCCCCCATTCGGCAGAGCAGCGGCGCGAGGCGCTCAAGCAGGTACTCGTCGAGGCACGGGGTTGTGTGCGCTGCCCGGAGCTCGCCGCCACACGCAATACGGTCGTGTTCGGCGCCGGCAATGCCAACGCCGACTTGATGTTCGTGGGAGAGGCCCCGGGCGCCAGCGAGGACGAGCAGGGCGTGCCGTTCGTCGGTCGTGCGGGCAAGCTGCTCGAGACGCTGCTTCAGGAGATAGGCATGGAGCGCAACGACGTGTTCATCGCGAACGTGCTCAAGTGCAGGCCTCCCGGCAACCGCGATCCGCTCCCCATCGAGATAGAGAACTGCCGCGAGTACCTCTATCGCCAGGTCGAGTTGATCCAGCCGCGCGCGATCTGCTCGCTCGGCAACTTCTCGACGAAGCTGCTCCGCGACGATCCGACGGGGATCACGCGACTGCATGGCCGTCCGCAGGAGCTGACGCTCGGCCGGCGCACGGTGAGGCTCTACCCGATCTTCCATCCCGCGGCGGCGCTCTATACGCCGAGGATGCTCGAGACGCTGCGCGAGGACTTCTCGCGCTTGCCCGCCCTCTTGGCGCTTCCCGAGCCCCCCCAACCGGGCATGGACTCGATCGAGGAGATGCCGGAGGTCCCGCCGGCAAGCGCCGCGCCCGCCGGCAAGGCACGGCAGGCAGGCGGCGAGACCGACGCCGTCGACCAGCTCGGCCTTTTTTAGGAAGCTTCGCCACGGATGAGGGTCGCTGCCGCGCTCCGATTATCCGAAGTGGCGCCCGAGACTCGGTGAGGCCTCAGCCCTTAGGGCATAGAAATTCCGCAAATAGGTCTGTATCGATTAATTCGCGGCATGCGAGGCATCCAAATCGGCGCGGTCTCCGTATATGGATGGTGAAGGTCCCGATGCGGCCGCTAAAGCAGGCGCGGCGGTCTGTCGATACCGAATCACCTCCATCCTCCCAAGCAACCACGGCCGGCTCGCTATTTCCCTCCCGCGAGCCGGCCGTTTTTCTTGCCTCGGAGCGTGTCCCGCGGGCTTTTTGCCCGAGAGCCGGCCGCCCGGCGCGATAGGGCCTACGCTTATGCCGTGGCGACACGCATCGTCGAGACCTCGGACTCGTGCCAAACCGAGGCGCTGGGGGCCGAGCTCGCGGCCGGCCTGAGACCCGGCGACATAGTGCTCGTCCGGGGCGAGCTCGGAGCGGGCAAGACAACGCTCGTGCGCGGCGCCGCGAGGGCGCTCGGAGTCTCGGACCCTGTGACGAGCCCCACCTTCTCCATCGCTCACCGCTACCGCGGCTCGCGGGCGAGCGTCTCGCACCTCGACCTCTATCGTCTCGCGGGCCTCGACGCGGAGGAGCCGGCTCTCCTCGAGGACTACCTCGGGCCCGACACGATCGCGTTCGTGGAGTGGCCCGAGGAGACGAGTCCCGAGCTGCGCGATGCGTGCATGCTGGTGACGCTCACACATGGGGGCGCCGACCGCAGGCACATCGAGGTGCGCGAGCTCGGAAAGCGCGCGAGCGACGCTCAGACGGGGTTGGCGCCCAGGGTTTCGCGGTGATCGTGCTCGGAGAGCCGGCAAGAGACGCACGGACGGGGCCGGCGCCCGGGGTTTCGCGGTGATCGTGCTCGGATTCGATACCGCCACATCCGCGACAGCGGTCGGCCTGACGCTCGCCGACGGGAGCACGTTGCAAGCGCGCGACGATCCCCCGGCCGGCCGGCGCCC
>JBARJU010000142.1:0-10491 GCA_049800435.1 Solirubrobacteraceae bacterium
CGGGGAGATACTCGTTGGCGGGCCGACCGTCGCGCCCGCCTCGCGCGACAGCGACGCTCGCCTGCACACGGGCGATCTCGGCCGGGTCGACGATCGCGGCTTCCTGTACGTGAGCGGGCGCAAGGCCGACACGATCGTCAGCGGCGGTGAGAACGTCTCGCCCGCTGAGGTCGAGGCTGTGCTCGAAGCGTTCCCCGGCGTGCTCGAAGCGGCGGTCGTCGGTCGCGAGGATGCGCACTGGGGCGAGGCCGTCGCGGCGATCGTGGTGACGGCGTCCGGCGGGAGCGTGGGGGAGGGCGCGCTGCGCGAGCACTGCTCGGCGCGGCTTGCCCCCTTCAAGGTTCCCAAGCACGTCCAGTTCGTCTCGGGGCCGCTCCCGCGCACCGCGTCTGGCAAGCTTCTTCGCAGGGAGCTGTAAAGGGATCTTGCGATGAGCACCGTTCAACCCGAGGAAGGTCGAGACAAGGATGCCGCGCGCGAGCACCGCGACGCGAGCCTCACCCATTGGGAAGAGTCGGCCTCCGGCTGGGTTGCCCGTCAGGCAACGCTGCGCGAGCTGTCCGCTCCGGTGTCGCACTGGATGATCGACGCGGTCGACCCGCAGCCCGGTCAGCGTGTACTCGAGCTGGCCGCCGGCCTCGGCGAGACGGGCTTTCTCGCCGCTGAGATGGTCGCGCCCGTCGGCGGGCTCATCACGAGCGATCAGGCCGACGCGATGCTCGACGGCGCGCGCAAACGAGCGGGAGAACTCAACCTCACAAACGTCGAGTTTCAGGTGCTGAACGCCGAATGGATCGACCTCGCGGTGGCGAGCGTCGACGCCGTGCTGTGCCGCTGGGGCTACATGCTGATGGTTGACCCGCTCGCGGCGCTGCGCGAAACGCGACGGGTGCTGCGGCCCGAAGGCCATGTCGCGCTGGCCGTGTGGGACGCCATCGAGCACAACCCGTGGGCGCTGCTGCCCACCACCGAGCTGCTCGAGCGCGGCCTCATACAGCCGCCTCAGCCGGGCACTCCCGGGCCGTTCGCGCTCGGCGAGAGGCAGCGCGTCAGAGACCTGCTGGAGGACGCCGGCTTCGACGAGGTCTGGGTCGAGCCGCTCGACCTGGTCCAGCGCTCTGAGAATTTTGAGGAGTTCTGGGAGACGACGCTCGACATCGCTCGCACCTTCCACGACGCCGTGCTCGCGCGCCCGGAGTCCGAGATCGCGGAGATCCGAGGGAGCCTCGCCGCGCGTTTCGCGCCCTACACCGCCAAGGACGGCTCGCTCGAGATTCCGATGCGCACGTTCGTGGGGGAAGGGACAGCCTGAGACGGCCCGGCCGTCTCAGAGGGTTGTGGGGTAATCTGCGCGGCGCATGCTCTACGACGACGATGCAGACCTCACGCTCCTCGGCGGCAAGACCGTCGCGATCGTCGGCTATGGCTCCCAGGGTCACGCCCACGCCCTCAACCTGAAGGACTCCGGCGCAAACGTCGTGGTCGGCTTGCGCGAGGACTCCTCCTCTGTCGAGAAGGCCCGCGCGGATGGCCTGGAGGTGCTCTCACCCGTCGAGGCTGCCTCGCGCGGCGATCTCGTGATGATGCTCGTGCCCGACGAGCTGCACCGTCAAGTGTGGGAGGAAATCTCAGACGGCATCGCCGAGGGCAACGCGCTGCTGTTCGGCCACGGCTTCTCGATCCACTACGGCGAGGTCTCTCCGCCCCCCGGGGTGGACGTCGCGATGGTTGCCCCCAAGGGCCCGGGCCATCTCGTGCGTCGCCAGTTCACCGAGGGCTCTGGCGTGCCGGGGCTGATAGCGATCGCCCAGGACGCCACCGGCAATGCGCGAGCGCTCGCGCTCGCCTACGCGAAGGGCATCGGTTGCACGCGCGGCGGCGTGATCGAGACCACCTTCAAGGACGAGACCGAGACCGACCTCTTCGGCGAGCAGGCCGTGTTGTGCGGCGGCGCCTCCGAGCTGGTCCAGGCCGGCTTCCAGACGCTTGTCGACGCCGGCTATGACCCGGAGATGGCCTACTTCGAGTGCATGCACGAGCTCAAGCTGATCGTCGACCTCATGTACGAGAAGGGCCTCGCCGGAATGCGCTACTCGATCTCCAACACCGCCGAGTACGGCGACTACACGCGTGGCAAGCGTGTCATCACCGAGGAGACGCGCGCGGCGATGCGCCAGATCCTCAAGGAGATCCAGGACGGCGACTTCGCGCGCGAGTGGATCGCCGAGAACCGCGCCGGTCAGGAGAGCTTCCTGCGCATGCGCGCCGAGCAGGCCGACACGCAGGTCGAGCACGTAGGCGGCGAGCTGCGCTCGCACATGGACTGGATCAAGCCGTCATTTTGACCCACTCACCACCCGCCGATCTGGCCCTTAGGGCCAGATCGATGACGGTTGCTTGCGCCCATCCAGATTTGCGGGCCTGATCGATGATCGGTGTCGGGCCGCGTCGCGGCGGGTAGGCGGTCGGGTATGAGCGATGCCCACACTCCATCTGAGCAGACTGAGCTCACGATCGCCGATCGTGTGTTGCACCGCGAGCTTGCCTCCGGCGAGTTCAAGCGTCAGCAGAGTCACTTCCGCGAATGGGTGGGAGTCGACCCGCGTACCGGTGTGGACAGTCCGTTCGCTGTTGAGCCTGGGCGATACCACCTGTACGTTGCGCTCGCATGCCCGTGGAGCCATCGCACGGTGATCTTGCGCGAGCTTGCCGCCCTACAGGAAGCGATCCCGATCTCCTATGCCGCCCCGTTCCGCGACGAGCGCGGATGGGCTTTCACAGGCGAGCGCTTCGAGGACGGCCCGGGTGGGGAGTATCTGGACGTACTGCACGGCTGGAGCTTCATGAGCGAGGGCTATCGCGCCAGTGACCCGAGCTTCGGCGCGCGCGTCACCGTCCCTGTCCTGTGGGACACCCACATAGGCACGATCGTCAACAATGAATCGGCTGACATCGTGCGCATGATGGGCAGTGCCGATTCACTCGGTGGGCTGGGACGTGAAGGCGAGCTCGGCCTATATCCGCCGGCCTTTCGCGACGACATCGACGAGCTCAACGCGCGCATCTACGACACCGTCAACAACGGCGTCTACCGTGCCGGCTTCGCTCGCACCCAAGATCACTACGAGCAGGCTTTCAAGGCCTTGTTCGAGAGTCTTGCTTGGCTGGAGGACTTGCTCGGGCGCCGGCGCTACCTGGCGGGCGAGCGAATCAGTGAGGCCGACTGGCGATTGTTTGCGACGCTCGTGCGCTTCGACGAGGTCTACCACACGCACTTTCGCTGCAACTACCGGCGGATTGTCGAGTACCCGAACCTGTGGGCTTACGCACGTGAGCTCTACCAGTGGCCAAGAATCGCGCAAACGGTTGCGATGCCTCAGATCAAGCGCCACTACTACACCACTCACAGTGAACTGAACCCAAAGCGCATCATCCCGCTAGGTCCTGCGCCGGACTGGCACGAGCCGCACGGACGGGATCTATAGGGGTCCTCGCCTCGGTGTCAAGCATGTATACCAGAGTGGTATACTCGGTGCATGTCACAGATCGCCGTTCGCTTGACGGCCGACGAACTACGCGAACTCGACTCCATGGTCGCCGCGGGTGGATTTCGGACTCGTGCTCAAGCCGTTCGTGAGGGCATCCGGCTGTTGCGCAGCGAGGCTCGCGAGCAGCGGATAGTGGCTGCCTATCGCAAGGGGTATGCCGAAAACCCCTTGACCGACGATGAGAACAGGATGCTCGACGCCGCGGCCTACCTGGCCGCCGACTTGCCATTGTGATCGTTCGCGGCGAGGTCTGGGACGCGGACCTCGGGCCGATCGTTCGACCTGTTGTCATAGTCACACGCGAGACAGCTGTGCCGGTCCTCAGTCGACTGGTGTGTGTTGCGATAACGAGCACTTTTCATCACCACCCGGCGGAGGTCGAGCTGTCCTCATCTCACGGGATCGTTGAGCCCAGCGTCGCGAACTGCGACTGGCTGATCACCGTGGCCAAGGACAGGCTGCTGCGCAGGCGTGGAGTACTCGACTCGCTCACACTCCGACGGTTGAATGCCGCCCTCGTGTTGGCGCTGGGGCTCGACGAGTAGATCGGCTTCGTGGGGCGCGTCCAGTTCGCTACACTCGCCTTCCTCGTTGCGACTGGCGCTTCAGGTGGAGATAACCACCGGGGAGCGGCGAGGCATTGAGCCGCGCGCCTGGGCATCCTTCGATCATCGACATTCCGCGAGGAAGCCAATGACGCCGACGTCCCAGACGACAGACACCGCCACTAAGCTCGTCATCCCCGATGCCCTCAAGCCCGCCGACGGCCGCTTCGGCTGCGGGCCCTCGAAGGTTCGTCCCGAGGCCCTGCGACGCCTGGCGACCGCCGGCGCCGCGCTGATGGGAACCTCCCACCGCCAGAAGCCGGTCAAGGGGCTCGTGGGCGAGATTCGCGCCGGCCTGCGCGAGCTGTTCTCGCTCCCCGACGGCTATGAGGTCGTGCTCGGCAACGGCGGCGCCACCGCCTTCTGGGACGCGGCCTCCTTTGGCCTGATCGAGCGTCAGGCGCTTCACCTCAGCTTCGGCGAGTTCTCGCAGAAGTTCGCGACCGTCACGGGCGACGCGCCGTTTCTCGAGGATCCGATCGTCGTCAGAGCCGAGCCGGGAGGCGCTCCGGGTGAGCAGGAGCTCGAAGCGGCACTCGCCGGGGCGGGCGGCGAGGTCGACGCGATCGCGTGGGCCCACAACGAGACCTCGACGGGGGTGATGACCCCCGTGTTGCGCCCAAAGGAGGCAGGGGACGCACTCGTCTTGATCGACGCCACCTCCGGCGCCGGCGGGCTGCCGGTCGATGTGTTCCAGGCCGACGCCTACTACTTCGCGCCGCAGAAGAGCTTTGCCGGGGATGGGGGGCTCTGGGCTGTGCTGCTCAGCCCCGCCGCGTTGGAGCGGATTTCGCGGATCGGCGCCTCCGGGCGCTTTACGCCCGCGTCGCTCTCGCTCCCGATCGCGATCGAGAGCTCGGCGAAGGACCAGACCTACAACACCCCGGCGGTGGCGACCCTGTTCCTGCTTGCCGAGCAGATCCGCTGGATGCTCGACGGCGGCGGGCTCGATTGGTGCGTGTCGCGCACCACCCAGTCCTCCTCGCACCTGTACGGGTGGGCCGAGCGCTCGGCGTATGCGACGCCGTTCGTTGCCGCCCCGGCCAACCGCTCGCTTGTCGTGGGCACGATCGACTTCGACGACACCGTCGACGCGAAGCTGCTTGCCTCCACATTGCGCGCCAACGGGATCGTCGACGTCGAGCCCTACCGCAAGCTGGGGCGCAACCAGCTGCGCATCGGCATGTTCCCGGCCGTCGAGCCCTCCGATGTTCAAGCCCTGATGGCCTGCATCGACTGGGCGATCGAGAGGATGGCCTGATGAACGAGGAAAGGCTCAAGGTGCTCGTCAAGGAGAAGGTCGGCGACTCCGGCGTGCGCTTGCTCGAAGAGCACTTCGACGTCGACCTCGGCATCGACTGGACAGACGAGCAACTCGCCGAGCGAATCGACGCCTACCACGGCATCCTGATCCGCTCGGCCACGAAGATGACCGCCGAGCTGATCGACCGGGCGACCAACCTGCGCGTGATCGGACGCGCCGGCGTGGGGGTCGACAACGTCGACGTCGAGGCCGCCACCAACCGTGGGATCGTGGTCGCCAACGCGCCCGAGTCGAACGTCGTGACCGCCGCCGAGCACACGATGGCCCTGCTGCTCGCGCTCGCGCGCAACATCCCCCAGGCGCACGCGTCGCTGACGAGCGGCAAGTGGGAGCGCTCGAAGTTCTCCGGCGTAGAGCTGTATGAGAAGACGCTCGGCATCGTCGGCTTCGGACGTATCGGCCAGCTGGTCGCCCAGCGCGCCAAGGGCTTTGGGATGCGGGTGCTCGCCTTCGACCCGTTCGTCTCCGCCGAGCGCTACCGGGAGCTTGGCGTCGAGAAGGCGGCGAGCGCGGACGAGGTCTGCGAACAGGCCGACTTCCTCACGATCCACCTGCCAAAGACTCCCGAGACCGAAGGCTGGCTGAACGCCGAGCTGCTCGCCAAGATGCGCGACGGCGTGCGCGTCCTCAACGTCGCCCGCGGCGGCCTGATCGACGACGCGGCGCTCAAGGACGCGCTCGACTCCGGCAAGGTCGGCGGCGCCGCGCTCGACGTCTTCCCCTCCGAGCCGATCGTCGAGTACCCGCTGTTCCACGGCTATCCCAACGTCGTCGTCACCCCGCATCTCGGCGCCTCCACCGCCGAGGCCACCGATCGCGCCGGCTTTCAGAGCGCCGAGCAGGTCGTCGCCGCGCTCACCGGCGGCGTCGTCTCGACGGCCGTCAACATCCCCTCCGTCGGCGCCGAGGACATGGAGGTGCTGGGCCCGTTCCTGCCGCTCGCGCGCCGGCTCGGGCGCCTTGCGATGGCGCTCGCCGAGGGCAGCTCGGTCGAGCGCATCGAGGCGGCCTTCATGGGCCGCATCGCCGACTTCGACACGCGCCTGCTCACGCTCGCCGCGATCGGCGGGGCGCTCGAGGGACGCACGGAGGAGCAGGTCAACCTCGTCAACGCGCCCGCCATGGCCCACCAGCGCGGGATCGTGATCGAGGAGAAGTCCGTCTCCGAGGCCCAGGACTACAACGAGCTGATCCGCGTCACCGTCGTGGCGGGTGGAGAGAGGGTGGCCGTCGCCGGCACCGGCATCGGCCCCAATCGCGTCCCGCACCTCGTGGAGGTGCAGGGCCGGCGCCTGACGATCGAGCTCACGCCGTTCGTGACCGTCTTCCGCTACGCCGACCTGCCCGGCATGATCGGTCGCGTCGGCACGATCTTCGGCGGCCATGGCATCAACATCTCCTCGGCCGCCGTCGGCCACACCCCGGATGGCGACGATAGGCGCGTCGCCGCGATGGTCGTCACCACCGATGTCCCGGTTCCCCCGGAGGTGGTGGAGGAGATCGTCGCCTCCGAGGGCTTCGTGGCCGGCTGGGCGGTCGTGCTGAGCTGAATCCGCGATCGAGTAGTCTGACTGCGCCATGCAGGCCGTCGAAATCGTCAAACACGGTGGACCGGATGTTCTGAAGGTCGCCGAACGGGCCGATCCGGCTCTACGACCGGGCTGGGTGCGCATCGACGTCGCCGCCAGCGGAGTCAACTTCGCGGACGTGATGGCGCGCATCGGTGTCTACCCTGACGCGCCCAAGCCGCCGTGCATCGTCGGCTACGAGGTCGCGGGCACCGTCGTCGGGCTGGGTGAAGGCGTCGAGGAGCTCACGCACGGACAGCGCGTCCTCGCCGGCACGAAGTTCGGCGGCTACGCCTCGCAGGTGACGGTTCCAGAGCGCGACTGCGTGCCGCTCCCCGAGCGGCTCACCTTCGAGCAGGGCGCCGCGATCCCCGTCAACTACGCCACCGCGTGGGCGGCGCTCGTCGGCTATGGCTCGCTCCAGCCCGGCGAGCGCGTTCTGATCCACTCCGCCGGTGGCGGCGTTGGCGTCGCGGCGACCCAGCTCGCACGTCGCTTCGGCGCGGGTGAGATCTACGGCACCGCGTCGCCCTCCAAGCACGAGCGCATCCGCGAGCTCGGGGTCGACCACGCGCTCGACTACAAGCAGGCAGCCGTCAAGGGCGACATGCCGCGCTTCGACGTGATCCTCGACCCGATCGGCGGCCACAGCCTGCGCACGAGCTACGACCTCCTGCGCCCCGGCGGGCGGCTGATCGGCTTCGGCGCCTCCGCGGTCGTCTCCGGGGCCAAACGCAACCTCGTCTCGGCCTTGCGCACGGTCGCGCGCATGCCGCGCTTCTCGCTGATCAAGCAGATGTCCGAATCGAAGGCCGTCATCGGCCTGAACATGCTCACGCTGTGGAAGGACCGTGAGACGCTCGAACCGTGGATCGACCCCTTGCGCGAGCTGCTTGACGACGGCACGATCGAGCCCGTGATCGCCGGCTCCTTCAGCTTCGAGGAAGCGGGCGCCGCGCACGACATGCTCACCCAGCGGCGCAACATCGGCAAGGTAGTGCTGGTCCCTTAAAGGTCTGGTGGTCTCGTTCGGCGGGTGCTACCCTGCGTGGCACATGTCGTTTCAGTTCTCCCTGTCGCTTCTCCTTCTGCTCCCCCCTCGGGGGGAATAGCGCGTGGCGGCCGCGTAGCCGCAAACACAGAGGAGAAGCGTTCAAGCGAGAGAACTGGAGAAGTGAGTACGACATGAGCGACACGACGGCTGCACAACGAGACGAGCACCCTAAAGGGCACAAGCGCGACCGCGTCAGGGTGTTCGACACGACCCTGCGCGACGGCGAGCAGTCGCCAGGGATCTCCCTGAACAAGCAGGAGAAGTTGGAGATAGCGCACCAGTTGGCGCGCCTGGGCGTGGACGTCATCGAGGCGGGCTTCCCGATCGCCTCGCCCGGCGACTTCGAGTCTGTACAGGCGATCGCCCGGGAGGTCGAAGGCCCTGTGATCTGCGGCTTGGCGCGCACCTCGATGCAGGACATCGACGCTGCCTGGGAGGCGGTCAGGGACTCACAGTGCCCGCGGATTCACACATTCATCGCGACCTCTGACATTCACATCGAGCGTAAGCTGCAGACCACGCGCGAGGACGTCAAGGGTCAGGTCCGCGCCGCGGTCGCCCACGCGCGCTCCTACACCGAGGACGTCGAGTTCTCACCAGAGGACGGCTCGCGCTCGGACGTGCCCTACATGGCTGAGGTGATCCAGATCGCGCTGGATGAGGGCGCGACCACGATCAACGTGCCCGACACGGTCGGCTACGCGCTGCCGGACGAGTACGCCGCCATGTTCGGCGAGCTGTACCGCCTGGTCCCCGACCTGCGCGACGTGATCGTCTCGGTGCACTGCCATGACGATCTGGGTCTGGCGGTCGCCAACTCCTTGGCCGGCATCCAGGCCGGTTGCCGCCAGGTGGAGTGCGCCGTCAACGGGATCGGCGAGCGCGCCGGCAACGCCGCCCTCGAGGAGATCGCGATGCTGCTGCGCACGCGCGAGCCGGCGCTTCACCTGTGGACGGGAATCGACACAACGGAGATCGCAAAGACCAGCCGGCTGGTCTCGCGCCTGACCGGCTACCCCGTCCAGCCCAACAAGGCGATCGTCGGGCGCAATGCGTTTGCGCACGAGGCCGGCATCCACCAGGACGGCGTCCTGAAGGAGCCCGCCACCTACGAGATCATGGACGCCACGACCGTCGGCCTGAAGAGCAACGCGATCGTGCTTGGCAAGCACTCCGGTCGCCACGCGCTGCGCCGGGCCCTGGAGGAGATGGGCTTCAAGGTAGACGGCCAGGCGCTCAACACCGCTTTCAAGCGTTTCAAGGAAATCGCCGATCGCAAGAAGCAGGTCACCGCGATGGACCTGGAGGCGCTCGTCACCGAGGAGCTGCGTGGCGACGATGTCGCCACCTACGCGTTCGTCGACTTCGAGGTGCATGCCTCCTCGTCCGAGCCGCCGAGCGCGCGCGTGCGCGTCAGCGTCGAGGATGGCGCGGTCAAGCAGGGCGAGTCATCCGGCGACGGCCCGGTCGATGCCATCTTCCGCGCGATAAACGCCGCCACGGGCGTCGAGGCCTCCCTGCGCGAGTTCCGCGTCGACGCCGTCACCGAGGGCCAGGACGCGCTCGGCGAGGTCTCCGTCGTCGTTGAGGTTCACGGTCAGACCGGCGCCGGCCAGGGCGTCTCCACAGACATCATCGAGGCGGCCGCGCGCGCGTATGTGCGGGCGCTCTCCATTGGCGTGGTGCGGGCACGCGAGGGCGAGCGGGGAGTGGGCCTGCCGGAGCCGGCGGCATAGGCTGAGCTCGCCGAGTAGACGCCGGGAGGAGAGTGGATGGCTCGTTCTGGACAGGCCATCTCTCCGGGCCAGATGTACTATTCGGCTATGTGGAGGCTGGAACTTACCGAACTGGTAGTGCTCGGCGTCCTCGGAGCGCGACGAGACTTCACATGACACGCGTGGCCGCGGCGCTTGCGGCCGGGCTAGCGCTGCTTGCGATCGCGCTGGTCGTGACGCTGTCGGGCTCGCCCGTCGTCGTCGCTCACACCAACTCCATCCCTGCTGACGAGCCGATCCTCGAAGCCAAGAGCGGCGCTGGCGCCTGCCAGGACGGCGAACTCGTGCCTGCCGGCATCTCTGGAATCCGCCTCACGCTCGTGGCCGACGCCGGGCCGCGCGTGAGCGTGAGAGCGCTGTCGGGCAGCCGTGTCGTGGCGAGCGGCACGGCGGGTAGCGGTTGGACGAGCGGGGCTGTGACGGTCCCGGTCACGGTGCTCGAACAGCCCGTCGTGGGCGCCCGGATCTGCTTCACGCTGGGGCGTGGCGTGGAAACCGTGCAGCTCGGCGGCTCGCACACGAGCGCGGCCCTGGCGGCGACGAACCTCAACGGCAGGCCGCTGCCGGGCCGCTTCACCGTCGAATACATGCGGTCGGCGGGCGGCTCGTGGTGGTCG
>JBARJU010000143.1:0-1724 GCA_049800435.1 Solirubrobacteraceae bacterium
CGCCGCTCAGGCCTGACCTGGCCGGATCCGGGTCCGGAGCGGCGGGCACCGGCGGGACCGCGGGACGGCCCCGGGTCCGCAGCCGCCTCATCCACTCGCCGGCCGTCGGGACGATGCCCCGCGGCACGAAGATCACGATGGCCAGGAACAGCGCGCCGAGCAGGATCTCGCTCAGATAGCCGTTGGTGTACCTGATCGTCAGGTACAGCTGGCCGGGTTCGATGATGAGCGCGCCGATGATCGGGCCGGAGATCGTGCCGAGGCCGCCAAGGAACGCCATCAGCACCAGCGACAGGTCGAACAGCGGGTCGAAGCCGGACGGCGGCTGGACCTGGGTCAGGTAGAGGAACCACACCCCGCCGACCAGGCCCGTGATCGTCGCGGACAGCACGAACGCGGCCAGCTTGACCCGCATGGTACGCACGCCGAGCCCGCGCGCCCGGTCCTCGTCATCCCTGATGGCCCGGAGCTGCAAGCCGAACCTGGCCCGCCTGACCAGCACCGCGAGAACGACCGCGACCACGGCGCAGGCCAGCGTGATGTAGTAGAAGCGGTCATTGAAGGTCGTCGGCGACCAGGGCAGGAACGGCGCCGCGACGCCCACGCTGCCTCCGGTGCAGGAGACGTTGAAGGCCATCAGCTGGAAGATGAAGAACACCGCGATCGTGATCACGATGAACGTGTGCCTGCGCACCCGCAACGCCACCAGGCCGAACGGCACCGCGATCACCGCCCCCACCGCGGCGGCCAGCGGCAGCAGGGCGAAGACGCCGACGCCGTTGATATGCCAGTCCCTGGCCGCGATGCCCACGGCGTAGGCACCGCTGCCGAAGAACACCGCCTGGCCGAGTGATATGTAGCCGGAGAAGCCCGAGAACATGTTCCAGGCGGTGACCACCGCTATGAAGATCAGCGCGTAGATCGCGTAGTTGGTGATCACCGGGCTGCTGAACACCACCGGAAACAAGATGGCCGCCACGGCCAGCAGGACCAGCGCCAGCCCGGCCGCGGCCCGCTGCCTGCCCACGCTGCCCATCATCGGGCCGGTCATTGCGCTCGCACCGGCGGCCGCCCGAAGAACCCGGTCGGGCGGATCACCAGCACCAGCACCAGGGCGGCGTAGAACACCACGATGGCCCATTCCGGCGACCAGATATCGACCAGCGACTCCAGGGTGAGCATGAAGACCGACGCGACCAGCGCGCCGCCGATGCTGCCGAGGCCGCCCAGGATGACGATCGCGAGCAGCCGCGAGATCAGGTCGTAGCCGCTGTTGGGGTTGAACGCGTTGGTGGCGCCGAACAGCATCCCGCCGGCCGCGGTGACCCCGACGCCGACCCCGAAGGTGAGCGCGGCGACGCGGTTCACCTCGATGCCGATGAGCCGCGCCGCCGTCTCGTCCTGCATCGTGGCCCGCACGCTGCGCCCGAGCCTGGTCCGGTAGAGCAGCAGGTAGATGGCCGCGACGAGCGCCACCGCCAGCGCGAAGCCGTACAGGTAGATGTAGGACAGGTAGAAACCGAACACGTGCACGCTGGATTGCACGTACGAGGCGTTGAGCTGCTTGGGGTTCGGCCCGTAGATCTCGTAGAGAAGTCCCTCGATGATCAGCGCGACCGCGTAGGTGACCAGCAGCGTCATCGATGTTCGCTCCCGGCCGCGCAGCCGCCGGATGAACGCCCACTGGATGACGACGCCGATCACGAACATGACCGGCACGGTGA
>JBARJU010000144.1:0-4081 GCA_049800435.1 Solirubrobacteraceae bacterium
AGTGTCGAGCGAGGCGCGGACGCAAGGGCGAAGACGTGGTGGTGCCACGTCGAGCCCGAGGACAAAGCCTCGCGAAGGCAATCGGCCGCATCCAGACGTGCAGGCCTTCCGGGATAGGCCCTAAGCCCGCGGACCAACGTCGTTCGAGCCTGGGAACACTTGTGCACCTAAATGTCCAAAGGCGGTCCGTCGATTTGTCCACTCGGCCCCTAGACGTTTCCTCTTGCCTCGCCTACTGTGTCGGTTGTGTAGGACATAGTTTCCGCTTTTGTGTAGTCGTCAGTCTCCGCTCTTGTGTAGCGACCGTTTTCCAGGAGAGGGGCCTCAAGGACAAAGAGGATCTGGCATGAGGATCGGAGCCAAGAGGGATCGGGACATGAGCATCGGGACACAAACACAACCACACAGGACCCAAGGGACCACAACGAGGGGATCGGGACGATGACGGCGCGCGAACAGAGCAGGCTCAAAGTAATCAGTTGGAACGTCAACGGCATCCGCGCCCGCATGCCCCGGATCGCGGAGATGCTGCGCAGGGAGCGCCCCGACATGGTGTGCTTGCAGGAGACCCGCTGCCCCTTCCGTCACTTCCCCCACCAGCGCATCGAACAGCTCGGCTACCGCGCACAGCACTCACCCGGCCGGCGCAACGGCGGCGTGGCGATCCTGGTGCGCTCCGACCATCGCGTCACCCACCGCTGCCTGTCGCTGGCCGGTAAGCACGACCTCGCTCAGGGACGCTGGCTCGAGACCACATGCGCCGGCCTCACGCTCGGCTCGGTATACGTGCCGGCGGGGCCCACGCGCGAGGAACTGGACGACTCGGGCAAGCTCGCCTTCCTCGAGGCCGTCGCCAACCAGGCGTGCCACGACCACTATCACCCGCTGTTGATCGTCGGCGACTTCAACGTGGCCCCCTCCGACCGTGACGTATATGAGCCCACATGGCTCGAGGGCTCCTACCACACGGCCGCCGCCGAGCGCGAGGACCTGCGCCACATCCTGCGCGACGGGGAGCTCGTGGATGTCTATCGCCACCTGCACCCCGACGAGCACGGCTACACCTGCTGGGACCAGCGCGAGGGCCACTACGCGCGCGACTACGGAATGCGCATCGACCTGGCCCTGGCGAGCAGTCGCCTGGCCGAGCACATCACCCGCTGTGAGGTCAAGCACGCCTACCGGCAAGGACGCCGGCCCTCCAACCACGCGCCGCTCGAACTGGAGCTCGAGGGAATCGACGGGGACTGCACGGAGAGCGCAATTGCTGCCTGACAGCATCGAGCGGTCGAGCGCAGGCGAGCGCCCGACCCAACCATTTGCGAGCGCACGACTCGTAAGCGCCCGCGAAAGAGCGATCGCCGCGTCCCGTAGGCTTGGCGACCGGCGACGGGGGAGACGGCACGGACGCGAAGCGGCTCTTGTCTCCCAAATAAACTCCCACCGCCCTCACCCCTCGGGGGCGGTGGGAGGGCCTACGGCTCCAGGCGGTTGGGCCCTCGATACAGGAACGTGACCTCGCGGACATTGTCTTGGCCGAGCATCTGCATCAACAGCCGCGTCAGGCCGAAGCCAAAGCCGCCATGCGGGGGGGCGCCGTAGCGAAAGAAGTCGAGGTAGTACTGGATCGGGGCGACCTCGACGCTCTTCTCGCGCGCCTGGGCCAAGAGCTGCTCGTAGCGGTGCTCGCGCTGGGCCCCGGTGGTGAGCTCGATACCTCGCCAGAGCAGGTCAAAGCTCTTGGTGAGGGTTGGCTGATCCTCATGTCGCATGTGGTAGAAGGGCCGCACGGACGTTGGGTAGTCGGTGACGAACACGAACTCGCTGCCGGTTTGCTCGGCGACGATCGCCGATAGCGCCCGCTCACTCGGCGGGTCCAGTTCGCGATCTGGACCGAGAGCCGCCCCACCCACCTCATGGCCGTTGGCCGCCAGCAGCTCCGTGGCGGCGGCAAGCGTCATGCGCGGGAAGGGAATGGCGGGGGGGAGGAGATCCACACCGAACGTGCTCGAGATCCGCTCGCCGTGCTCGGCGGCCACCACGCCGAGCACGTGCGCCAGCCAAGCCTCCTCGAAGGCCATCACGTCCTCGTGGGAGTCGATCCATGAGATCTCGACGTCCACGCTCGTGAACTCTGTGTCGTGCCTAGACGTGAACGAGGGGTTGGCGCGGAACACCGGGCCGATCTCGAACACCTTGCCGAAGCCACCCGCCATCGCCATCTGCTTGTAGAACTGGGGGGACTGGGCCAGGTAGGCGGTGCGCTCGAAGTAGTCCACCTTGAACAGCTCCGCGCCGGACTCCGACGCGGAGCCCATCAGCTTGGGGGTGTGGATCTCGATGAACCCCTGCTCGCGCCAGTACTCGCGCATGGCGCGCTCGACGGTGGACTGCACCTCGAAGATGAGGCGCCTATCGGGCCGGCGCAGGTCGAGGTAGCGCCAGTCGATGCGCTTGTCCAGCGCCGATTCGGGGGTAACCGGCAGTTCGGGCTCGGCGGGGGAGTCGAGGGTGAGAGACCCGAGCTGGATCTCGATGCCCCCGAGCTTTACACGCTCGTCGGCCACCACCAGGCCCTTGACGGTCACGGCCGACTCGGGCGAGAGCGTCGAGATCGTCTCGTTGAGCTCGCTCGGCTGCTCCTCCTTGCCCACGATCAATTGGGCCATGCCCGTTTCGTCGCGCAACACCACGAACTGCATGCGCTTCTGATCGCGCACCGCGTGCACCCACCCACGGAGCTCGACCGTCTCCTCGAGGTGGGATTTGAGATCGGCTACAACGGTGCGCGCCACGGGACGGACAATGCTATTGCAGCGCACTGTCTCCCGGCTGGTCGGCCTACCGGGACAGGTCCTCAGGCCCATCCTCCGGGGGGATCTCTTCCTGGGCGCCACGGGAGTCGCGCTCGGAGCAGTGCGTCGGGCAGTACACGCCGCGGACGCCCCCGTCCTCCAGGCCATATGCGAGCCACACGCCGTTGCGCCATGGGAAGTTGAAGAAGCCCTCGACCGTCCCTTTGAGTTGCATGTCGCGCTGCCACGCTTTGATGACCACGCTCGCGGGTATGCGCGAGCGGCAGTCGCGCTCGTAGGCGGGATAGCCGCTCCACACGCACTTCAACGGCTCCTCCGGCGCCCCGGCCGGGCTCGCCTCCACCGATCGGAGTCGCGCCGGCTTCCGATCCTCAGGATCGCTGTTGTGTCGCTCAGGCTTCATCTGGCCGGCTCGGGCGGCTCTCGTCGTCATGTTTGTCTTTACGCGTTTTGTATTCACGTCTACGGCAACTCACAAGATGAGGGTGCGTCCACAATGTCCGCATTGGACAATCGTTCTACACGTATCGTCGCGGCATCGGCGAGCGTCCAATGCGGCAAACATTCATGCGGCCTCCTGGAGCCCTTGACGACTCATGGCAGCAACCACTCCGCCAGGCCGGCAGGATCTATGCGGCCGATGCGCCATGCGCCGGAGCGCCGCCGACCCAAGCGGTACTCGGGAGCCAGGCCAAACGCACAGGCCGCCTCGACGGCAACACCGATCTGGTCGGTCTCATCCGCATGGGTGACAGCCAGCGCATTGGCGCCCAGCGGACGCAGCGCTTGCAGGAGCTGGGCTGCCGCCGTGGCTCCAAGCGTCGCGGGCAGCGCAACCACCACCCGCTGAGGCTCGAGCTCACTCAGTAGAGCAGCGAGCTCGCGTACTCCTGCCTTATCGACCGGCGAAAGGGGAGGAGTGTCGATCACGAGCAGTCCTTCGCCGCGAACTCTGCGCAGAGCCCGCAGCGAGCGCTGGGCCGCGACAGGGGTGGGCCACATGACGTGGGGGCTGAGCAGCATGTGCAAGCCGGGGCGCTCGTCGTTCCACGTGAGTGCCGCGTAGCCGACCGGGAGCGTGCCCGCACGGCGGTAGGCACGCGTCAAGGCCGCACAGCAACTCGTCTTGCCGCTCCCGCCAGCTCCTACCACGACTATTGCCGCGCCGGTGACAGGCAGCGCCCGCGCGACCGGTATTCGCTGCGCGAGCGCCGCCCTCACCCCACGCGTCAGGCCCCCTCCGGGCGCCAGCGGAAGCACGTGAG
>JBARJU010000145.1:0-12321 GCA_049800435.1 Solirubrobacteraceae bacterium
GGCGAGGGCCATCCACACCGCCGCACCGACCGCGAGGCCGGCCGCGCCACGCGGCTGGGACGCAGCGAGCGCGACGCCGGCGGCGCCCATCGCCGAGATCACCGCCGCCTGCAACCCGATGCCTCGCTGGATGAACCAGTTACCGATCGCCACGGCCACCGAGATGGCGAAGAGAGCGAGCGCGAGCGCGACTCCCAGTCCATCCCCATGCCACGCGGGCCGCGGATGCCCGCTGAATGTCCCGACGGCGACGACCGCTATCACGGCCATACCGAGCGGCCGCAGCGTGTCCCGCTGACCCCGCAGCCGCAGCGCAGCGCGCGTTTGCGCCTCCGCGACCCGCACGCTCTCGCTGCCGGCTGCTGCCGGCGTCCCCACGACGCGCTCTTCGGTCACGGTCACCTGTCCTAGACGATAAAGCGCCGTCCGGCCTGCGGGGAGCGGGCCGGACGAGCCGAGGAATCGTTTCGGGGCGATCACGCAGCGGCGGGGATCGCGACCGTGCCGGGTGCCTGCGAGGCGGTCATCCTGCGAGCGCGAAGCTGAACCGTCACCAGCCGAGCACTCACCTCGACCAGCGCCATCGAGACCAGTGCAGCCGGCCACGCCGCCGCACCAATGTGATTGGCGATGCTGAAGGCGCTGACCGCGTGGTAGGCACCGTGATGCACGGCATACACGAACACCAGCCGAGACGTGATGCCGGCGATCAGCAGCGCGCCGGCGATCCAGCCGACGCGGGCGAGCGCGCCGCCGTCGTCGCCAACACGGACATGGGTCGCGAACCCGCCCAGCAGGCCCAGCGCCAGGCCTAGACAGGCCAGCAGGCCGACCAGCACGAGGTCGTTCCCGGCGGTCGGGAGCGAGTGCACATACATGCGCCCGACAAAGAACACAACAACCATCGGTACCAGGAAGGAGCGGGCATCCACCCTGCGCTCACGCGCCTGGCGGAGGACCACGAAAACGAACACTGCGTTGATGAGGTAATCGGTAGTAGTCATGGCGCCATCCTCGCCCGATCGAGGCGTGCTGTCGTCGGAGCACGGGTTGAACCGCGGGTTGATCTCACCCTCAACCCTCGGGTTGACAACGACCCATTACCGCGCCGAGCCAGAGCCCGTAGGCGGCCGGTCTGATCGGGCCCGATTCGCGAGGCGTGTGTGGGGAAGGGGGTAGGTGGGCGTCAGCGGTAGCTTGTGCGCCTCGTGGTTAATGCGGCGGTCGAGATCGAGGGTCTGCGTGTCGTTCGCGGGCAGCGGCTGGTGCTCGATGGCGTTTCGCTGCGGGTGGCTGGCCAGTCGGTCACGGGCCTGCTGGGTCCGAGTGGGTGCGGCAAGTCGACCTTGATGCGCGCGATCGTGGGTGTTCAGATCGTCGCGGGTGGTCGCGTCGGGGTTCTGGGCGAATCGGCTGGCTCACCTGCGCTGCGACGGCGCGTGGGGTACGTAACACAGGCCCCGTCGGTCTATAGCGATTTGAGCGTCGAGGAGAACCTGCGCTACTTCGCCGCCGTCGTGGGCGTGGGCCGGGAGCGCATCTCCCAGGTCATCGAGACGGTGCGCCTGGGCGGGCGCGAGCATCAGGTCGTGGGGTCGCTCTCTGGTGGCGAGCGCTCCCGCGTGTCGCTCGCGACGGCGCTACTGGGCGAGCCCGAGCTGCTGGTGCTCGACGAGCCGACGGTCGGCCTGGACCCGGTCCTGCGAGCGGAACTGTGGGACACCTTCCACGTGCTGGCGGCTGAGGGAAGCACGCTGCTGGTCTCAAGCCACGTGATGGACGAGGCGAGCGAGTGCGACGAGCTGCTGCTGATGCGCGAGGGGACGCTGTTGGAGCAGACCACGCCCGAGCGACTGCGGACGCAGACCGGCGAGCACGATCTCGGCCGGGCGTTCCTCGCCGTCATCGAACAGGCGGCGTCTTCGTGAGCGCCCGGGTCACATTGGCGACGGCCGGGCGCGTGCTGTGGCAGATCCGCCGAGACCCCCGCACGCTCGCGCTGCTGCTCGCGGTCCCGGTGATCCTGCTGACGCTGATGTACTTCGTCTACGAAAACCGGCCCCACACCTTTCAGGCGATCGGGGCGCCGATGTGCGGGCTGTTCCCGTTCATCATCATGTTCCTTGTCACGTCGATCGCGATGCTGCGCGAGCGCACCAGTGGAACACTTGAGCGGCTGATGTCGCTGCCGATCGCCAAGGCCGACCTGCTGGCGGGCTACGGGATCGCGTTCGGCCTGCTCGCGGCGCTCCAGGCGGTCGTGGTGTGCTTCGTCGGGTTCATCGCGCTGGGGCTGAGTGCCCCGCACGGCGCATGGCTGCTCGGGCTGCTCGCGGTCGGCAACGCGGTGCTCGGGATGGCACTCGGCCTGTTCGTGAGCGCATTCGCACGCACCGAGTTCCAGGCAGTGCAGTTCATGCCGGCGATCATCTACCCCCAACTATTGCTGTGCGGGCTGTTCATCGCCCGCGGCGAGATGCCGGCGCCGCTGTACTCGGTGTCCCGCGCGCTGCCGCTCACCTACGCCTTCGACGCCCTCGCGCGCACCACCAGCCCACGATCGTTTGGCCGAGGGATGGCAGTCGACGTCTGCGTCATCATCGGCTCGACGCTCATCGCGCTCGCGCTGGGAGCGCTCACCCTGCGCCGCCGGACCGCGTGAATGATCGCTTCTGCTTCGCGCGTGACCGGATCGGAGACACGGCGATGCAAGCGCTTCCGCTTCGCCTGGCGAGGGTGTCGCGTAAATGGGGTGCCGTCCGGACGGTTTAAGTTAATGGTACTTTGTCGGGTTGATGGTTTGAGCCAATTCCCGGGCATATCGGACCTCAAGATCCCGCTCAACCGAGCCAATGCAGGATTCTCGCCGCCGATGTCGTGTCGAGTCAAATCCGGCTGATCGAGGCGAGTTGACAAAGTATTATTAACCACGCCGGACAGACCACTGTTTATGCGACACCCATCGTCCAATCCAGGCGTGTCGTAAACGCCCATCACAACGCTGGGCTAAGTTCCACCAACGCTCGAGTTGACAAGCGCCCTAACGGGTGCCATTAACCGGGTTACGTCTCATGCGGCGACTCGGTAGTGCTCGTGGATAAGCCCTGCATGGTTCCCGCCGCGCCGGCAGGTTTCGGCGGTATGTAGTAGACGCTGGGCTGGCGTCCGTAGTTTGCCATCGCCAGGTTGTGGGTTTGTTACGACGTGCGACTCTCCCCTCGAGCCTATGGTCAGGGCTCCCATGCACCGCTCACCGATAGTGGCAACGGAGACGCCCACACGAGTTTCTACGGCGCGGGTGCGAGCAGTAAACATGAACCCCCAGCCTTGGCGCTGGAGCCACCCGCGCGTGCTCGTCGAGCACCCGGACGAGGCGACGGGCCTTGCGATCGCCTCCGGCTTGCGCTTCGCCGGCTACGCGGTCGCCGTCTGTCCCGGCCCACGGGGACACGGGCAGTGTCCGCTGACTGGGCCCGCGGGGTGCGCCCCCGCTCACGACACCGACCTCGTCGTTTGCTCCCTGGGCTACGAGCATGAGGTGGCACGAGAGGTCTTGCGCGAACTGCGCACGCGCTATCCCGACACGCCTCTACTGGTCGAGGTGCCGTCGGACATAGACGCGGACCTGCGAGAGCTGCTGGACGGCTGCCGCCAATTGCCAGCACCGGCGACCCCCGAGCAAATCGTGGCTGCGGTGCAGAGCCTTTCCGAGCATGCCGCCGAGGAGGACCACGCCGGTGCGTAGCCCATTTCATAGCGAGCAGGAGGCCTTCCGCTTCGTCCTGCTGCTGATACTCGCCCTGATCCCGGTTGTGCTCGCCGCGGCGCTCGGCCCGACGTGGCTCGCTCTCGTTGTGCTTGCGGTCGTGCTCGGCGCTCTCGCTGTGCGCGTGGCGCAGCTGCGCATGCGCACGCTCCGCGGCCTCGAGCTGCCGGTGAAGATGGCTCCTCCGCACCTGGGCTCAGCGGCGGAGCGCCGCGTCCTCGTCGTCGCCAACGACACGCTCGGCGAGGAGGCGCTCCTCGGCGAGGTCGAGAGGCTGGCCTCCGCGCCGGGTACGCACGTGCTCCTGTTCGTGCCCGCGCTGATCTCCCCCGGAGCCCGTTTGACCGGCGCGGTCGACGGTCTCCTGGACCAGGCCCGCGTCCGCCTGAACACGGCCCTCGACCGCGTCGGTCACGACGCCGTCGTTGCGGGCGAGATCTCAGAGGCGGACCCCCTCGAAGCCGTCGAGGACGCGTTCGCCACCTTCGCACCGGATGAAGTCATCGTCTCCACTCGCTGGGAGCCGGCCGCGAGCGGGCTCGAGCCGCGGCTCGCGGGTCTCGTGCGTGAGCGGTTCGCCGTGCCCGTTCGTCATCTCGTCTTCGAGCCCGGCTCCGCCGCGCAGGAGCCAGACAGGGACACCGAGGTGAGATACCGGCACGAATTCGGTGAGGCGGCCGCCAGGACGTTCGGGCTGAAGGCGCTCGCGGGTGCGGGGATCCTGGCCGCGGTGCTGATGTCGACGGCCGCGCTGGTCCGGAGCAGCGAAAGAGAGGAAGCACGCGCGGCATCCCAGGCCGCCGCCGCGCAGGCCGCCGCGCTACCGCCCGTGGCACAGGTGGTCGATCTGTCGGTCTACGCGGAATACAAGCGCGGTCCGGAAGGCGAAAAGCACGATGCCTTCACCACGACCGAATTCGCCGTCCGGGCGGGCCAGCCGCAGGAGCTGCGGATCGACAACACCGACAGCGTGCCTCACAGCATCACGGCGCCGGAAGCGGGCGTCAGGATCGTCGTTATGCCCGGCGTTCACACCTACACGCTGGTCGTGAAACAGCCGGGAAGGTTTCTTTGGTTTTGTGCCTTCCGATGCGACGAATGGGCGATGCAGCACCCAGGCTACATGAGCGGCTACATTACCGCCAGCTAGACGTTGCCCCGTCAAGGGCCGTGCTGGTCGGCGACGTGGCCAGGAGGCACGTGCGCGTCTGAGGCTGGTTTCCGCTCGTCTCACCACCGGTCACGGTCCCGTGACCGACGACGGCCACGCCGCGCAGTCCGAACTCTCGCTTAGGTGAGCCGGGGGGCGCCGGGTTGTGGCCCCCCGCGGCGTCGAGCACGGCGTCGAGGCGTTCGAGGACGGTGGTCACTGCCCTCCGCCTTTCGTGCTGTGCGCTCATGAACTAAACCCCTGCGCGCCTGGCGCGCTCTGAGCGCATCAGCTCGTCCTGCGCGGTCCAGTTGGGCTCGGGGAAGAGCTGGCAGTACTTGGCGTCGCGCATCAGCTTCTCGATTCCCGTCTCGACCATGTAGCCGGTGCCGCCGAACACCTGCACGGCGTCGGTCGTGCTCGCCACGGCGGCGTCGGTTGCGGCTATCTTCTCGGCGAGCGCGTGCGCCTCATCGATGGCGAGCCCGGCGGTGTCTGTGGCGATCTCGGGCCAGCATGCCAGCCTAACCGCCATCGCTGAGAGCATGTCGCTGACGGCGTCGTGTTCGATGATCGCCACGCCGCCCTGCTGGCGGGCGTGGGCGTACTCGAGCGCCATCTCATAAGCGCGCCGGGCGATCCCATGTGCGATCGCCGCCGTGCCGGCTCGCAGCAGCGCCAGCGCGCCGGCAATGCTCACTGCCCCACCCGAGGCGGGCGCGCAGTCGACGTCTGCCAGCTCGAGTGAGGCCGCGGGCGCCGCACGCAAACCCATCTGCGCGACATCGCGCTCGAGCCTCGAGCCGACTGCGCTGGCGCCGATCGCCAACGCGGCTGGCTCGGGTCCGTCGAGGAGCACTACGAGCCCGTCGGCGCCATGCGCGCCCAGCGCACAGACGACCTTGCCGTCGATCTTTCCTTCTGGGATCGTCACCTCCTTGCCGGATGCGGCCGGCACGAGCGTCCAGCGTGTCCCCGCGGGGACGTCGGCGAGTTGCTCGTCGGCGAGCGTCGCCAGGGCGGCGTTGCAGAGCAGCACGCACATAGCGATCCCTCCGTCGCCGACGGCCAGCTCCTCGATGCTCGCCAGCAGGTCGGGAACGCCCAACCCGGCGCCTGCGTGCTGCTCGTCCAACAGTGCGCGGTCGAGTCCGAGCTCGACGAGCAGGTCCCAGCACTCGGCGAGGACGTCATGACCGCCGGCGTCGAGCGCAGCGGCTCGCGGTGTGAGCTCGCGACGGGCCAGCTCGCGTGCCATAGCCCGGATCTCGGCGCGCTCGGCCAAAGCGGTCGCGGTCATGATCGGCCTACGTCTCCGTTGGCGCTCGCGTGCCCGAGCGCGCCTGCATCTGGATGAGCGTGTACGTCCGCATTTGCGTGGGCCCTCCCGTTTGTGCCGGTGTGGATTCCGCGCAGCTGCGGCAGGCAGCCGATCGTCTCGGCGCGGCACAGTCCGCGATAGACCTCGAGGCGGTTGAGCTGGTTGGTGCCCTCGTAGATCTGGCACAGCTTGGCGTCGCGCCACAGCTTCTCGAGCTCCGCCCTCACCGGACCGGCGCGCAGGCCGACGAGCTCGAGCGCCGCGCCGGTGACCCGCATCGCCACGTCGCCGCCGTGGGCCTTCGCCATCGAGGAGAGCGCGAGCGAACGCGTCACGGCGCGCTCGCTCGTGGTGCGGTGAAGCAACGCGACCGTCGCGTCGCGAGCGCGGTCTGAGTGAAGCCAACCACGAACCGGCGCCCGCCCGCGGATGCTCGCAGGCACGTGTCCGAGGGCGCGAACGGAAGGATGGGACATGACGCCACCGAGCGCCGCGTAGTCGAGCTCGGTGGCGGCGTCCATGTAGAGCTGGCGCGCGAGGTGGATCTCCTCCTCCATGCTCGCCAAGGCCAGCTGCACGTGCTGGCGCTCGAGCAGGCCCCTGGCGGCGCGGTCCTCCTCCAGCCAGGCGAGCACGCGCTCGTAGGCTCCGCGTGCGATGCCGGTCGCGATCGCCCCGACCGGCGGACGCGAGCACGCTAGCACGATCATCGTGGCCGCGGCTCCGTCTCCCTCCCTGCCCACGACCCGCTCGTCGGGGACGAACACCCCGTCGAATGTCAGTTCAGCGGCGGGACAGGCGCGTTGGCCCATCTTGTGCTCGACACGCGCGATCGAGAACCCCTCGCTGCGGGTGTCCACCAGGAAGCAGGTCCAGGTCTCCGCCGCGCGCCTGGGATCGGTCGCCATCAGGATCGTGATCCAGCGCGCGACGCTGCCGTTGGAGATGAACCGCTTGGTGCCGTTCAGGCGAAAGCCGCCCGGCACGCGGCGGGCGTGGCTCGTGATGCGCGCGCGCGCGAGCAGGGCGGGGTCCTCGACGTCCGTGCCGGCTTCGGGCTCGGTGATCGCGCATGCCATAAGCAGCGGCTCGCGGGTTCTTTCGGAGGCGACCAGCTCCGCCAGCACGCCATCCCACTGCGAGGGACCGCCCAGCAGCAGCGGGGAGATCCCGAGCGCGTGCGCGCCGAAGATCAGCGCGATCCCCGGACACGCGGCGCACAGCTCCTCCATCACGACCGCGGCCTGCGTGGACAGACCGCCGCCGCCGCCCGCCGGCTTCGGGATCAGGAAGCGCAGCATCCCATGCTCGGCGCCCGCGCGCACCAGATCCCAATCGAACCAGCTCGGATCCTCGCCGGTGCGACGGTCGATCTCGAGCGCCCGCGGACGCACGTGCTCGTCGGCGAAGCGCCGAGCGCCGGCGCGAAGCCGCTCGAGCTCGGCCACGTCCAGGCCGCCGCCGTTGGGAGTGAGGCGGGGGAACTGCTCGCGCAGGGAACGCTCGGCCGCGATGGATGTCATCGTTCCCGCCCGCCTATGCCGGCTGCGCCGCGGCGTCGGCGGTGGCCTGGGCGGCGTATTGCGCAACCAGCGGCTCGAGCAGTGACAACGAGAGATGCTCGGGTCCGTAGAGGATCCCCTCGAAGCGGGGCATGTACTGGTATTGCAGCGGCCGGCGCCGCACGATCACCTCCGCCAGCTCGCGTGCGATCGGGTGGCGCTCGCCCAGCTGCAGCGTCGCGGCGGCAGGGCTCAGGCTGACACCCATCTCGCTCGCGTTGATCTTGAACTCCGAGCTCTGCGGCTGGCGGTCCATCCAGAGGTGGCTGAAGAGCTGGAACTGCTCGGAGCGCGGCGTTGCGATCAGCTTGCCCGAGAGGGTGAGTATGTGCTCCTCTCCCTCGCTGAGGCGGCACACACGGTCCGTGGTGCTCTGCTCGAAGTCGATCCCTCCGACGAACTTCGGGTAGTTGTAGAAGTCCACGCCCCCCGCCCGCGCGATCTCGGTCGTGACCGGCAGGTGGTGCACCCAGGCGTGCAGCTGACGCCTGCGCAGGCTCGAGATCAGAGCCATGCCGGGCAGGTTGGGCAAAAACCACGGCTCGTTGAGCACCACCGAGATGGCCAGCTCGTTGTAGGGGCCGATGTCGGTGTCACGATACTCAAAGCAGGTGATCGCGACGGCACCAAGTCCCGGCGCCAGCCGGGCGGGGCAGAAGCGCGGATCTGGCATCAGCCGGCGCAGCGCTCCCAGGCGAGCCGCGAACACGGCCTGCGTGGCGGTGCCGTCGTAGTAAAAGATCGGCACCTTCGCCGCCTGGCCTGCGATCGTCACCTCGGTTTGGGTGACGCCGTCGAAAAACGGTGACCGCCGCATGCTGCCTCCTTCATCTTAGGGCACCCTAATTAGGGTAACCTAACACAGATGGGTGCTCTGACGCAGATTGGCCACGGCAATCGAGCCCGAGGGCCGTGCTTTCAGCGCCGATCGTGTTCCTCGTGCGCTCCGACGCGATGACCCCGGTCGCCGTGGTCGCGGACACCACCCACTATCTCCCCAGAGCCCTCGCGGACATGCGGGAAATCCACCAGGTCAGCCTGTATGTGGGCTGGAGAGGCGAGATGGAGCGCGAGTTGGAGATGGGTGGCTTCGAGCGGTTCTACGAGCGTCTGCGCACCGATCCGGAGCTGCCCACCACCTCCCAGCCCTCGATCGGCGATTTTCTCGCGGTGTGGGAGCCGCTCATCGAGGCGGGGAAGGACATCGTCTCCATACACCTCGCCAGCGGTCTCTCGGGCACCTTCGAGGCGGCGCGGCAGGCACGCGGCCTGCTGCGGGAGCGCGGCCTGGGGGATCGCATAGAGGTGATCGACGGTGAAACCGGTGCCGGCGGGCTGGGCTGCCTGCTGCTCGCGGCGGCGGCGTCCGCCCGCTCGGGCGACGAGTTGAAGGAGGTGGCGACGCGCGTGCGCCAGGCGCGCCAGGCGCTGAAGATCCGGTTCTGCGTCGACACGCTCGAATACCTGCAGCGTGGCGGGCGCATCGGCAGGGCGCAGGCATGGCTCGGCAGCACCCTGAAGATCAAGCCGATCCTCTCATTCGAGCGCGAGATCGTCCCGGTCGAACGGGTGCGCACCGCGGGCCGCGCGTTCGAGCACCTCGTGCAGCACATGCGCGAGCTGCGGCTCGACGGCGCCGACGGTTGGGCCGTCCAGCACATCAGGGCGCTCGATCAGGCCGAGCGCCTGGTCGAGCGCGGGCGAGAGATCTACGGCTCCGAGCCGCTCTTCGTATCGGAGGTCGGCCCGGTGATCGGCACCCACATCGGCCCCGGCGGGCTGCTGCTCGCCGGAGTCCCGCGGGCGGCCGTCGTGTAGGGCGCCCGCGCGCGTAACGCGAGCCTGTCAGCGAACGGGCACCCTGAGTCGATCTTGACGTTTAGCGTCTGGATGCCGCCGCGCGGTACGGCACGCGGCGGGGTCTCCACGCGCCGCTACGAGCAGGTGGCCGAGCCTGTCGGCGAGATCCTGCGGCTCGTCGGCGAGCATCTGGTAGACGACGCAGTAGCGCTCCGTGAGCTTGAGCAGCGTGGCGAGCTGCTCCTCGTCGGCGTCCGTGTCGAGCTCGAAGGAGAGACGGATCGCGGAGAAGCCCACGGGCGCGTTGCCTGCGCTCTCCTCTCCTCTGTCAGGTTGAGCGCGCCTGGGGAGCACCGCACGTCTCCAGGACGCTTGTGGACCGTGTAGCGGAACCACACGCCCACCGGCTCATCGGGAGCAACCGCGCGAAGATAGAAGGACTCGTACATCCCGCGGCCGATATCCGCGCCAGGGAAGACCGCCTCGACCGCCATACTGAGAGCGATCCTAAACCGTCCCGCCGACGAGCGAGGATCACACCATGAGGCGCGGGCCGCTCGTCACGCTCTCGCCTACACTGACCATTCAGTTCGGTACCCGGGCGGCCAGCGACGCTTACGACAACCACTTCGTAAGGGCAAGCGCACCTCGCTCATGTGAGATAGTTCGCTGATGAGCACCTCCGAGCAGGCCGCCGCCCGCCTCATAACCGTCGAGGACCTCGGCAGCTCGCAGGTCGCCGTCGTCGAGGAGACACCGCACGGCGCACTCGCCGTTGGCATCAGCGCGGGCAAGCCATTCGCCGTGTCCAACCGCTGCCGCCACCTCTTCGCCTCGCTGGGCAAGGGACACGTGACCGAGGACGGATGCCTGCAGTGCCCATGGCACGCGGCGCTGTACGACGTCGGCACCGGAAAGATGGTGCGGGGTCCCCAAGGCGCATTCAAGCCGCTGGCCGGTGCCGTCAAGGCCACCGCCGGTGCCCGCTCGCTGAAGACGTTCCCGGTCGAGGTACGCGACGGAGCAATCTGGCTCGTCGGCTGATCCGCGGACCCAAATTCGTGGTGAACACCTCCCCGGCCAGCGGTAATAGCGGAGGCCCGGCCTGGTGCAGAGACAGTGCTTTTCAGTCGTCGTGCCGCTCGCGCCGCGAAGCGAGAGTGACAGTCTTCCTCGAAGTCGGACTCAGCGAAGAACGAGAGCTCGCGCGGGATGAAGAGCGCCGACGCAAGCGCGACAGAAAAGCTCTCGCTGCGTCACTGGATGCGACTGCCGGCGGAGACGAACTGCGCGAGGCCGACCACGCGCTGCTCGATGTTCCTCAGGCCGCGATCACGCAGCGCTCGCGTCAACTCGTCGCGGGCGAAGATCCGCACGCCGCTCAGGCTTCGCACGACCGCGTTGGTCGCGCTGGCGGGCAGTGGGCCACGATTGCAGCTGGACAGCAGCGCGACCCGACCGCCCGGAGCAAGCACGCGGGCGATCTCGTCGAGCGCCCGCATCGGCTGTTGGATCAGGTACAGCGCGGCAAAGCAGCAGATCGCATCGAAGCTGCCGTCGCGAAAGGGCAGCGCACAGGCGTCGCCACGCACGTAAGCAAGATTGGCGCTCTCGGTCTTGCGCACGGCGACGTCGAGCATCGTCTTTGAGGCATCGATCCCCACCACCAGGCCCTCGCCCGTGGCACTGGCAAAGCCACGCGTGAAGTTGCCCGGCCCGCAGGCAACATCCAGCACCCGGTCGCCCGGTGACAGCTCCAGCATGCTAAGCGCCATGCGGAGCTCCTCGCTCATCCCGGGACCCGTCGCCCCCATCAACAGGCGTCCACCAAGCGGACGCCACAGGCGCTCGTAGATCAGCGCCAGCGTACTGCTGAGCATCAGCCGCTGGCCGGGATGGGCCCCAGTGGGATCCTCCTCGCCGAGCAGATCGAGGTAGCCGTCCTCGATGTGCGGCACCGTCGGCCGGCAAGCCGGCCGCAACAGCGCGAGCGCCTGCTCGACCGCGAACACGGGCGGGACGGTGGTGGATCTCATTGAACGGGAGCCATCGAGAGCAACCATCCTCCCATACCGAACCGCTCCCCGTCGCGAAAAACAATCGTGGACCGGTCAGCCGCTCCTGGGCACCATCTGCAGCTTCTGCGGGCAGTCCTCGCTGACATCGAGGCAGTCACCAGACCGTCCGACATCCCACACAACAGGGAATCACCGCAAATCAGCAGCGTCAATAGCGGGAGCCTGCGCGGCAGCGCCCGATGCCCCAGTACGTACAGACGCCATCCTCGGTCCTGAGAGGCGCGCCGGCGAGTTCGGGTCAAGCGCTTGATAGAAGCTGTCCGGTCAGGCCGGCAGGCCGCGGGCGAGCCGCCTGCTGT
This sequence comes from Solirubrobacteraceae bacterium, assembly GCA_049800435.1. Lineage (GTDB taxonomy): Bacteria > Actinomycetota > Thermoleophilia > Solirubrobacterales > Solirubrobacteraceae > Palsa-744. The sequence continues at coordinate 11,977 of JBARJU010000145.1, forward strand.
CCTCGATGGGCGCAAGCCACGGCTGAGCCGAGCCGCACCAAACCTCAAGGGTGGGCGACAGCCACGAGGGGTCGTTGAGCGTTCCCGCCTTGATGACCGCGAGCTCCGGCTGCTCGGCCAACAACGTGACGACAGGCGAACCGCACTTCGAGCAGAACTGGCGCTGACGTTCCTCGCCGGAGTCGGCCCCTACGGTCACATACGTGGCGAGCGTGTCGCCCCCGACATGGAGCGTTGCGCGCGGGACGACGACGAAGATCGAGAAGGCCGAGCCTGTCTGGCGCTGGCAGTCCTTGCAGTGGCAGACGACCGTCACCAGGGGCTCGCCGTCGCAGCGGTAGGTCA
>JBARJU010000146.1:0-6535 GCA_049800435.1 Solirubrobacteraceae bacterium
CCCCGGACCGGGCCGCATGCGGCCCGGTCTTCCTGAATCGATTGAGAGATCTCCACGCAGCGACTCGATACTCATGTTGCGTCCGGCATTCGCTCGCGTAGCAGCTCGTCCAACGTCCGACTACTGAGGACGGAGGCGGGCTGCTCCGCCACGATGTCCGAGCCTGCGCGCGCCTCGTCGTCGCGCCGCTTGATCAGCAACCACTGTGGCTTGGGACCCAGCCGCGTGCGCTGCAAGGCGAAGCCACCGCGAAGCTTCTGTCCGTGCAGCACGAACACGGCATGCCCACGCTCGAGCGCCTCGGGCCAGGCGACCCTCCCCCCCTGCTCGTAGTGACCGCGATCCCATACGACCACGCCCCCATCCTCCGTCTGCCCCTCGAAGGTGTTGTAGTCGATGCTGTGATCAGCGACCTCGACGGCCAGGCGCTTTGTGGACGGATCAAGCGACGGCCCCCTGGGCACCGCCCAGGATCGCATCACCCCCGCCACCTCGAGACGCAGATCGAAGTGGCGCGTGGTAGCCGCGTGCTCCTGCACGACGAACACACCGGCGCTCACGCCCCGAACGGCGAACTGCTCGTGACCCTCGACCCGGACGTCCCGCACCGCGACATCCAGGACAGTGGCACCTGGGGGACCCTCTCGCGAGAAGGCGATTAGCGCGTCGATCGCGGTGGGCGGTCCCTCGGCGTGCATGGCCACCGAGCCGTCATCCGCGTTGCGCACCCACCCCATGACGCCGAGCTCGCAGGCTCGGCGTCGAGTAGCCTCCCGCAGGCCCACGCCCTGGACGATCCCGGTGATAGTCGCTCGGATCGCGCGCGCGGAGTGAGGGTCGTCGGTCATGGAGATTCAGCTCCGCTGTCGAGCTATCCGGTCGTCATGTTCGTCTCCACAGCCACCAAGTACACTAGATCGGCGGGATTGTGCATGCTGGCGATCCCCAAGCTTTCCCCTTTGAGCCACCCCGTCATGCCAAGAGCTCCCAGGCGACCCTTGCGAACCACTCGATCGTCGGCCGAGGCGGGCTGTCAATGTACGACTATGTAATCGTGGGAGCCGGCTCGGCGGGATGTGTGCTCGCCGCCCGACTACGACCAGTGGGTGGCCGCCGGCGCTCATGGTTGGGGTTGGAGAGACGTGTGGCCCTACTTCCTGCGGGCCGAGGACAACGAGCGCGGTGCCTCCGAGCATCACGCCGTCGGGGGGCCCCTGCGAGTGGAGAACGAGCGCTCCCCGCGCGAGCTCTCCGGGCGTTTCCTTGCAGCCTGTCGAGCCACAGGCATCCCGTTGATCGACGACTACAACGGTCCCGAGCAGGACGGCGCCTCGATGGCCCAGGTCACCCAGCGCTCGGGGCGGCGCTGGAGCACAGCCGACGCCTACCTGCGTCCGGCCTCCAACCGAGCCAATCTCGAGGTGGTGACGGGCGCTCAGGTGCTCGGCGTCGAGCTCGATGGGACCATCGCGAGGGGCGTGCGCTATCGAGACCGGGGTGGCCGTGCCCAGACCGTGCATGTCGAGCGCGAGGTGATCCTCGCGGCGGGGGCGCTCGTCTCCCCGCAACTGCTGATGCTATCCGGGATCGGCCCCGCGAGTCAATTGCGCGAACATGAGATCGCCGTCTCGGTGGACCTACCGGGTGTTGGCGAAAACCTGCAGGATCACCCGTATGTCGTCTGTGTATGGGATGTCCCCAGCGGAGGCTCGCTGGCCGACGCTGAGAAGCCCAGGGCACTGTTCGAGTATCTACTGCGAAGGACCGGGCCGCTCAGCTCATCGGTAGCCGAGGCCCTCGCCTTCGTACGCAGCCGCCCGGGGCTGCCCGCCGCGGATCTGGAGTTTCACTTCGCGCCCGCCTACTTCGTTGACAATGGCTTTCAAGAGTACGACGGGCATGCCGTCACGATGGGACCCGGACTCATTACCCCACGCAGCCGCGGCTGGGTGAGGCTGCGCTCGTCAGACCCGACCGCCAAGCCACGCATCTTGACCAACACATTGACCGAGCGGGAGGACGTCGAGGCGCTCGTCGCGGGGGTGCACCTGACGCGGCGGATAGCAGCGTCGGAGCCGCTCTCTTCGGTACTGGGACGCGAGCTCTTCCCGGGCGCCGAGCTTCGCAATGACGAGGACCTGGTGGAGGATCTTCGCCGTCGTGTCGACCTGCTCTATCACCCGGTGGGGACTTGTCGGATGGGATCGGACGAGACGGCTGTCGTCGACCCCGAGCTACGAGTTCGCGGGGTCCAGGGGCTGCGCGTCGTCGATGCTTCGATCATGCCCCTGATACCGGGCGCCAATACAAACGCCCCGACGATCATGATCGCCGAGCGCGCCGCAGATCTGATCCGTCACGCAGGCCCCGGCGCCTCCCAGGTAATCGCCTGAAACGCGTCCCTCAGCCGACTGAGATCTCTGGGAGACTCGCGGGCCGTGCGAGATGGCGATCGACAAACTCGCTGATCGTCCGAACGACGAGCCTCGTGTCATCCCACATCGGGACGTGGCCGCAGCCCGGGAGGATCCGCGACTGGACGCCGGGGATCTCACGCTGAAAGCGCGGCGCATGGCGCTCCGCCGGCAGGATCCGCGGGCCTTGGGGTCGCGGGTTGCTGTAGCCTCCCCCCTTGTGTTCCGTTGATCTGAATTGTCCCGGTGGAGGGCAACATGAATGATTTCCTGGAAGATGCCGAGCGAGCCGCTCTACGTGGAATGGCCCACCTATTGCCGGCGAAATGGCAACAGATCCTCGACATCGTGGCGGCCCCGGTCCCGGCGACGCCGAAGCCCACGATGCCCGCTCCGACCGATTCCGCCGTTGCGCGACTCGAGCAGATCGAGCACGTAGTCGTCGTGATACTCGAGAACCGCTCGTTCGATCACATGCTCGGCTACCTCTCGCTGGCGCCCGGAGAAGGCGGGAAGGGACGCACCGACATCGATGGGCTCACCGGACCGGCTGTCAACCTCAACATCTTCGAGGGCACGAACTTTCCCATCCATCGCCTCACCGCCACGGCCTTTAAGGGCGAGGCCGAAGACCCCGACCACTCAGGCGCGTCCGTTGACGAGCAGCTCTCAGGAGGGGGCAACGGGTTCGTCAGCAACTTCGCGCGCATCTCAAGGGCACGCGCCGACCGGCTCGGCGTGGGGGTGCCGGAAGCGGGTCTCGTGATGGGGTACTACGACGCCGAGGATCTGCCCGTCTATGACCATCTCGCCGCCCAGTACTGCGTGGTCGACCGCTGGTTCAGCTCCGTGCCCGGCGCCACCTGGCCAAACCGCCTCTACTCGATCGCCGGGCGCGCCGCGGGTAGCCGCGACGATGTGTCGCCGCCGATCTACGCGTTGCCGAGCTTCGCCCGCTATCTCGACCAACATCGAGTCGACTGGCGCTGGTACTCGTTCGATCCCGGCACCCTGCGAGCGGTCGACCCTGCCTACCGCCTCAGCAACCACCACCGCTTCTCATTCCTCGATTCACGCAAGCTGAGCACGCTGGAGCGGGCCGTGGGCGAGCTCACCGAGGAAGGTCCCTCCTTCCTCGACGACGTTGCCGAAGACAAACTCCCGCAGGTGAGCTGGATCGATCCGCGCTTTAAGGACCTCCGCGTGCTCGGTCCGGACTCCAACGACGACCACCCGCCGAGCGATGTGGTCGCCGGGCAGGACCTGATCCTCACGATCTACCACGCCCTCAGCGCCGCGGACAGTTGGGCGAAAACGCTCCTTGTGATCACCTATGACGAGCACGGTGGATTCTACGACCACGTCCCCCCACCGCCCGCGGTGGACGACGACCCCGGGTTCCGCCACCTCGGCGTACGGGTGCCCGCACTGCTCGTCTCGCCACTGGTTGCCGCTGGATCGTCGTCAACCGAGTTGCTGGGAGCGGACTTCCACTTCGACCACACGTCGATCATCAAGACGATCCTCACGCGTTTCTGCAACAGCGATGGCCAGATTCCCGCGCTCACGACACGTGTCGCGGGGGCCCACCACCTCGGACACCTCTTGAGTGATCCGGGCGCGCCTCCGCGCACCTCCGTCGCCGACCACAGCGCCCTTGCGGACCGCATGACGCGATGGCGCCAGGGCTGGGCCGAAGCCCGGTTCAAGCAACCATCCGCAACCGCGGGGGCACCGGGACGCCTCACCGATTTTCAAACCGGCTACTACGAGATGGCACGCCTACTACGACACGCGGGTCTTCCGGGGGGCCATCCCTGAATCGAGCAAGCTGGTCCAACGAGGTTCACGCTGGACAGGCCACCGGGACCTGGATCGCGCTGTCCGAGTCACAACCGCGAATTCCGCGTGCGGGCCGTCGTCGCCAAGCTACTCCCCCCGAGAGGCCCAGTGGGCCTCCGCCTCGGTCTCCATGGCGCGCAGACGTGAGTAGTAGTCGGGGAACTCGTTGAGGTGCGCTCGCGCAATCTTCGCAGTTACGGTCTCATCGTCGTCGGTGACGTTGGTTTCGGGATCCCGCGTCCCGTGCTCGAGCTCGACGTCCATCCCCATCCGAAACTGCTCGACGTCGAAAGGCGATGCCGCCCAGTCGATACCGATCCGCTCGCCGGCCGCACGGGCCTCCTCGGCGCTGAAGCAACCCCGATCGCTCACGCTCCAAGCATACGCTCTACGTCTGCTATCGACGCATGCCGGGAGCTGCCCAGAGATGCCCCCGGCCTCATCGGGTTGGACTGACGCGCCGCGCTGGACCAGAGAAGCCGGCTATTCGCTTAGCCATTCAGCCACCCCTCCGTGGTAGGAGCAGGTGCCGCTGCGGTGTTCGCTGAAGCTGTAGGTCCCGTCGGCGCAGCGAGCTGTGGCACCCACCGGAACCGTCGACGATTCCTCGGGTTTGCAGACGACGTTGCCAGAGGAGTTTTCGTAGGTGCCGTTGGTGCATTCCGAGCCGGGTTCGCCTGGTTCTTCGGAGCGGGCCGAGCTTTCTGGGGTCGATTCTTCCGATTCGGTGGGGGGCGAGGCACTGGGTTCATTTTCGGGGTTCGCTGGCCGGTAGTAGACCTTGGCCGCCCAAAGCGGGAATCGGACGCGCGCGTCGTACCCACCGGTGCAGACCGTCACGCCATGCGTGGTAGCGCAACGCACCGTGTAGGCCTTCGCCGTGGCGGGGCTTGTCGCGGTGACGCTTGCTTCTTGGGACCCGTGCGCCGCTTCGTGTGCAAATGCGCGGAAGACGTTGTCGGCGAACCCGCACGTTGTATTTGGACCAGCGCTGATGTTCTGGTCACATGCCGTGTAGTGAACGTGCGTTACCGCGTGATGCGGCGCCGACTTGGTTGGTCCCGCGACCGCTGTCGTCGAGCCGGGGGACGCGTTGTCAGCCTTGTGACTGTTCCCGTGCGAGCTGAGCACGCCGACCAAGGCGATCAGAGTGAACAGGATTACCGCTAGCCGCTTCATTTCCCCCATCTATCTCCGGACGGGAGGCTAGCAAATCCAACTATCAGGACTCGGCTCGATATGCCGATCTGCGTTTCAGCGCCGTGAGTCTCGGTATGCGTTCCGCCGCCTGACGGCTATGGTCCTAGCCGCACGCTGGGCCGAATACCCGTCGGACCCGGGTCCGCCGCGCTACTTGAGCGGGTCGGAGCCCGCGCATCGCCGCCCTGCTCTCCCGGGCATCGCCGATCTCACGCTCCCAGGCGCTCCAGCCGTGGGTTCCAAATAACCTCCCACAGGTGCCCGTCGAGGTCGCGGAAGTAGCCGGAGTAGATGCCCCATGGACGATCGTGCGGCCGGTCGGTGAGCGCCGCGCCGGCCTGCTCGGCCCTGGCGAGCAGAGCATCGACATCCGCCCGACTGGGAACCATGTGGCCGATGCTGAACTCGCCGCTCTGCGCTGAGGCGAGCGCAATGTTGGCGTCCTTGGCGAGCTCGCTCCGCGGGTAGAGCATCAGCATCAGTCCACCCGCGAGCTTGAACATAGCCGCCGCTCCCGCCGGGGTGAGATCGTCGCCAGGGTACTCCGTGCCGACCATCTCGCACGATTCCAGGCCGAGGCCGTCACGGTAGAACTCGAGCGAGCGCTCGAGATCGCTCACGGCGAGCGTGATCACGTCGATGTGCGGCTCCATTTGATTCCTTTCCGCCGGCGCCCGATGAGGTCCTCGGGCGGCGATCTAATCTTCTGGACTAGCGAGCATAGGGAGGATGACATGTCAGCAATTGATCGTGTGCGCATCGCGCGCGAGACCTACGACGCCTACGAGGGTTCAAGCGAATCATCGACTGCGGCGAGGAGGTCGTGGTGACCTACGAGGCAACCAAGGCTTACGGCAAGCGCTTTCGCAACACCGAGATCCTCACCCTCCAGGACGAGAAGATCGTCCGCGTCGAGGTGTACTTCGGTTGGAACCTCAACTGAGGCCAGTTGGTTAGTAGTACTTTGTTAGAGTTGTCCATCTGTATCACTCGTCTCGTGGTGGATGGCGTAATGGGAGGTTGGCGAGGTTTATTGGTTGCTGGCAGGTGTGGCAGTGTCCGGCCCAGCAGTCGAAGAT
>JBARJU010000147.1:0-3298 GCA_049800435.1 Solirubrobacteraceae bacterium
GGCCGGTGCCGACCCACACGACCTGCGCGCCCGAAGCGTCGATCTCGGCGACTACCCGCTCGCGCTCGTCGGCGGTGAGCGGGCGAAACGGCGGCGACCAACCGCCGACGATCCGCAGGCCGGGCAAGCGCGCGCGTAGGCGGTCGGTCAGCAGGGTGAGCGCCTGCTCGGAGCGCCCTCCGTAGAGGTAGATCTGCGTGCCGGTGGAGGCGGCGTGGGCGCAGTAGTGGATCATCAGGTCGGGTCCATACACGCGCGTCGCGCCTGAGTGGCCGAGCAGGCGTAGCGCCCACACGAGCGGTTGGCCGTCGGGGACCGCGAGCGTGGCGCCCTGCACGGCGCGCATCGTGGAAGGATCGTCGTGGGCGGACATGACGAGGTTGACCGCGGCCGCCGTGAGCCAGCCGCGCGCGCCGCAGGCGACCATCGCGTCCATCCAGGCGATCACCTCGTCGTAGTCGGAGACCGCGAGCGGAACGCCGAGGATCTCGACGCGCGGTGGCGGTGGCGGGGGGGTGGTGGGTGTCACAGACAGATGATGCTGGGAGAATAAAGACAGATTTCTCAGGTGTTAAGCATTATAATATCGGTTATATGCGTCAGAAGCAAAATAATCGAGGCTCGGCGAAACCGGTGCCGCCACAGGTCCGTCGCGCGCTTCGCGACGTGGCAGGCGATGTCGCCGTGTGGCGAAAGCTGCGTGGTCTCACGCAGGCCCAGCTAGCTGACAGAGCGGGCGTTTCGCGCGACACTCTCGTCCGCTTGGAGGGTGGCGATGGAGGCGTGAGCGTGGAGAACTTGCTCCGCATCCTTCGTGGCCTGGGAGTGCTCGACAGCGTCCATCGAGCGCTCGATCCCTACGAGAGCGACATAGGACGGCTGCGGTCGGAAGAGCGGCTTCCGCAACGTGTGCGACCTCGGGACCTGACGGGTCGAGACGATGGCTGAGGCCGAGGTCGTCGTTCAGATCGAAGGCGCTGACGTGCTCGCCGGTCATCTGTGGTCACATCGGCGCCGCGGGAGCGAGTCGGCGACGTTCAGCTACGCGACGGAGTATCTGACTTACCCCAACGCCTATGAGCTGGATCCGGCGCTCCCGCTCGTCGTCGGACAACAACAGACAGCGGTAGGTAGGCAGATCTTCGGGGCTTTCGCGGATTGCGCCCCGGATCGCTGGGGTCGCCGGCTGATCGGTCGGGCTGAGCAACAACGGGTTCGCCGCGAGGGCGGCGCCGCGCGGAGCTTTGGCGAGATCGACTACCTGCTCGGCGTGCGCGACGACCTGCGCCAGGGCGCGTTGCGCTTCCGCGACTCCGAGACGGGGACCTATCTTGCCGAGGAGACTGTCGGCGTTCCCCACCTGCTCGAGCTGCCGAAGCTGCTGAGCGCGGCGGACCGGCTGGAGCGAGACGAGGCCAGCGAGGACGAGCTTCAGGCACTGTTGCGCGGGGGCAGCTCGCTCGGCGGCGCGCGGCCGAAGGCGCATGTGCTCGATGCCGAGGGCCGCATAGCGATCGCCAAGTTCCCCAGCCCCGCCGGCGACGAGTGGGACGTGATTCGCTGGGAGGCAGTCGCCCTGACGCTGGCCCGTGCCTCAGGTGTCTCCATTCCGCCCTCGACGCTGCACCACATCGACGGCAAGCCGGTGTTGATCGTGGATCGCTTCGACCGCGACGATGGCCGGCGGGTCGGTTATGTGAGCGCCATGACGATGCTCGAAGCCACCGACGGCGAGCAGGGCAGCTACCTGGATATCGCCGAGGTCATCGAGCGCGACTCTCCAAACGCCGCCGAAGATCTGCGGCAGCTGTGGCGGCGAGTCGCCTTTTCGATTCTCATCTCCAACACTGACGATCACCTGCGCAACCACGGCTTCCTGCGGACCAGCACGGCCGGCTGGTCGATGTCGCCCGCGTTCGATCTCAACCCGGACCCGCGACCAGGACCCAAGTACCTGTGTACCGCGATCGACCACGACACAACCGCGGCCCGCATCGACGTTCTCATCGATGTCGCCGAATACTTTCGCCTAAGCGGGGAGGAAGCTCGCGTGGTGCTGGCCGACGTCACCCAAGCCACGAGTCGCTGGCGGACGGTGGCGCTCCAAGCGGGGCTCAACAGCGCGGAAGTCGAGCACATGGCCCTCGCCTTCGAGCACGAGCAGGCCGAGGTGGCGCGAGCGATCGTCGGTTCGGTCGCTTAGCGGCGCTCGCCTGCCTGCTCCCCGGCATGGGGAGTGCCCACTAGCGTGCGCAGGTACTGCGACCATCGCGTCCATCCAGGCGATCACCTCGTCGTAGTCGGACACCGCCAGCGGCACGCCCAATATCTCCACGCGCGGTGGCGGTGGCGGCGTTGTCGATGTCGGCGCTGTGGATGTGGCTGGCCCGGAGATTGGTTGAAAGCCTATCCACGGATCGCGCCTCATCGCCCGTGTCCGATGGATCTCGTTGGATGATCCGTACGATTCGTAATCTTCACAGAGCATGACCCCAAACGGACTGCGTAGATACAGGGCAGAACGCCTCTTGCGCAAGGACTTCGCCGGGCTGCGCTCCAAGGTGCTCGCGATCGTGCGCTCGCAGCTGCGCGCGAAGGGCATCGCGCTCGACCCGTCAGACCTGGAGGCCTGTTACGCCCAGGCGTGGCACGGACTGTATGCGACCGTGCTCGAGGGTGAGACGGTCGAGAATCCCTCCGCGTGGCTCGTGACGGTGACGTTCCGTCGCGCGATCGACGAGCACCGCTCGGCGGAGCGAGTGGGGCTGCTGGAGCGGGAGGACAGGGACACGTTCCCGGGGCGATTGGACGCTCGCGCACCTGACCTTGCGGCCGAGCTCGACAATCGCGCCCGTCTGCGTCACGTGTTCGAGGGGATGCGCGCGACCCTTTCAAAGCGCGAGTGCGAGGCGGCCTCGCTGTGCTACTTGCAGGGCCTCTCGCGTGCGCAGGCAGCCGAGCGCATGGGGATAAGCGAGGCGCGCATGGGCAAGCTGATGGAGGGCGTCGGCGCTGCCCGGCCGGGCGTCGCGAGCAAGGTGGGGGCGCTGCTGGACACGATCAAGGCTGGAGGCTGGTGCGAGCAGCAGTCCTCGCTCATGCGCGCGTATGCCTTCGGCGTGCTCGACCCCGAGGGCGAGCGCCACACGCTGGCGGTGGCCCACACTCGCGAGTGTCCCGCCTGTCGCGCCCACGTCGCCTCGCTGCGAGGGCTGGCCTCGGTGTTGCCACTGCCGTTGCTCTCCCCGCTCGCGCTCGCCGGCGCGGGTGCCTCGGCAGGTGCGGCAGCAGGTGCGGC
>JBARJU010000148.1:0-2547 GCA_049800435.1 Solirubrobacteraceae bacterium
CCCTGGTTGAGCGCAAGGCGCACCTGCGCCGGCGCCTGGCCCAGGAGGCCGGCGGCGGAGCGACCGCGTCGCTCGTGTGCGTCGCCGTCTGGATCGCCTCGGGGGCCAACGGGGCATTCTGGCCGATCTGGGTGATCATCTTCACGCTCCTGCCTTTGTTGCGCGACGGCTGGCGCCTGCTCGGCCCCGGGTCGGACATCGACGTCGTCGAGGCCCGCATGCAGGCTCGCCACGAGCGACACCTGGCGCGCGAACACCGCCGTTCGCGCTACCGGCGGCTCTTGCCGTAGCGACACGCGGCCCCGCGTTCAGGCCTCGTTTCATGCCGGTCCGGCGGTGGGTGGTGTATTGCATTTGGGGTGCCCCACGCGTGCGCGCCGGCTTTCTCCATAGAAGCTCACGCGTACCGTCCGGGGGCGACCGATAGGCTCAGCGGCCGATGAGCGATCTGAGCGAAGCGACCGGTCGCGCCCTGGCCGGGGGGCCGGAGCGCCATCGCGAGAAGGCACTCGAGCAGGGCAAGCTGCCCGTGCGCGAGCGGGTGGGGCTCTTGCTCGACGAGGGCTCGTTCTCCGAGGAGGCATTGCTCGCCAACTGGAACGAGGACGGCCTCGGCGCCGACGGCGTCGTCACGGGGGTCGGCACGATCGAGGGTCGCCCGGTCGCCCTGATGGCCAACGACCCGACCGTCAAGGCCGGCTCGTGGGGGCCCAAGACGGTTGAGAAGATCCTGCGCATCCAGGAGCGCGCTTTCAGCCTGCGCATCCCGATGGTCTATCTCGTCGACTCCGCCGGCGCGCGCATCACTGAGCAGGTGCAGATGTTCCCTGGTCGGCGCGGGGCTGGGCGCATCTTCTTCAACGAGGTGCGCATGTCAGGGGTCGTTCCCCAGGTGTGCGTCCTGTTCGGCCCGTCCGCCGCCGGTGGCGCCTACATCCCGGCCTTCTGCGACATCGTCGTGATGCGCGACTCCAACGCCTCGATGTACCTCGGCTCGCCGCGCATGGCCGCCATGGTGATAGGAGAGGACGTTACCCTCGAGGAGATGGGCGGCGCGCGCATGCACACAGGCGTGTCGGGGTGTGCACATCAACTGGTCAAGAGCGACGAGGAGGGGATCGAGTTCGCACGGCGCTACCTCTCCTACATGCCCGATAACTGGGAATCGCTCCCACCCGCGGCTCCGCCCGCCGGGGCGGCTCCCCTCGCGGACGGGGGGGACGTCGCCGGGCTGATACCCGCCGACGAGAACAAGCCGTTTGACATGCTCTTGCTGATCGACGCCCTCGTCGACGAGGGCTCGCTGCTGCAGGTCCACTCGCGCTGGGCCAAGGAGCTTGTCGTCGGTTACGCGCGCCTCGAAGGCATGGCGATCGGGATCGTCGCCAACCAGCCCAAGCACAAGGGCGGCGTCCTGTTCTCGGATTCGGCCGACAAGGCCGCCCGCTTCATCTGGACCTGCAATGCCTTTAACGTTCCCCTGCTGTTCCTCGCCGACGTGCCCGGCTTCATGATCGGCACCCAGGTCGAGCGCCACGGCATTATCCGCCACGGCGCCAAGATGATCAGCGCGGTCTCAGAAGCCACTGTCCCGAAGATCTCTGTGATCGTGCGCAAGGCCTACGGCGCCGGGCTCTACGCGATGGCCGGTCCCGCGTTCGATCCGGACTGCTGCATTGCGTTGCCGAGCGCCTCGATTGCCGTGATGGGCCCGCAGGCCGCCATCAACGCCGTCTACTACAACCAGCTCCAGGCGATCCCCGATGGGAGCGAGAGGGCCGCCAAGACAGAGGAGTTGCGACGCGAGTACGCCGAGGACATCGACCTGCTGCACCTGGCCTCGGAGCTGGTCATCGACGCCGTCGTCGAGCCTGAGCGCTTGCGCGAGGATCTGATCCGCCGCTTCGCCCACTCCTCCGCCAAGCGCCGCGAGTGGCCCGCGAAGCGCAATCCGGTCACGCCCGTCTGAGCCGGAAAGCGGCGCGCGAGCGGTGGCTCGATCGCGCCTGAGGGCGTGCGGGGCCTCTCTGCATTAGATTCCCATCCGATGGACGCCACCGATCTAGCGTTTACCGGCATCGCTCGGCAGGCCGAGCTCGTGGCCGCGGGCGAGGTCTCCTCCCGTGAGCTGGTCGAGCTCTACCTCGAGCGAATCGAGCGCTTCGACGGGCAGCTCAACGCCTTCAGGGTCGTACTAGCCGAACGCGCCCTGCTCGAAGCCGACCAGGCCGACGCGCGCCGCGGAGCGGGAGGAGAGCGTCCTTTGCTTGGCGTGCCGATCGCCGTCAAGGACGACATCGACGTCGCCGGCGAGCTCACCGCGCTCGGCACCAACGCGCACAGTGGCGTCCCCGCGTCCGCCGACGCCGAGGTCGTGCGCAGGCTGCGCGAGGCCGGCGCCATCGTGATCGGCAAGACCAACGTCCCCGAGCTGTGCATCTGGCCATTCACCGAGACGCCCACTTTTGGCGCCACGCGCAACCCGTGGGATCTCCAGCGCGCGCCCGGGGGATCGAGCGGGGGCAGCGGCGCGGCGGTCGCGGCCGG
>JBARJU010000149.1:0-5125 GCA_049800435.1 Solirubrobacteraceae bacterium
CCCGTGGCGCCCTCGCGGCGGGAGGCACGGCGCGCCGGCTTGGCCGCGGGCACGTCGGTCTCGCAGTACGGGCAGATCGTCCAGGCGCGATCCAGCGGGCGCGAGCAGCTCGTGCAGCGCTCCTTGAGCTTGCGCAGACAGCTGGGGCAGCGGATGAAGTCGCGCTCGACGCGGTAGTCGCAGTGGGGACAGAGGCCGTGGTCGAGGTCCTGTAGACGGGCTTCGGCGGCCTGTAGCTCGAGTTCGCGCTCGCGCACATCCTCCAGGTACTCCGGCGGGCGCAGGATCATGTACACGATTGTCCCGACGAATGGGAAGAACGAGGCGGCGGTAGCGCACCCGATCAACATCGGATCGGCGATACGCCGGCGCGCGTCGGAGTATGTCCAGTAGATGAGCGAGAAGTACAGGACGACGAGGAACAGGATCAGCAGATCGATCGCCAGACTCAGGCCGCTGCTTTCGATTCCGAAGTAGGCGATTGGTGGCATCGAAGATCCCTAGTGTGCCTCACGAGCGCGCGCACACCCGCACACGAGAGCGCCCAAACCTGTGCGAATCGATACTAGAGGGTGCATGGCGAGCCCATAAGGCGGACGAGTTTAGAGCTTAGCCCGGTGGAGAGCCGTCGAACTTCACAGGAACAGCCGGCCAAAGCCGTAGCCGGCGGCAAAGAACACCAGGATCACAAGCGCCACGATCAGGGCCACCGCGCCGATCATCGTAAGCACCGACGGGCCGTCGTCGTTCACGCTCGTCCTCTCCCCTGTGCGCTCTGCGCCCGCTCGTCTTGCTCGACGGTATCGTCGAGACCTGTTTCCAGGTCGAGCTCGCGCGCGTGCGCCCATAGGTCACCCACCAGGTACACCGAGCCGCAGGCCAGCACAGCCGCGCCTCCCGATCGCGCGTGCGCCCAGCTTCGCGCCGAGGCAAGGGCTGTGGCCGGACGGGCCTCGCTCGTGGCCTGCTCGAAGCCGAGCTGGCGTGCCAGCGAGAGGAGCGTAGCCGGCGGCAAGGCCCTCTGGCTCGGCGGGGCCGTGAACCACGCGCGCTCACACAGTGGGAGCAGCGCGGCGAGCATCCCGGCCGCGTCCTTGTCCTCCAGTACGCCGAACACCAGAGCCAGCGGACGCGAGCCGAGCATCTCGGGCAGCGACTCCACGACCGCGGCGACCGCCGCCGGATTGTGCGCGCTGTCCACGAGAGTGAGCGGATCGCGCGCTACGGCCTGCATGCGACCAGGGACCGACGTCGAGAGCGCGGCTGCGCGCACAGCCTCCTCGCGAACTTGCATACCAGCCGTTCCCGCCGCCGCCCCGCCCGTGCCGCGCACGCCGTTCGTCCATGGCATCCGGCGTATCCGGGGCGCCCCAGCTCCGCCAACCTCGTCGAGATAGGTCTCGGCCGCGAGGCGCGCGAGCGCGAAGTTGGCGCGCTGAAAGGAGCCGCGCGCGCCGAGCGTGAGCTCCGCGGGTGTCTCCCCGGCGATCAGCAGTCGCGCATGGCGCTGCTCGACGACCGCGCGGGCGACATCGAGCACCTCTGGCTGCAAGTCGGCGCCAACGGCGAGAACCGAGCCCTCGTCGAGGACCGCCAGCTTCTCCGTTGCTATGTCGGTGAGGGTCGGGCCGAGCCAGCGCGTGTGCTCGAGCCCGACGTTTGTGAGCACCGCAACGCTCGAGTCGATCACGTTGGTCGCGTCATAACGACCGCCGAGGCCGGCCTCCACGACGACAACCTGCGCCCCACGCCGAGCGAGCTCCCAGAATGCCGCTGCGGTGAGCAACTCGAACTGGGTCACGCGATCGTCCTCGGCGAGCGTGCGGTTGACCCGCTCGGCCACCCACGCCGCTTGTGCGATGGCCCCAGCGAAGGCATGGGTCTCGATGTCGCGCTCGCCGATCTGGACGCGCTCTGCGTAGGAGAGGAGATGGGGCGAGAGGTAGCTCCCGGTGCGCAGCCCGTGGCGCTCGAGGATCGCCGCGATCATGCGAGTGGTGGACGTCTTGCCGTTGGTGCCCACGACGTGGATCGTTTCGAAGCTGCGCTGCGGCGACCCAAGCACGGTCATCATGCGGCGCATTCGATCCAAGCCGAAGCGCATCCCGAACAGCTCGAGCGAGCGCAGATGGCGCTCCGCGTGCTCGGGGCTCCAGCGCTTGCTCACAGAGCCGCCGCTCACAGCGCCGCCAGCTCCGCGCGCAGATGATCCAGGCGCTCTCGCTCGCCCTGCACGACGTGCGCGGGCGCCTTCTCGACGAATCCCGAGTTAGAGAGCTTGTCCTGCACGCGGTCGATCTCGGCGAGCAGCTTCTCGCCGGCGAGCGCTCGGCGGCGCTCGGCGGCGCCGAGGTCGAGTCCCTCCCCGGAGAGCACCTCGAGCGTTCCGCCAGGTATCGGGATCGAGGCGGCCGGGGTGAGCTCGTCCAGAGGCTGCCCCACGCGCGCGTGGGGGGCGCCCTCGCGCGGCACACCGCCTCGCCCCGCATCGCCAGCGTGCAACTCGCCCCCGGGTGCATCTCCGGAGAGCTCAAGACGCGCCAGACGCGCCAGCAGAGCAGCCGTCGACTCGTAGCCGTCGGCACGCAGACGGGCGGACACGATCAGCCCGGCGCGTGCGCCGACCGAGTCCCTCCAAGCCCGCACGAGCGTGACCGCCTCGATCAGCCGCTCGATCGCAACCTCGGCCTCGAGGTCGATGAGTGCGTCTCGCGAGCGAGGGTAGGAAGCACCGGCGAGCATCTCTCCGCCGCCGTCTAGGTAGGTCCAGAGCTCCTCGGTAACGAATGGGATCAAGGGATGGGCCGTCGCGACGGTCTCGCGCAGAACGAACAGGAGGGTCGCGGCGAGCGCCTGTCGCTCCCGCGCGGCGGACGCGTCCTCGACGGCCGGAGGGCCAACAGGTTGCTCGCAGGCCTCGACGCGGTCTGGCAAGCGGTGCTTGACGAGCTCCAGGTACCAGTCGCACAGCTCGCCGTAGACGAAGTCGTAGAGGCCGAGCGCCGCATGGGAGAAGTCGTAGGCCTCGATACGTGCGGCGGTATGCCGCTCGACCTGCGCCAACCTGGAGAGGATCCAGCGGTCCTCGACCGTGCGCGGCAGAGCCTCGGGCCGTACCGCCCGCGCGGCGTGCGGGCCAAGGCTCGCATGGATGCGCGTGAGCGCGAAGCGCGCCGCGTTGAAGAGCTTGTTAGCGAGCGCCTGTCCCTGCTGAATCTTCTCGGCCGAGTAGCGCACGTCTTGGGTCGAGGACATAGCGAGCAGGCCAAAGCGCACCGCGTCGGCGCCGTGGCGATCGATCTCATCGACCGGATCGATGCCGGTGCCAAGCGACTTTGACATGCGCCGCCCGTCGGGGGCCTGGATCACCGAGTGGATGTATACGTCGGAGAACGGCGCGTCGCCGGTCAACTCGATGCCCATCATGATCATGCGAGCGACCCATAGAAACAGGATGTCCCTGGCGGTGGAGAGCACGTTAGTCGGATAGAACTCCTGGAGCTCGGCGGTGTCGGCCGGCCAGCCGAGCGTGGCGAACGGCCACAAGGCCGAGGAGAACCAGGTGTCGAGCACATCCTCCTCTTGGCGGACGTGACCGCCGCACTCCGCACAGCCCTCGGGCGAGGCAAGCGCCACGTTGACGTGACCGCACGTCCCGCAGTAGTAGACCGGCAGGCGGTGTCCCCACCACAGCTGGCGCGAGATGCACCAGGGGCGGATGTTCTCCATCCAGTCGAGGTATACGCGGCGATGGTTCTCGGGCACGATCCGCACGCGTCCCTCGCGCACGGCCTCGACGGCCGGGCCGGCCAGATCGTCCATGCTCATGAACCACTGAAGCGAGATCAGCGGCTCGATGCGCTCGCCGGAGCGATGCGAGTAGGGCACCTCGTGCTCGTACTCCTCGCGGGCGACGATCCTCCCTTCGCGCTCCAGCTCGGCGACGACCGCCTCCCGCGCCTGCCTGACGGTGAGCCCGGCGAAGCGCTTGCCAGCCTCGGCCGTCATGCGACCGTCCTCCCCGATAACCGACACCTGGTCGAGGTCGTGCCGGCGGCCGATGTCGAAGTCGTTGGGATCGTGGGCCGGGGTGACCTTCAGCTGGCCGGTGCCAAAGTCCATCCGTACGTAGTCGTCGGCGATGACCGGCAGGTGACGACCGACGAGCGGAAGGATCGCCGAGCGCCCTACGAGCGCGCGATAGCGCTCGTCCTCGGGATGGACCGCCACCGCGGTGTCGCCGAGCATCGTCTCGGGGCGCACGGTCGCGATCGTGACGCTTCCGCCGCCGTCGAGGTCGTAGCGGATCGAGTAGAGCGTGTCGGTCTCGCGGCGCTCCTCGACCTCGAGGTCTGAGATGGCCGAGCGGGTGCCGGGATCCCAGTTGACGATGTAGCGGTCGCGGTAGATCCAGCCCTTCTCGTAGAGCCGCACGAATACCTGGGCGACCGCGAGCGCGTAGCGCTCATCGAGCGTGAAGCGCTCATCGCCATAGTCGCAGGAGGCGCCAAGGCGCTTGAACTGCTCGACGATCGTGCCGCCGTGGTGCGCGCGCCACTCCCACACGCGCCGCACAAACGCCTCGCGCCCGAGCTCCTGGCGGCTCGTGCCCTCAGCGCGCAACGCCTTCTCGACCTGCGCTTGCGTGGCGATCCCGGCGTGGTCGGTACCGAGGATCCACTTCGTGCGCTTGCCGAGCATGCGGTGATAGCGGATCAGGACGTCCTGGATCGAGCCGTTGAGCGCGTGACCCATATGCAACGAGCCGGTCACGTTCGGCGGCGGGATCGCGATCGAGTAGCTCTCGCGCGCCTCCCCGTCGGCCTCGGGATGGAACAGCCCACTCGACAGCCAGCGCTCGAGGATTCGCGGCTCGACCTCGGCCGGCTCGAAACGGGTGCAATCTTCGAGTTCCTCGATGCGCTCGCTCATGGGAGCGTGAGTGTACGCGGGGTGGTTCCTTCGGCCAAGCCCGCCGGGAGCTACTGGCCCAAACCGCCGAAGATGGCAAACGGGCGCCCGCCAGCGTTGACCGCCTGCCACATCGGCCAGGCCGCGCCCTCAGCCTCGACGCGCGAGCCCTGAGGCGCCTCAGAGCGCAAACGCTCGGCGAGCGCGTTCGCGT
>JBARJU010000150.1:0-11076 GCA_049800435.1 Solirubrobacteraceae bacterium
GCCAGCCGCGCCGTCTGGGTCGCGACACTCACGGGCGCGGCCACGAACACGGCGTCAGCGTCGCCCACGGCGTCTGAGATCGCTAAAGCGGGCTCGTCGATCGCCCCGAGCTCAAGCGCCCGCGCCAGTCGCTCGGGGTCCGGGTCATAGCCGCTCACATGCGCCCCGACGCGGCGGCGCGCGGCCATGCCGATGGAGCCCCCGATCAGCCCGACCCCGAGCACGGCTACCCTCACGCGGCGCTGAACGCCTTTCCGGCAAGCGCGGCGACGCGCTCGACGGCCGCTACGTACTCGGCGAAGTCGTCGGCCAACAGCGCCTGCGGGCCGTCGCAGAGGGCCTCGTCGGGGTTCGGGTGCACCTCGACGATGATCCCATCGGCTCCGGCGGCGGCAGCGGCCAGCGACATCGGCGCGACCAGCGAACGCCGCCCGGCCGCGTGGCTCGGATCGACGACGACCGGCAGGTGCGAGAGCTCTTTGAGCACCGGGATCGCCTGCAGGTCGAGCGTCGTGCGGTAGGAGTTCTCGAACGTCTTGATCCCGCGCTCGCACAGCATCACGTTGCGGTTGCCTTCCTTGAGCACGTACTCGGCCGCCATCAGCAGTTCGTCGAGCGTCGCCGAGAGGCCGCGCTTGAGCAGCACCGGACAGCCTGAGCGGCCGATCTCGGCGAGCAGGGGGAAGTTCTGCATGTTGCGCGCGCCGACCTGGATCACGTCGGCGACCTCGAGCACCGCCTCCATGTCGCGCGCGTCCATCAGCTCGGTCACGATCGGCAGGCCCGTGCGCTCCTTCGCCTCGGCGAGCAGGCGCAAGCCCTCTTGCCCCAATCCCTGGAAGGCGTAGGGAGAGGTGCGCGGCTTGTAGGCGCCGCCGCGCAGCATCGCCGCGCCGGCGTCCTTGACGACATCGGCCGTCTCGAACAGTTGCTCGCGCGATTCGACCGTACACGGCCCGGCGATCATCGCGAAGTGCTCGCCGCCGATCTTGCGCCCCTCGATCTCGATCACGGTGCGCTCGCCGTGGCGGATCTGCGAGGAGGCGAGCTTGTAGGGCTTGAGGATCGGCATCACCCGATCGACCCCCGGCTGGCCCTCCAGGCCCAGACTTTCGAGGTTGACGTCCTGCTCGACGTCGCCGATCGCGCCGATCACAGTCAGACGCGCGCCTTTGATCGGGTGCGCCAGGGCCCCCGCGCTCTCGATCTTCTCGATGACCGCCTCGATCTCCTGGTTGGAGGCGGTCTCCTTCATGACGATCATCATTGCTTCATCCTTTCAAGTATGGGCTGGTTGTGTGAGCGTGGCCTGATGCGGCGCTCGTTCCCGTTGGGGAACCGGATGCGGCCTGAGTCGCCTCCGCTCACAGCTGAAGGCCAGACCGAAGCGCCTAGCTAAATCGCCAGGCGCAGCGAAACGACCAATACGACACGCGGAGTGCGGCTGCGGATGTCGAGTCGGTCGTCTGCATGATCGTCTACTTGGTTTGTAGCAGACGTCAGAGCACTTCGGCAAGGGCATCCAGGAAGATCGCGTTCTCCTCGGACGTGCCGTAGGTGACACGCAGCGCCCCAGGCTTGCCGAGCGCCCCGCCCCCGCGCACGAGCACGCCGCGCTCGGCGAGGCCCTCCATGACCGCTGACTCACGCTTCACGGCCTGCTCGGGATCGTCGCCGCCGACGTCGAACCAGCAGAAGTTGGCTTGAGACTCCGCCGGCTCGATTCCCAGAGCGCGCAGGCGCTCGTCGACCGAGATGCGCTCGGCGATCGTGCGAGTGACGCGCTCGGTGACGGCATCCTGGTGAGCGAGCGCCTCGACCGCCGCGACCTGCGCGACCGCGTTGCAGAAGAAGGGTTGGCGGACCTGATCGACCGCACGCGGGAAGTCCTCCGAGCCGCACAGGGCAAAGCCGACGCGCAGCCCGCACAGCCCGTAGACCTTCGAGAACGTCCGCAGCAGCACGAGATTGGGGTGGTGCGCCAGCAAATCGATCGAGGCGTCGGGGTCCTCGAGCAGGTTGAACTCAACGTAGGCCTCGTCGAGGATCACGCACACGTGGCGCGGGACCTCGGCGAGGAAGTCCGCGATGCTCGCAAGCGGCAGGGCTGTACTGGTGGGGTTGTTCGGGTTGCACACGATCACAAGCCGCGTTGCGGCGGTCACCTCGCGCAGCATCCCCTGTAGGTCGTGGCGCTCGCATGCGTCGAGCGGGACCGTTACCGCGCGCGCGCCCGAGGCGGCGCTCAGGTGCGGGTACACGGAGAACGAGGGCCATGCGTACACAAGCTCCGCGCCCGGCTCCAGGAGCGCCTCGCCCGCCGCGAGCAGGATGTCGCACGAGCCGTTACCGATCGCGATCCGCGCCGCTGGCACCCCGTATCGCTCGGAAAGGCGCTGGCGTAGCAGCGAGTTGGTCGGGTCCGGGTAGCGGTTGAGCGTGGGCAGCGCGCCCTTTATCGCCTCGATCACCGCCGGCAGCGGCGGCCACGGCGACTCGTTGGAGGCGAGCTTGACCTTCGGTGCCCTCTCGGCATAGCCGCCCGCCGCGGGGTAGGAGGGGATGCGCGCGATGCGCTGCGAGAACTCGATGGCCATCGTGGGCCTATTGTGCCCGTTCAGCGCGTGAGCGTCAGCGAGCGCACGATCTGCCAGCTCCCGCCTTCCTGGCCTTCGACCGTCACGACCAGCTTGCAGGGGAGCGCATGGCCCTTGCGCAGCAGCGCGCGACCCCTGGGGTTCAACGAGAGCAGCAGTTCTCCAAGCGACCCCGGCAGGAATCTCACGAACACTGCTCCCTTGGGCTTGCCTTGGTGTCGAGCGGCGCCCACCGGCACGAGCCTTGTGAGCCGGCGTCTGTGCGAGACGCTTACGATCCTGGCATAGAGCCGCAAAGTGACCCCACACGCCGGCGGGCATTCGGCGCGCCCGAGCGAGAACGGGCCGTTGCCGGACAGCTTGGCGCCGTTCGCCGGCAGTCCTAGCCTGGCGGCCAGTTCGGCGGCGGTGAGATGCGCGGGCGAGCCGGCCGACGGATTGAGCGGGAGCGGCATCGGCGGCGGCGGTGGAGGCGACGGGATCGGCGCCGCGCCGACCGAGACCATCTCGGCAGTCGCCTGGGCGTTGCCATAGGCGTCGTAGGCGGTGAGCGTTACAACGTGTTCGCCGGCCCGGGAGAACGTGTAGGAGACGCTCGCCTTGGCCGTGCCGATCTGTTCGCCTTCGAAGCTCCACACCCAGTAAACGGCGGGATCGCCCAGCGCCCCCGAGGCCGAGCCGTCGAACGTCACCGGGACGGTTGCCTGCGCGCCTGTGGAGACCGTGAAGCTCGCGCCGATCTCGCGCTGAACGCAGCCGCCTTCGAACACGCCGGCTTCGTTGCTCCACACGCGCTGGGTGAAATAGTGGTCGCCGTTTATCAACTGGTTGAAGGCGCTGGCCGGATCGCTCGGGAGCAGTTCACCCAGAGGTTCGCCGTACGTGCCCGCGACCGTGCTCTCCGGCGGCAGGCACTTGTCGGCGATCTCCTGCCCGATCACGTCGGTCCACGCGTTGTGCTCACATTCGCCCACTTCGTTGGCGCCGGTCTTGCACTGACTGCCGATCGGGTCGGTGATCACCTCGCCCACCTCGTGGCTCGCGTCGTCGATCGCGGCGTCGGCGCCGTTGTCGGTTGACGCGTTCGGATGCACGCCGGAGTCGCAGCCGGCCACCCCGCCGACGAACGGAATGTCCGCGTAGAGCGTCTGTTGGCCCACAGTCACCCCATCCCCGCCGAAATCGCCGTGGTAGGCGCAGAATTGCTTGTAGGCACACTGGCCTGAGGATTCTTCGAAGCAGCCGCCGACGCCCGGCGGCGTCATCACCAGATAGACGTCGTTCAGGCCCTTTTCGCTCGTTTTGGCGACCGTTTCGACCTCTTTCTGGATGTCCGAGTCGAGCAGGCACGGACTTTTCAAGTGCCCGGGGACTTCGTCGCTGCACTGCGACGAGCTGGCCGCTGGAAAAGGCGTGGGGTCGACGGTCACATCAGTCGACCTGTTGAATGACAGCGCGTACTCGCCCGCGACGAATTTCCCCGGAATGACTTCTTCGCCGTATTGAGGGATGGCGGCGAACACGTTGGTCAGGGCGCCGCTTGCGGCGGCCACGTCTTCCATGTACCGCTCGACCGTGTTGATGTAGCTGCCGGGACCTTCGGCGCTCTTGCCCGGACCTTCGGGGAATTTTTCGACTTCGGTTTCTCCCACCGACCCCGGTTTCCCCTGCCAGAAGATCAGGTGCACAGTCGGATGGTGCAATACGGGCCCACCGCGGTAGCAGGCATCGTGGGTGGCCTTGAAGGATTCTTCTTCTGCGCATGCCGCGAAGAGTTCCTTGTTCGGTTCGGCAGGCCCCTTGAGCCCGTTCGCGTGCCGGGCACGCACAGCCGCGAAAGCGCCTGTCACGAGCTTTTCGTGCGCGACCACGGCGGCGCTCGATCCGAGCGCGGGCACGACCCCGCGCATCGCCGGAAAGCCGGGGAGCCGGCCGACGTGCGGATGGGGCTCGGCGCCCTGGGCCGTCCCCGCCGCAAGCGCGAAGGCCAGCACCGCGCATAGGAGCGCCGACGCGCTACTGCGCCGCAAAGAGGTCCGCTCGCAATGTGGCCGCCTCGCGCAAATAGACGTGCCTCGTCTCGTGGCCCTCATCCGCGTAGTAGTGAATCAGAGCGCGGATCACGCGGGGTAAGGAGCCGGGCACCGGGATCTCGCGGGCGCACAGCAGTGGCACGCGCTCGAAGCCAAGCGCGCGCGCCGCCACCGCAGGGAACTCCGCGGTCAGATCGTCGGTGACGGTGAAGATGCAGCTGACGACGCGCTCGGGGGACAGCGCGTTGCGCTCCATGATCTCCTGCATCAGCTCCGTCGTGGCGCCCAGGATCTCCGTAGCGTCGTCCTCGGATACCGAGATCGCGCCCCGCAGGGCATACAGGCGTTGCGGCATCGAACGCGATTCTTTCAGAGCCAGCCCATGAAGTCGCCGCTCACGACTCGCGCGCAGGCCGACGCCGCGTCGATGGACCGGCCACGGGTGGCAGCGATTGCTTGCGATCCTCTGGACCGCCGCGCAGGCGCGCGAGCTCGGCCTCGCCGAGCCGTCGAGACGTGCCCGGCGCGAGCTCTCCAAGCTTCACTCGCCCAAACGCGATGCGCTCGAGCGCGACCACGGGATGACCCACCGCCTCGCACATGCGCCGCACCTGACGGTTGCGACCCTCGTGGATCGTTACTTCGAGCACTCCCTGATCCACCCGCCGCACCTGTGCGGGAGCGGTCATCCCGTCCTCCAAACGCACCCCCGCGCGCAGCTTGGCAAGCGCGCCCTCGCCAACCGGCCCCCCAACAACCCCCACGCGATAGGTCTTGGGCACTTCAAAGCTCGGATGCGTCAAACGCTGCGCGAGCGCGCCGTCGTTGGTGAGCAGGATCAGTCCGCTCGAGTCGGCGTCGAGTCGCCCCACGGGGTAGAGCCGCCGCGACTCGTCCGGGACGAGCGAGACAACGGTCGGGCGACCGTGGGTGTCCTGCGCGGTGCTCAACACACCGATCGGCTTGTTGACCGCATAGACGACCGTTGGCTCGGGTCCCGCGATCGGACGCCCGTCAACCGTGACGGCGCTGCGCTCGTCCACGTCGCGTGCGGGATCGAGCACGACTTGCCCGGCGACGGTCACCCGCCCTCCGCCGATCATCGTCTCCGCGGCACGGCGCGAGGCTACTCCCGCGTGAGCCAGATACTTGGCGAGGCGCATCAGGGTTCGTACGGAGACAGATTGTGGGCGGCCATGCTGCAACGATAGGGGTATGGACCTCCAGCTCCTCGATCGATCGCTTGCCGCCAACGGCCAGCCGGCCTTTCGCGCCCGTCAGGTATGGGAGTGGGCCACGAAGGGCGCTACGGGATACGAGCAGATGACGAACCTGCCCGCCCCGCTGCGCGAGTGGCTGGCCGAGAATGTGCCGTTCTCGAGCCTCGGGTTGCGCGAGCAGCGCACGGCAAGCGATGGAACGGTCAAGGCGCTGTTTGCCACCGCCGACGGGCGGCCACTCGAGGCCGTGCTGATGCGCTACCGCGACCGCCGACGCTCGATCTGCGTCTCCTCGCAGTCGGGTTGCCCGCTCACGTGCAAGTTCTGCGCCACGGGCCAGATGAAGTTCGCACGCAACCTCACCGCGTCTGAGATTGTCGACCAGGCGCTTCACTTCCGCCGTATGGGGCCGGTCGACCATTGCGTGTTCATGGGCATGGGCGAGCCGATGCTCAACCTCGACAACGTGCTCGCCGCGTGTGAGTGCCTGCCCGACATCGGCATCGCCCACCGTCGCACCGCGATCTCGACCGTCGGCTGGATACCCGGGATCGAGCGTCTCACCGCGTGTGAGATGCCGTTGCGCCTCGCGCTCTCACTGCACGCGGCGGACGAAACGTTGCGCAGCGAATTGATGCCGGTCAACGAGCGCTACCCACTGGCTGATGTGCTCGACGCGTGCCGCGCTTTCTACGAGCGCAAGCGCCGGCGCGTGTTCGTCGAGTACGTGATGCTCGCCGGCGTCAACGACAGCTACGAGCAGGCAGTGGCGCTGGCGAAGATCTTGAGTCCCACCCACCCCAAGCCGCGCGGCCCGGCAGAGCAGCCGCGCATGTTCAAGGTCAACCTGATCCCGTTCAACCCGACCGACTCGGCCTACGAGGCATCGAGCCGCGACTCGATCGCCGCGTTCAAGGGTGCATTGGAAGCGCGCGGCATACAGGCCACGGTCCGTCTCACGCGCGGACGCGACATCGACGCAGCCTGCGGCCAGTTGGCGGCGCGGGCGGCCTAGAAACGTCTTCTAGAAGCTACTCGGAGACAGACGGGCCGCCGCCGGAGCGGGCCTCGCCGGCGCGCAAGAGCCGCTCGCGCAGCTCGGCCTGCTCCTCGGGGCTCGGGTCCCACTGCGCGACGTCGGGCAAATCGTCGAGCGAGCGCAGGCCGAATAGCTTGAGGAACTGGGTGCTCGTGCGGTACAGCACGGCGCCGAACTGGGAGCGTCCCGACTCCTCCACGAGCCCGCGCTCCAACAGCGTCGAGGCGGCGGAGTCGGCGCTAACCCCACGAATGCGGGTGATCTCCGGGCGCGACACCGGTTGCAGATAGGCGACGATCGCAAGCGTCTCGGCCTGGGCGGGCGTGAGCACCGAGGCGCGCGGGCGGCTGAAGAGGCGCTTGGCGGCCTCCTCGGACTCCGGGTCGGTCGCGAACGTGAAGCCGCCCCCGAGCTCGCGCAGGTGGATACCGCTGTTAGGAGGCGCATACCGCGCAGCCAACTCCGCAAGCGCCGCGATCACGGCCAACTCCTCGGTGACCGCCGCGTCAGATAGCTCCCGCGGACTGAGCGGGTCGGGCGCGAGGAATATCAGCGCCTCTACTATGCGCACCGTCACCGGGTCGGGCTCGGGTAGCCCCTCTATATCGAGCGCGCTTTGCCGCTCGGTCTGCTCCTCTGTCGCCAGCACATCTCCTTGATCGGCAGGCGCCGGCCGATCCTCAAGTGCCGGGTCGCTTGTGCCCGCGAGGGTATCGTGCCCAGGCTCGCCCGCGCCCGCGGTGGTGTCGCTCAACCCGCAAGCCCCGCACGTGCGTGGGGAAGCTCGGCGGCGGCAACCGCATGGACGGCTATCTCACCGAAGCTCTCGTCCTGTTCCCACCACGCTTCGCCGCGCTTGTAGAGCTCGAGCAAGGCGAACACGGTGATGGCGACGGTCATGCGATCCGCGCCGCGGACGGCCTCCTCGAAGGAGAAGCGCCCGCGCCCGAGCAGTCCGCGCAAGTGCTCGAGACGCTCGGCGACCGTCACGCGAGTGGTCGAGAGGTGGCGCAGACTGATCGTGGGCGGCATCCGCAAGAGCCCTCCCAGCGCCTGGCCGAGCACCGCCGGGTCCTGCCGGCCGATCTCCGATCGGTCATCGGTCGGGGGGACGATCGACTTGCGCAGGTGGGCCGGCAGGGGCGCGCTGCGGAAGCGCACCCCTTCCTCGCGCTTGAAGAGCTCGAGCAGGTGCATCGACGCCGAGCGGTAGCGCCGCGCCTGCATCATCCGATCGAGCAACTCCTCTGCGGCCTCGCCCGGCTCGATGTCGAGCAACTCCTCGCCGTCCTCGGCGAGCATCAAGCGCGACTTCAGTTCGAGTAGCGCCGCGATCAGGACGATGAACTCGGTCGCGGTCTCCAGGTCGAGCTCGCCGCGGCCCTCGAGGTGGTCCAGATAGGCGAGCACGACGTCCGCCAACTCGAGGTCGAGCAGATCCACCTCTTCGCGCAAAACCAGAGCGAGCAGCAGGTCAAATGGCCCGCTGAAGATCTCGAGGTCGAGGTCGAGCGCTGGGAGCGTCACCCGGCTACCGTACCGATCGGTGCGGACCTACTCCCATGCACTCGCGCACGTCGGCCAGCGTCTCGGAGGCGATCGCGCGGGCGCGCCCGGCGCCATCCGCCAGCACGGTCTCGAGCGCGCCCTCGTCGGCGCGCAGCTCGACGTAGCGCTCGCGCACCGGGGCGAGCATCTCAACGACCGCCTCGGCCACCGCCACCTTGAGGTCGCCGTAGCCGCGTGCGTCGCGCATGTCGGCTTCGACCTGCTCGGGCGCGACACCGCGAGCGACCGCGAGGATGTCGATCAGGTTGGAGACCCCGGGCTTCTCAGGCGAGCGCTCGATCTCCCGGCCCGAGTCGGTGACGGCGCCCCTCAGCTTCTTGACGATCGCGTCGGGCTCGTCGAGCACATAGACGGTGCCCTGCTCGGTGCCGCCGGTCGTTGACATCTTGCGCGTGGGGTCCTGTAGGTCCATGACGCGCGCGCCGATCTCCGCGATGCGGTGCTCGGGCACGACGAGCACGTCCTTGCCGGCGCCGAAGCGCGTGTTGAAGCGGCGCGCCACGTCGCGCATCAGCTCCAAGTGCTCGCGCTGGTCCTCGCCGACGGGGACCTCATTGGCGCGATAGGCGAGCACGTCGGCGGCCTGCAGGACCGGGTAGAGGAGCAGACCAGCGGAGACGAGCTCGCGTTGGAGCACCGACTTGTCGCGGAACTGGTGCATGCGCTGCAGCCGGCCCAGCTCGGTCACCGAAGACAAGAGCCAACACAGCTCTGTGTGCTCGGGCACGTCACCTTGACGGAACAGGATGCAGCGGGCAGGGTCGAGGCCGGCGGCGAGCAGCAGCGCGGTCAGGTCGTACAGGCTGCGGCGCAGCTCCGTGGGCTCATACGCGACGGTGATGGCATGCAGGTCGACGATGCAGTAGAGCGCCTCGCCGCGGTCCTGACCGGCCACGTATTGACGGATGGCGCCGATGTAGTTGCCCAAGTGCTTCGTACCCGTAGGCTGGATGCCGGAGAAGATGCGCACGCGATTAGCCATCACGTATCGTGCACCGTATCTGCACTCTGCCCAGGGCCTGGCGGATCACCGGCCGCTTCGCCGCGGCGACCTCGTCCAGACGCCGCACCGGTGTCGTGTAGGGCGCCTGCAGCGCTATCTCCGGGTCCTCGGCGGCCTCGCGCAGGATCTCGGCGAGCGCCTCGGCGAAGCCGTCGAGCGTCTCCTTGGTCTCGGTCTCGGTGGGCTCCACCATCAACGCCTCCTCCACGAGCAGCGGGAAGTAGACGGTGGGTGGGTGGTAGCCGTAATCGAGCAGGCGCTTGGCGAGGTCGAGCGTCTTGATCTTCAGGGCGCGCTTCATGGGGCCGCCGGAGAGCACGAACTCGTGCAGGCACAGATCGCCATAGGCGAGCGGCAGTAGCTCGCAGACGCCCAGTTGGCGCAGGCGCGCGAGCAGGTAGTTGGCATTCAGGACCGCCGTCTCGGACGCGTCCTTCAGCCCGGGCGCGCCGAGCGAGCAGATGTAGGCGTAGGAGCGCACGAAGCAGCCGTAGTTGCCCTGGAAGCCGCGTAGGCGGCCGATCGATTGCGTGCCGTCTTCCGCGAGGTCGAACGTGCCGTCGCTGGCGCGCGCGATGCGCGGCACGGGCAGGAACGGCTCCATCCGCTCGGACACGGCGATCGGGCCGGAGCCGGGGCCGCCTCCACCGTGGGGTTGGGTGAAGGACTTGTGCAGGTTGAAGTGGACGATGTCAAAGCCCATGTCGCCTGGACGGGAGATGCCCATGATGGCGTTGAGGTTGGCGCCGTCGTAGTAGAGCGTCGCACCGACCTCGTGCACGACGCTTGCGATCTCCTGGATGTTGGGGTCGAATAGGCCAAGCGTGTTGGGATTGGTGAGCATCAGGCAGGCGACGTCCGTATCGGCGTGGGCGCGCAGGTCGTCGAGGTCGACGCCACCGTCGGGGTTGGTGGCGATCTTCACCACCTCGAAGCCCGCCATCGTGACGGTCGCGGGGTTCGTGCCGTGGGCCGTGTCCGGCGTGAGCACCTTGTGGCGCGTCTCGCCGCGCGCCTCGTGATAGGCCCGGGTGAGCAGCACACCGGCGAGCTCTCCGTGTGAGCCGGCGGAGGGTTGCAGGCAGACGTGCGGCAGACCCGAGATCTCCCCGAGCGCCCGCTCGAGGTTCCACATCAGCTCCAGCGCCCCCTGCGCGCGCTCGGCGTCCTGCAGCGGGTGAAGACGGGCGTGACCGGGCAGCGCCGCGACACGCTCATGCAAACGCGGGTTGTGCTTCATCGTGCACGACCCGAGCGGGTAGAAGCCGGAGTCCAGGTCGAAGTTGCGCTTTGAGAGGCGGACGTAGTGGCGCACGATCTCGGGCTCTGAGACCTCTGGTAGACACGGCGGCTCTGAGCGATGCAGGCCGGCGGGCAACAGCTCCCGTACCGGCACGTCGGGGACGTCGAGCTCGGGGCACTGGAAGGCGCGACGGCCCGGGGCGCCGCGCTCGAAGATCGTGACGGCCGCTTCGCGCTGTAGCGCAGTCTCTGTCATACCGCCACCGCCAGGTGGCGCTCCGCGGCGACCGCCTCACCCAGCACCCCGGCGAGCCTGTCGATGTCGGCGCGCGAGCGGCGCTCGGTGATTGCGACGAGCAGCCCGCCGCGGTCC
>JBARJU010000151.1:0-2407 GCA_049800435.1 Solirubrobacteraceae bacterium
AGGCCGCGTCGATCGCCCCGACCGCGGGCGAAGCGGACAATCTCACCATTACGGCACTCGATGTGTTCGGCAACACCGCGACCACCTATACCGGTTCGCATAATCTCACGTTCGGTGGCGCCGGCAACAGTCCGAACGCGAACAAACCGACCGTTGCCAATAACACGGGCGTCGCCAAGAGCTTCGCCACGGCGACGGCGATTACGTTCACAAACGGCGTCGCGGCGACAGTAGGGGCGAGCAACGGCGTGATGATCCTATACAAGGCCGAATCAGTCAGCGTCACCGTCACCGCCGGCGCGGTCACCAACGGCGCCGGCCTGCCGGTCACCGTCGCTACGGGCTCGCCGGTACGCCTCGCATGGACGTTCGTGACGGTGAGCGCCGGCACCCTGAGCTCTCCTTGCCTCTTCACATGCACGGTCACGACGCTCGGAAACGCCGGGACCTTCACCGCGAATGTGAGCGTCACCGACAGCTCCGGGAACACGGTGAGCGGCCTGGGAGCCGGCCATACGGTGACCGTCTCCACCCCGTCAAGCGGCGCGGGCAGCGGTGGGAGTTTTACGGAACCCTCGGCGGGCACAGCCGTCACCTTGATCATGGGCGGCGTGGGCATGGCGGATTCCACGGTTCAGTTGACATTCAAAGCCCAGAGCGGTGTGTGGGCCTCGGACACGATGACCGCCCAGACGCTCGCCGGCACGAGCTACACAAACGCGACGGCGACCCTCAACAAGTAGCGCCGGCGGTTGGCCGATTCGCGCCCGTGTTGTGCTCGGTCATATACTCGACCGACATATCCGAGGAGAGGAAGCGCCCATGGCTATCGGCATAAGGCTCAAGTTCGACGGGGGAACGCAGGAGAACTACGACGCGGCGCACGGGGTCATGGAGATCGAGACCAACCCGCCCGAGGGCTTGATCGTCCACTCGGCCGGCCCGATCGACGGCGGCTGGGGCGTGATCGACTTCTGGGAGTCGCGCGATGCCTTCGACAGCTTCGTCGGCGAGCGACTGATGCCCCGCCTCCAGGGACTCGGCGATCGTGGCTTCCCCGGTCCCCCGGACGTCAAGGAGTTCCCGGTCCACAATCTCCAGATTCCGTAGGTCTGGCCCCGACTGCGTAGGCCGCGGCGACCCTCGAAGGGGGCCCGTAGCGAAGGCTTACCAACTATGGGCGGGCAGCAGGCTGGCGCGATGTTCGCCAACTGGACACTTGTACGAGTGTCCAGAGTCCCTCGTAAAGAGCGGGAGGGCGACGGCCGAAGACCATTGTGGTTAGGCGCGCGCACGTTGGCAGTTGGGCCGGAAGTCAATCTCGGACCAATTGCCGGGGCCGCGCAACCAGGATCTGAGATGCTGAGCCGAGCCAAGAACCCCGATCACTCGCGCCCGAACCAGACGGCGTTTGGAACCTCCCGGCGCGAGCTCGATGCATGTACGAGCGTGTGCGAGGTCGAGGGAGAGCTCGATCTGTCCACCGCGCCGCGCCTGAAGTGGCTGCTGGTCGATGCGCTGGAGGCCGGCCATAGCCGGATAGTGCTCGACCTGTCGGGTGTGACGTTCATCGATTCGACCGCGCTGGGGGTGCTTGTGGGTGTCAAGCGTCGGCTCGACGACAGCGGCCGGCTCGCGATCGTGTGTGCTCGGCCCAATGTGCTGAAGATCTTCGAGTTCGCGGGTGTCGATGGCGCGTTCGCAATCTTCCCGACACTCGAGGACGCGCTCGCGCACGCCGAAGCCTCGACGTCTTGATCGGCGGCGCGCGGCTGATGAGCAGCGACACGAGACAACCGTCGTTGGCGGTCCGCGCGAAACGGCGGTTGGCGCTCACGACCGTGCTCGGCCTGTGCGTGCTCGCTTGCGCGTGCATGCCCGCCGGTGCGACCAAGCTCGATCGCACGAAGCCTTCCGGAGCGACGGACCACGGCGCCGGCGCCCCGTCCCCGCAACGCACTCCCGTCGAGCACGGACAGCAGGCCGCGGGGCACGAAGGCCGCGCCGGTGGCCACGAACAGAATCGGGCGAGCACCGAACAGGATGGAGGGAGGCACGAACCGGATCGTGGGAGTCATGGACAGGTACACGTTCGAGGCGGCGAATCGCAAGCCCCTGGGAGCCCCGAAGCGGATGCCGGCGGTGGTGGCGGCCAGCACGGGAGCGGTGAGCAACAGGGCGCCGTTGCCACCGAACACGGCGATGGCTCCAGGCACGAACGCGCGCATGAATCGGGTGGAGGGGGACACGAACACAGTCCTCACAAGGGCGAGGGATCGGTGGGCCGTGGACACGAACAGGGCAATCGCACGCGCGAACAGGGCGATCGTGGGGGTAGCCCGGAACAGCCGAGCGGCTCGGGCGCGCGACACGCCGGCGACGGGCAACGGGGCACGAGCACGCACCC
>JBARJU010000152.1:0-14642 GCA_049800435.1 Solirubrobacteraceae bacterium
TCTCTCTCTCTCTCTCTCTCTCTGGATCAGCCGGCGCCTAGGCGCTAGGTTTTCTGACCGCGGCATTGCCGCGGTTTCGGTCGGACGTAGAGGCCGGCTTGGTCTCTCGTGCCCCCCAATGGGGTACTCGTGCGCGGTTGGGGTAGCGCTTGCGTGCTGCCTTGTTCTTGCGGGCGGCGTGTTGGGTTTCTCGCCCGGGATGGCGTCGGCCGATAGTTGTCCGAACGCCGTCTTTCGCAGCGGGCCGTCCTCGCGTCTGCCGGATTGCCGGGCGTATGAGATGGTGACTCCGCCGTATAAGGAGGGGTTTCCGGTGTATCTGGGTGGGGGCACGCTGGCGTCTCCCTCTTCGCCCGATGGGTCACGGGTGATAGGCGAAAGCATCGGTGT
This sequence comes from Solirubrobacteraceae bacterium, assembly GCA_049800435.1. Lineage (GTDB taxonomy): Bacteria > Actinomycetota > Thermoleophilia > Solirubrobacterales > Solirubrobacteraceae > Palsa-744. The sequence goes on from JBARJU010000152.1 coordinate 391, forward strand.
GTTCGCGGGCTCCGAAAACAGCAAGATTGGCGTCGTCGGCGCATTTTTCAGCCAAGGCGCACAGTACCTGTTCACACGTGGCGAGGCAGGCTGGGGAACGACCGCGATCAGTTTGCAGGCCTCCCAGTACCCATTGTCCGTACCCGCATTTTCGAGCTCCGACCTCGCTCACAATATTTACATCGCTTCGACCCCCGCGCAGGTGCTGGCGAATGGGTCTGGCGTGAAAGAAAATACCGCTGCCGCCAATTTCTATGTGCGTGAATTGAACGGTCCGGTCTCCGAAGTAGGACCGATCCTGCCGCCCTCGGTAGGGTGGTCCGGCCTCCCGATCGGCTATTTCGGTTTTCGTGGCGCCAATGCGGGGGACGCGTCCGATATGTTCTATGCGCTGCGTGACTGGCATTGGCCCGGCGACGCGACGCAAGCGGGCGCGGAATCTCTTTACGAGTATGTCGGCACGGGTAATACGGCGCCGCTTCTGGTCGGTGTCAGCGGCGGTCCCGGCAGCGCCAGACTTATCGGTAAGTGCGGTACGAGCCTTTTCAACTCAACTTCTGAAACCGGGAACAAGGGTATCTCCGAAGACGGACAGACGGCGATCTTTACGCCGGCGGTGTGCTCGCCCACTCCGGCTGTCAAGGAAATCTACGCAAGGATCGAAAATGGGGGACCGGGTGCGCACACCGTCGATATATCCGAGCCCTCGAGCGAAGATTGCTCGGGTTGTGAAACCGGCAAAGGGGTGCGCCAGGGCGCTGTACCGGTAGATCTGTCCGCGGACGGCTCGAAGGTATTCTTCGCGACAGCTCAGCCGTTGCTGGGTGGCGATCCAAGCGAGAATCTCTACGAGTACGATTTCGATCGCGAAGCAGGCGATCGTATCGTGCGGGTCTCCGCTCCCGACTCGACGGTCCCAAGCTCGACGACGGCCGATTTCGAAAGGGTCGTGAACGTCAGCCGCGACGGGTCGCACGTTTATTTCACGGCTTCGGGTGTCCTCACCAATACGCCCAACGCTCTTGGTGGGCACGCGGAAGTGGGCCACAGCAACCTGTACCTGTATGAGCGTGACGCGGAATATCCCACGGGGCGCATCGTTTTCGTCCTTCCCGATGGCGATGTCGGCGCACCCAACGTGTCACAAAACGGTCGCTTCGTAGTCTTTCAGAGCGGTGTGCACCTAACTCCCGACGATCTGAGCAGCGTGCCCCAGGCGTTTGAGTACGACGCGCGGAGCGGTGGCATCGTGCGCGTCTCGATAGGGCACAACGGTTATAACGAGAACGGTAACACCGCAGGCGTAAGGAACCTCCAGGTCGCCAATGATGGCGCGGTGTTCTTCGAAAGCGTCAGTCCGCTCGTTCCGCAAGCCGTGAACGCGATCTCCGACGTCTACGAATACCACGAAGGCGAGGTGAACATGATCTCCGACGGTCAGGATACGCGTCCCACCAACGGTGGTAACGCTCTGGACTTCATCTCTCCATCGGGTACGGATGTGTTCATCCAGACCTATGACCAGCTCGTACCGAAAGACACCGACGATCAGGAAGACACATACGACGCACGCGCCGGGGGTGGAGTGCCCGAACCGTCCCCGCGGCAGTTCTGCGCGGGCGACTCGTGCCAGGGACCGTTGAGTGGTGCACCGGTGCTGCTCTCTCCGGGTAGCGAGTTCCAGGCCGGTGGGGAAAACGCGACGCCCGCGCCCATTACGAGCAATGCTCGTCAAAAGGTCGTGAAGAGAAAGACGAGAAAGAAATCGCCCAAGAAGGCAAAGCGCAAAACAAAGGCCAGGAAGTCCAACCACAGAGGCTCGCCGGCGCCCCGGGTTGGAGGCGTCTCATGAGGAGGATCGTGCCAGGTCTTCTCACCTGCAGTGTGCTGCTCGGTGCCCTTATCGGCTCCTCGTGCGCGTCCGCTATGACCCCCGGCCCCGGTTATCTGATCGAATCGATCCCGTCGCCCACGACCTTCTCGGTCGCAAACAACGAACATTGTACCAATGGGCATATAGAACCGGCTAGTTGTAACAGTTACTTGGTCAGTGTCACGAACTCGGGCAGCAGATCGACCGACGGCAGTCCGATCATGATCGCCGACACGCTGCCGAGTGGCCTCACTCCCCAGTTCGTTGGGGCCGAGGACCCAAGGACAGGTAACCAATTCGAATGCTCTTCCACGCCCATCCGTTGCACGATCACAGGTGTTTTGCCACCGGGTGAAACGATTGCTATGTACGTTTACGCGTCGGTGGGACCGAGCGTGTCGGGCCTGGTCACCAATGCGGTGCAGGTCGCGGGCGGCGGCGTTGCTACGCCGGCCGTGGCGAGCTTTCAGAACAACGTCACGTCGGCGCCTGTCACAGCAGGACTCACGAACTTTGAATTCAAAGCCTTTGGGCAGGACGGCGGCGTCGACACGCAGGCCGGCGACCACCCCTACGGGGTCACGAGCAGCTTCCAGTTCGCTACCAGCGTAGACGCGGAGACCAAGCCTCAGGGCACAGGGGCTGCTCACGAAATCTACCATGCCGCGCAGGACGTCAAGGACGTCGTCGTCGATCTCCCGCCGGGCTTCGTCGGGAATGTTCAGGAGGCCGCGCAATGCAACGAGAGGGAACTCGAACCGACGGTCGGCTACGGAGCTGAAGTCCTCATCTCGGGAGAAACCAAGTGCCCTGTCAACAGCGCCGTCGGCACGATCGCCCTGGACGTCGAAGGGGTACTCGCATTTGGCGGGGGCCATACGCTGTTCCTACCGACACCGGTGGTCTATAACATGGTTCCCGAGCACGGTTATCCAGCGGAGTTCGGGTTCAATGTCGCGGGCCACGCGATCCTGATCTACGCGACAGCCATACCGACAAGTCATGGTTATGCGCTGCAGGTCTCGTCCCCCGGGATCTTGCGGTTCTTTAGTATCGACGCTGTATCTTTGACATTCTGGGGCGTACCGGCCGATCCCGGTCACAACTCGTTTCGTGGTGGGTCGAGCGGACTCGCTCCCGTTGGGTTTTTGACCAATCCGGTCGATTGCTCGGCGGGCCCGTTGTTTGCCACGGGGATGTCCGATACGTGGCAGAACCCTGGACGGTGGACCGCTGATGGGTCTCCCGACCTGTCCGATCCCGCCTGGGTCGTGAAGTCGACGACTGTGTATCCGTCGATCGCGGGTTGTAATTTGTTGCAGTTCGCTCCGGGAATCGAAGTTACCCCCGAAGTCACACAGGCCGATGAAGCGACGGGTTTGGGTGTCGATATTCGCGTGCCGCAGGCCCCGCAGCTGCCGCCAGATCTACCGACACCAGAGTTCAAGAACGTGGCCGTGACGTTGCCTTCGGGCGTGTCGATCAACCCATCCGCCGGCGACGGTCAACAGGCGTGTACCGCTGAGCAGATCGACATGAGCTCCAGGTTGGCGGGCTCGTGCCCGACGGGATCCGTGCTGGGGACGGTCAAGGCGACTACGCCTCTACTGCCGACGCCGCTTGAAGGCCAAGTCTTCTTGGGTGCTCCAGGTTGCAATCCCTGTTCGAATGCCGATGCTGCCGACGGGAACATGTTCCATATCTATATCGAACTGGAAGGTTCTGGTGTGATCGTGAAGCAGCAGGGCACGATCTACGCGAACACGAGCACCGGCCAGCTCACAACGGTGTTCAAGGAAGCACCGCAGGTGCCCGTCAGCGATCTGGTGGTCCGTTTCAAGGGTGGGTTGCGCGCCGCGTTGGCGACACCACAGTCCTGTGGGTCGTTTGTGACGACGACGGACATAACTCCATGGAGCAGTCCGATAACACCGGATGCGACACCTTCCTCAGCGTTCAATGTCAGCTGGGATGGCAACGGTGGGGCGTGTCCTGCGACGGTCCCGTTGACCCCCGGGTTCAGCGCAGGCACGTCGAACGCGAACGCGGGCCAGTTCAGTCCCTTGACGTTGACGTTCAGTCGCGAAGATCGCGAACAGGACCTGGCGGGGATCCAGGTCAAGACCCCACCGGGACTATTGGGCTCGCTCTCTGGGATCCCGTTGTGTGGGGAGCCACAGGCCGATCTCGGGACGTGCTCTGAAGCCTCGCGTATCGGCACGATGACCGTCGCGGCTGGTGCTGGGGGTCATCCGTTCTATGAGAGGGGAGCCCTTTATTTGACGGGCCCGTATAAGGGCGCACCGTTCGGGTTGAGCATCGTGGTGCCGACGATCGCTGGTCCGTTCAACCTCGGCAACGTCGTGGTGCGCTCGATGGTCAACGTGGATTCCTCCACGGCGGCGTTGACGGTCACGAGCGACCCGTTGCCGCAGGTCATCGACGGTATCCCGCTGAGACTACGCACGGCGAACGTGACGGTCGACAGGCCTGGGTTCATCTTCAACCCCACCAACTGTGCTCAACAGCACATCGAAGGGACGATCACCGGTGCTCAGGGTGCCGTGGCGCACGTGAGCGCTCCTTTCGCGGTGTCCGGTTGCAAGGGATTGGGTTTCGCTCCGAAGTTCAGCGCGTACAGTTCCGCGCATACCTCGAGGAAGAACGGGGCGAGCCTGTTCGTCAAGCTCGTCTATCCCAAGGGTCCGCAGTCGAACATCGCGCACGTGAAGGTAGAACTGCCCAAGCAACTACCCTCAAGGCTATCGACGCTTCAGAAAGCGTGTCCCGCACAAACCTTTGACGTGGACCCCGCGGCGTGCCCGACAGCATCGATAGTCGGTCTCGCACGAGCCTCAAGCCCAGTACTACCCGTCTCCCTGACGGGTCCTGCGTACTTTGTTTCCCACGGCGGCGAAGCGTTCCCCAACCTCATCGTCGTACTACAGGGCTACGGCGTACGCATAGATCTCATCGGCGACACGTTCATCAACAAACAGGGCATCACGAGCAGCACATTCAACAACGTACCCGACGTCCAAGTCAACAATTTCGAACTGTATTTGCCTCAGGGGCCACACTCCGCGCTCGCCGCGAATGTCAACCTCTGCACCCACAAGCTGGTCCTACCCACGCTCTTTACAGCACAGGACGGCGCCACACTCAAACAAAACACGCCGGTGCAGATCACGGGCTGCCCTAAGGCAAAGACAGCACACAGGGCAAAGAAGGCGAAGAAGGCCAGGAGTGCATCGAGCGCTCGAACGGCCACCGGTCACGCGAGTAGGACGGGCAAGCTATGAGGGCCCGCAGGCTGTCCTGCACAGCTGTTGTGTCCGTGATCGTGCTCGGCGCGCTTCTTAGCATTACGAGTGCTCCGGCGTTTGCGGTCCTGGGTCACGCGCGTCTGTCCTTCTCGCCGTTTGGGTCCTTCGCGCGCGCGACACGGTTGGCGATCGACCAGGCCAACGGGAACGTGTTCGTCGCGGACAGCAACTCGAACAACGTCCGCGTATTCAACGCCGAAGGCGGCACACCAACGGGCGGGATACCCTCGGAATTGACGGGCGTGCAGACGCCCGCGGGATCGTTTGCAAACAGTGGAGAATATTTGGCTCCTGGGATCGCGGTCGACAACGCGTGTCAGCAGCAAGGGCTTACGGGAGCGGCGTGCGCGTCGTTCGATTCCTCCAACGGGAATATTTATGTTTCTGATCTGGAACACAATGTGGTCGATAAGTTCAGAGTCAACGGTTCCAATGAATACGAATACGTTTGCCAGTTCACGGGTTTCGGGTTCGTCGGCAGCGCGTGCTTGAAGAACGAGCCGAGCGTCCAAGCGACCCCGACGGAAGTGACATTTAGCCGACCGGACGGTGTGGCCGTTGACCGTGAAGGAGACGTTTACATCTCCGATCATCAAAGCCAAGCCATATACGAGTACAACTCTAAGGACGAAGATGAGCGAAAGATCCAGTTCGACGAAGTCGGTGTTCTTGGTGGCATAGGAGTTCCTGAACACCCGGGGGACGTTGCGCTGGATTCGACCGGCAACATGTACGTTATGGGCAGCGAAGGCGAATCTGGCTTGTATAAGCTTAAGCGCGGCTCGTTTACCGGAGTAATCGAATCCAGCGAAGCGTGGATACGGAATCCAGCTGAGCCGCATCCGTTTGGTTTGGCTTTTGATCAAATCGGTGGTTTGCTATTTGTCGCGACGGAGGATTACTCCGACGATCATTTTCTGGTTTCGGAATATGACCAGTCGGGTGAAGTTCTCTCGTCGTTTGATCCCGAAAGCCTCGGCATATCCGTCAACATCCGTCGTGGTATCGCGGTGAACGAAACGACTGGTGAAAAGGCGAGCGGCAATGTATATGTCGTGAGTGCTGATGGGAAATCGGTCGATGTCTTTACTTCGCTCGTACTGCTGGCTTCCGCGACGACGGGTGGCGTGGTGAGCGATGGCCGGACGAGCGCGCCGGTGGAAGGAACGGTCAACCCGGAAAGCAAAACAATCGAAGCGGGCTGCGAAGTAGAATACGGCACCACGACCGCTTATGGCTCCAAGGTGCCGTGCTCACCCGCGAGCGTCGGTACGGGCGAAACGCCGGTCCCAGCCACGGCTGTCCTATCTGGGTTGCTGGCAAGCACGGTCTACCACTATCGGGTCGTAGCGACCAATGCTAACGGCGCGAATCCCGGTCCCGACGCGTCGTTTGAAACGCTGCCTTCGGTCGAAGGTGTCGTGACTGGAGAAGCGCGCGAATTGTCACAGACGAGCGCGTTGCTGACTGGCTCTTTGAAGCCAAATGGTGTGGATGCCCACTACTACTTCCAGTACGGCGAAACCACCGCGTACGGCTCCACCGTCCCCGTACCACCCGGAGATGACGCGGGCACCGTAGCTGAAAAGCACGCCGAAGTACCCGTCGAAGGGCTGACAGCAAACACTGCATACCACTACCGGCTCGTCGCTACCAACGAACTCGGCACGACCTACGGTGGCGACGAGGTCCTCGTAACGTTGCCGAACGAGCCGGTGGTCATGTCCGAGACAGCATCTGGGATATTCCCGCAGAGCGCGTTGCTGAGCGCGATCGTGAACCCCGAAACCGCGAACACGACATACCATTTCATATACGGTCTCACGGAAGCCTATGGGTCTAGCGCGCCGGCGAGCGATCTAACGCTGGGGACGGGAACGCAGGGGCTGCAAGCACTTTTCACGATCGAAGGGTTGCAACCGGACACGACCTACCATTATGCGATCGTGGCCACCAACCACGGTGGTAGCAGGATAGGCCCCGATCGGACTTTCACAACGAGCATTGCGGCGCTTCCCGAAGTAGTTACGGGTGTGCCCGTTGAAGTGTCGGCGAACAGCGCGACGCTTACCGGGAGCGTGAACCCCGAGGGTGTGCCAACGGTCTACGAGTTCGATCTGGGCACCGATACGACGTACGGGAGCCGTGTGTTCGGCGAAGCGGGCTCCAGTAGCGTCCCGGTGGGAGTGTCGGTTGGCGTGCAGGGTTTGCAGGCGGGGACCGCGTATCACTACCGGCTCGTCGCATCCAACGTGTACGGCACTGTCTACGGTGCCGATCAGACGCTCATCACGCCTGGTTTCCCGACAGCGTTGTTGATAGCGCCCACGGTCTCACCGCTAATCGCGACGCCTGCGTTTACGCCACCATCGATCGCGGGCGCGATCACGGTCGGGGGGAAGGTACCGAAGGCCAAGCCGAAGACGAAGACCAAGGCCAAGCGTAGGAAAGCTCGTAAGGCCGCTCCCGCTCACGCGAAGAAGGGAAGCAGGCGATGAATCCTCGCGATCGTGGTCTGTGGATGTCAGCCGGCGGTCCGAGAAGCCTTGATCGCTCGCGTTGGGGTGTGGTGCGTGTTCTGCTGGTACTCCCTGTCGTGCTGGCGGGAGTGCTGGTGTTCGGTGCCGGTGTGGTGTTCGCGTCGTCTGCTCCGTCGGTGAACGATCGGCCGGCCTTCGCGTCGAACGTCAAGCCGCTCGGGGCGACGTTGAACGGGAGTATCGACCCACAAGGCAGTCCCACGAGCTACCACTTCGTCTACGGACCGACGGAATCGTACGGGTCGATCGTCCCGGTCCCCGACGATTATGTTCCGGTCAACGAAGCCGAGGATACCGTCACACAGGAGATCTACGGTCTCGAGCCTGGTATCACGTATCATTTCGCGCTGGTAGCGAACAGCCCGGCCGGGACCGCCACGGGACCGGATGAGACGTTCCAAACACCAGCTGTGCCCGCTCCCCTTGTCCTCACGGGCGGTGCGAGCGAAGTGGGCGTCGGCTCGGTCACGCTCTCGGGGTCTGTCGATCCACAGGGGTGGGAAGCGGGCTATTACTTCCAGTACGGGCCCACAACCTCTTACGGAGCCGACTGGCCCGGCATAGCAGTGACCCTCGGTGCGCTCACGGGCGCCCAGAGCGTCATCAGCGGCATTCAAAACCTGAACCCGGGCGCGAGCTACCACTACCGTCTCGTCGCGAGCAACCCCGGCGGCACCGTCTACGGCGCCGATCAAATATTCACGACACCGGAATACCCAGTCTCAGCGATCCAGCAGACGCCGGTGTTGAGCGCCGATCTAGGGTTCCTCAACCCCGAGACCACAACTGGTAAATCAGCCGGCAAGTCGCTCACCAGAGCACAACGTGTCGCTAACGCGTTGAAAGCCTGCAAACGCAAGCCTAGAAGGCAGCGCGCCCACTGCGAAAAGCTGGCACGCAGAAAATAAATCAAGACGGGGAGGGAAACTCGATGTTCTCAAGACTACGCAAACGCTTCACCTACGCCAATGTCACCGCGACACTCGCACTCGTCTTCGCGATGAGCGGCGGCGCGCTAGCAGCACAGCACTATCTGATCAGCTCCACCAAACAAATCAGCCCCAAGGTACTCAAAACACTCAAAGGCAACACCGGAGCACCAGGACAAACAGGAGCACAAGGATCGCCCGGTGCAGCCGGCGCCCCAGGCAAAGAAGGAGCACCAGGTAAAGAAGGGTCAGCCGGAAAAGAAGGACCACAAGGCAAAGAAGGAACACCAGGAAAAACAGGGAAAGACGGTGAACCAGGCGAACCAGGCAAAGAAGGATCGCCCTGGACCGCCGGCGGCACACTACCTCAGGGGTCGTCCGAGAAGGGCGAGTGGAGCATCACGGCTACGGCCCCCGCCAAAAGTTCCTATGCCAGCAGCGCGGTGTCATTTACGATCCCGTTGAAGACCGCACCGGCACCTATTTACATTGGGTCGGAAGAAGGGGAAGGCGAACCGAAAGAAAGCCCGGAGCTCAAATCGGGTGCGTGCAAAGGAACGGTCGTCAACCCCGGTGCGGGCGAAGGCCATCTCTGCATCTTCGTCGGGATTCCTGTGAGCGACGCGATTCCGATTCATGAAAATAACGACCCTGCTTTTGATATGGCTGGACCTGGAGGTGGCGCGGCTGGGGCAACGGGTGTCGCGTTGGTCTTCTTCTCCGAAGAAGCGGGTGTCATGTTTGGTGGTGGTACGTGGGCGGTGACCGCCGGAGCGTGATCGCGAGTTGAGGCCTGGGGCCGCGTGCCCTTGTGCCTGCTGGATGATTCCCTTGGGCTCCGTCTCTTCCCTCTCGGGACGGATCGCCCGGGGAACATCCGCTTTGATCTGAGGTGTTCGAGTTATGGGTGTTAGAGACGATCGGGGGGTTGCAGAAAAGACCGGAAGTGCCGAGCGCAACGGCGTTCGTCATGTTGGCGCTTCTCATCGTGAGGGTGGTCATATTGTGGGTATGCAGCGCCGGCGCTTGGTGGGCGCGGCGTTTGAAGTGGTGTTTGAGCGTGGTGCGCAGGCGCTTACCGCTGGGTTGGTGTGTCAGCGTGCGGGTATGTCTCGTAAGACGTTCTATGACTTGTTTGAGGATCGCGAGGATTGTCTGCTCGCCGCGTTCGAGGAGGCTGTCGGCCAGGCCACGCAAGCTGTTCAGGCGGCCGTCGCCGGATGGGAGCGGTGGGTCGATATGGTCCGGGCGGGGCTCGTGGGGTCGCTTGCGTTTCTGGACGGGGAGCCCGCGATGGGAAGGTTGTTGGTCGTGGAGTCGCTCGCCTCGGGCGAGCAGACCGTAGACGCACGCCAGCGAACGATCGCCCAGCTGATCGCGATCGTCGACCGGGGTCGCGATCGGAGCAAGAACGAGAGTGAACCGCCGCCCCTCACGGCGGAGGGGGTCGTCGGCGCTGTCATCTCGGTCATACAAACACGCATGCTCAAACACGAGCAGCGAGCGTTGGTCGAGCTCGCGGGTGAGCTCATGGCGATCGTAGTCGGACCCTATTTCGGGCCCGCGGCCGCACGACGCGAGCTGGATCGACCCAACGCCAACATGACGCGCCCTACCCCCAGGCTGCCCTCAGATCCATTCAAGGATCTCCCGATGCGCCTCACCTACCGCACCGCCCGCGCGCTCGTCTCGATCGGAGCGACGCCCGGAGCGTCGAGCAGGCAGGTGGCCGAAGACGCCGGCATCGCAGACCAAGGCCAAGCGTCGAAGCTGCTGCACCGCCTCGAACGCTATGGCCTCATCCAGGACACCGGCGTTGGACCCACCAAGGGCATGGCCCGCGCATGGTCGCTCACCACCCACGGCGAACAGATACTCCAAGCCGTCGGGCAGGAATAGGGCCAAGCAGCCCGACTTGGGGGCAACTGTCCCACGGGTACAGTCGTCGATGCGCTTGTCGGGCATCGCTCGCGATGGGCTATAGTGATGTATATGACACGCACCACCGTGGATGTCGACTCCCAGGCGCTGGATCTCGCGAGTGTCGAGTTGGGTACCAAGGGGTTGAGTGCCACGGTCAACGCTGCGCTTCGCGACGTCGCGCGGCGGCGCTCGTTGAGCGGTTTCGATGTGGCTCGAGACATCGACGGGACCCCCGCCGAGGTCGAGCGTAACCGGCGGGAGCGGTTCGCTGAGCGACAGGGGTGACGTCGAGCCGGTCTCGCTTGGCGGGCCGGCCCTGTTCGATACGGGCGTGTGGACCTGGGCGAGGGACCGTCGCTTTCCCCAGCTCGCCTCGTGGTTCAACGCTCAGGTGGCGGCGGGCAGGGTGCTCGTCTGCGACCTCGTGGTCCTCGAGCTCGTGCGTCTCACGCCCAACGAGTCGCGAGCACGCGAAGTAGCGGCCCGTTTGGGGGTCTTCGAGTCCGTTCCCATGCCGGCGAAGCTATGGGCACGCGCGCGCTCTCTGCAAGTCCTGCTTTCAGCCGAGGGGGACCACCGCCGCGTCCCGCCGGCCGATCTGCTGATCGGAGCCGCGGCCGAGGCGGCCGGTGTGCCGATCGTTCACTACGACCGCGACTACGAGCGTCTTGCCCGTGCCGGTTCGCTTGACGCGCGTTGGCTGGTGCCAGACGGTGCGCTGGCGCCGGCCGAACAAAGGCGTTAGCGCCTGAAATGGCGATGCGATGAGTGAGCGGACGATTCGACCGCCGATCCCGTGCTCGTGTTGGGCGTCGGCACGTACCCGCAGGTGCTGCTGGACACTGTCCACGCGGTGCGGCTGCGCTGGGAATAGTCTGCGCACCGATGATGGTTGAGAGCAAACGGGAGGCCGCCGCGATCGAGCGCGCCGAGCGGGGCGGGGTGCGCGTCCGGCGCGCCTTGTTGTCGGTGTCTGACAAGGCTGGGATCGTCGAGCTTGCCGAGGGCCTGGTCGAGCTGGGCGTGGAGATCGTGTCCACCGGCGGCACCTCGCGCGCGCTTGCCGAGGGAGGCATACCGGTGCGTGCTATCGAGGACTTCACCGGCTTCCCCGAGATGATGGACGGTCGCGTGAAGACGCTCCACCCGCGCCTCTACGCGGGCCTGCTGGCCGTGCGCGACGACGAGGCCCACCTGCTGGCCGCCGCCGAGCACGGGATCGAGCCGGTGGACCTCGTATGCGTGAACCTCTACCCATTCGAGCAGACGGTCGCGCGCGGCGACGCCTCCGACGCGGAGGTGGTGGAGAACATCGACATCGGCGGCCCCACGATGATCAGGGCCGCCGCCAAGAACCACGCCTTCGCCGCCGTGCTCGTGGACCCCGCCGACTACGCGCCGGTGCTCGCCGAGCTGCGCGAAGCGGGCGGGCGCCTGTCGCTGGGCACGCGCGAGCGTCTGGCCGGCAAGGCGTTTGCCTGCACCGCGCGCTACGACGCTGCGATCTCCTCCTGGTTTGCGCTGCGCGCAGGGGAGGACTTCCCCGCGCAGCGCGCGCTCGCCTACGAGAAGGCGGCCGAGCTGCGCTACGGCGAGAACCCCCACCAGCGCGCCGCCTACTACGCGGAGGTGGGCGCTCCCACGCACCTGCTCGCGGGAGTCGCCCAGCTGCACGGCAAGGAGCTGTCGTTCAACAACCTGCTCGATCTGAGCGCGGCGCGCGAGCTGGTCGAGGACTTCTCAGAGCCGGCGTGCGCGATCGTCAAGCACAACAACCCGTGCGGGTGCGCGCTCGGGCGCGACGCCCAGGACGCCTACGAGCGCGCCTTCGCGTGCGACCCCATGAGCGCCTATGGCGCCGTGATCGCGCTCAACCGCCCCGTCGACCTCGCCTGCGCGCAGTCCCTGTCCAACCAGTTCATCGAGGTCTTGCTTGCCCCCCGCTTCGAGCCCGAGGCGCTGGAGGTCTTGACGCAGAAGAAGAACGTGCGCCTGCTCGAGCTGCCCGAGTGGCCCGAGCCGGCCGGTGGCCTGGAGGCAAAGCCCGTGATCGGCGGCCTGCTCGTGCAGGACCGCGACGAGGTCTCCGAGACCGCCGAACAGATGACCGTCATGAGCGCCAAGCAGCCAAGCGAGGCCGAGTGGGAGGACATGCGCTTCGCCTGGCAGGTCTGCCGCCACGTGCGCTCCAACGCGATCGTGATCGCGCGCGAGGGGGCGACGATCGGCATCGGCGCGGGGCAGATGAGCCGCGTCGACGCGGTGAGCATCGCGATCGAGAAGGCGCGCGCGGCCCAGCCGGACCTGCTCGCCGGCTCATCGCTCGCCTCGGACGCGTTCTTCCCGTTCGCCGACGGGCCGCAGGCCGCGATCCAGGCGGGCGTCACCGCGATCATCCAGCCGGGCGGGTCCGTGCGCGACGGGGAGGTCGTGTCGGCGGCAGACGCGGCGCACGTGGCTATGGTGGCAACAGGTGTCCGTCATTTCCGCCACTGACTCCAACGGTGGGCCCGCAGAGGGTCCTGCACCTGCCGAGCCTGCCATCTCCGTCACCGGGCTTGCCAAGCGCTACGGGGAGATCGAGGCGGTGTGCGGGATCGACTTCGAGGTGGCGCGCGGGGAGACCTTCGGCTTCCTGGGACCCAACGGGGCGGGCAAGTCGACGACGATCAACATGCTCTGCACGCTCGCGCGCCCGACCGGCGGCTCGGCGCGCGTGGCGGGGCTGGACGTCGTGACGCAGCGCGACCGCGTGCGGCGCAACATCGGGCTCGTGTTCCAGGACACGACGCTCGACAATTATTTGACGGCCGGGCAGAACCTGCGATTGCACGCCGAGCTGTACGGGATGCCACGCGAGACGATCGCCCCGCGCATGAAGACGGTGCTGGAGATGCTGCAGCTGTGGGAGCGGCGCGACAGCCTCGTGGGGACGTTCTCAGGCGGCATGAAGCGGCGTCTCGAGATCGCGCGCGGGCTGCTGCATTCACCGAGGGTGCTGTTCCTCGACGAGCCGACGATCGGGCTCGACCCGCAGACGCGCAGCTCGATCTGGAGCTACATCTGGAGCTTGGGGCGCGAACAGGACATCACGATCTTCCTCACGACCCACTACATGGACGAGGCTGAGTACTGCGACCGCATCGCGATCATGGACCGCGGGAAGATCGTGGTGCTCGACACGCCGGAGGCGCTCAAGGCGAGCGTGGGCAAGGACCGCGTGCAGATCCACACCGACGACGACGAGGCGACGATCGCCGCGCTGCGCGAGCGCTTCGGGATCGAGGCGCAGATGGCCGAAGGCGCAGTCACGTTTGGCGTGCCGGAGGGCGAGCAGTTCGTGCCGCGCCTGTTCGCCGAGCTGAAGCAGCCGATTCGCTCGGTGAGCGTGGCCAGGCCGTCGCTGGACGACGTGTTCATGTCCTACACGGGCTCGACGATCCGCGACGCCGAGGCCGGCTCCACCGACACGATGCGCAACATGGCGCGGATGATGAGTCGCTGATGGCGGCCACCGAGGTCCTTCCCAGACACGAGCTAGCCCCGTTTTCCGCAGTTCGGTAGCGCTACCTGTCCTGCTCTGGCCAGGGTGGCTGGATTTCGAGTAGCTCGTGGATCCGCCTCTGTGTTGGGGTGAGGCGGTCGAGGCGTGGGCCGTTTG
>JBARJU010000153.1:0-4649 GCA_049800435.1 Solirubrobacteraceae bacterium
GGGAGAGCCCGGGCGGGCGTAGCGTTTCTCCCCGGTAGGCTGAGCGCGGACCCGATCCACCACTCAGGGCCGGCTATGAGGCCGAGTGGGCCAAGACATGGTGTACGATTGGTGTATGAGTGCGGTACGGACGAACATCGAGATCGAGGACACCTACGTTCAGGCGATTATGGCTCGTTACGGCGTGCGAACTAAGACGGCCGCCGTCGACCTCGCGCTTCGCCATCTGGCGGGGCAGCCGATGACGCGCGAGGAAGCGCTGGCGATGCAAGGAGCTCACGCCATCGCCGAACTGCCCGCGGACGCCCCACCACGCGCGGCGGCGTGATCCTCATCGACAGCTCTGTATGGGTCGAGTACGATCGCGCGACCGGTAGTCCCGCGCATCTCCGCCTCAAGACGCTTATCGAGGGCGGGGGTCCCGTCGCGGTCACACAGCCGGTCGTGATGGAGGTTCTAGCCGGCGCACGCGACGATAGGCGAGAGTCCGATCTGCGACGGCTGCTGGAGCGCTTCGAGATGCTGAACTTCGATGCGGCGAGCGACTTTGACGGCGCCGTCAGGATCTATCGTCGCTGTCGCGCCGCCGGCATCACCCCGCGCGGGATGCTCGACTGCACGATCGCGGCTGTCGCATGGCGTCAGGGCGCGACGCTGCTCGCCCACGACGCGGATATGGACCGCGTCGCGCGTGTCATAGAAGTCAAGCTCGACGACGCATCGCTACGGGTATAGGGCGCACGTCACAACGAGACGGTGAGTCATCGAGGCGTTGGTCAGGCCTCGCCCGCTGCGGCCACGCGGTCGAAGTGCTCTCTGCGGGGATCGTCGGCTCCCACGATGCGGTTGAGCCAGGTGCGTACTTCCTCGACGTCGAGCTCCTCGACGCAGACGAGCATCTGCTCTATGTCGAGCCAGTCCTTCGGACGGTTGAAGATCGCCTTGCACACGAGCAGGTGCTCGGGGGCGAGCACAGGGATTCTCTTCTCGCCGAAGGGTTCGTTGCGGGTCGCCCGACGCATCGCGTCGTGGAGGGCGTCGTAAGCAAAGAACAGGTCTATCGGGGTGTTCCCCCATCGCAAGCGACACTGGCCGTCGCGCTCCACGATCTCCCGCTCGACGCCATCGCCCACGCCGATCTTCGCGAGCGCCTGCTCGATGTCCGGATATGAGCTGGCAGACACGAACAGGTTCAGGTCGATGTCGATCGTCGCCCTCGGCTCGGCATAGTAGGCGAGCGCCAGGGCGCCGCCGAAGGCGTGCGGCGTCTTCGCCCGCGTCAGCTGCTCATGGATGGCGAGGACCTTATCGGGGAGACTCGGCTCGCTCATGCGGGCCGCGACGCGATACGCGGGAAGAGGGGACGCTCGGGCATCCTTGTTCGTGGCAGGTGGTCCACCAGTAGCAGCAGATCGCGCAACGTCTCCCCGCGCCGCTCTGGCGAGGCCACGATCCAGGCGGCGGCGGCTTCGGCGTTGTCTGTTGGCTGACTCCCGTCCGCCGACAGGGTCTTCGCAAGCAGGCGGCCAAGCAGCGGACGCGGCCTGTGGCCGTCCGCCAGCTGGGCGAGCAACTCTCCGGCTGCACGATCCGAGGCCGAGGTGGCCACCGGAGCACCCGCACGCCGCGCCACGTTGCGCAGCTCGCTCGTGTCCAGGTTCTTCGACGAACGTGCCATCGCACGCTCGATCACATCAGGGGTAAGGGTCCTGAAGGTGGCCAACGTACGGCTGCGAGGACCCGCGTTGGTGTTACGCGACTCGCGTATCTCCCACGTGCCGGTCTTGCGGGCCACAATATATGCCATAGTGGGTTTATCGTACCACTAAGCTATCTTCTTGAGACCCGCAACTGAGCGTCGATGCCGATGTAACCCGAGCGACCATCCGCTGGGTCGCCCGACCGGGTCTGAATACAGTTGTCGAAGACTGATCCCCTCGGGGAGGTAGAATCTATGGATGGCCGCGCGTCCGCCTGATACGTCACTCTTGGCTGGCGATGAAGCTGAGTGGGCTCAGCTGAATCGCAAAGAGGCCGAGGAACTTCGTGCCAACAGCATGGCGCTTAGCCCAGCACAGCGATTGGAGGTCGGCCAGAAGCTCTCCCAGCAGGTGTTTCCATTGCTGGTCGCCTCCATACACGCCGGCGATCTTTCGAGGCAAGTTCTTTGGTCCGAGGATAGGCCGGACCTCAAGCGCCTGATGACTCGCGGGGCGCGTGCTCGAGGAATGCGTGCGGTGCTCAAGGACGCAGGGCCGCACGGTGGAAATGCCGCTGAGGTCGTGAAGGTTTCTAGACCGTCACGTTGAGTGGGCGTCCCATGCGCAGCGGCCTGCTCGGCCTCGGATCGAATGTCGGCGACCGGCGTGCCCATTTGCAGGCGGCGGTCGCAGGGCTCCCTTTGGTTGGGGTGCGGGTGACGGCTGCGTCGTCCGTCTATGACACAGACCCGGTCGGCGAGGTGCTCGACCAGCCGAGCTTCCTGAACGCGTGCGTGCTCGTCGAGACGGCACTTCAGCCGCTTGAGCTGCTCGACGCGGTCAAGGGCCTCGAGGCGGACTTGGGACGCGTCGCGGGCGCTGTGCGCCATGGCCCTCGGGCAATCGACATAGACGTGCTGTTGCTGGGCGATGTCGAGCTCTCCCACCAGCGCATGACTTTGCCGCACGAGCAGGTGCTTTTGCGCCGCTTCGTGTTGGTCCCGGCGCTTGAGCTCGACTTCGAGCTCTCCACCCCCGACGGCCGGCGCCTGTCCGACGCGCTGGCCGTGCTTCCAGTTAGCGAGGGCGTTCGCTGGGCTGGGCCTCCGCTGTCGATATAGCCGCCGAGACCGTAAGGGGTAAGGCGCGGTGGCGCCGCGTGGGGCCGATGGCGCTCACCTGACCTCGGTGCCGACTCGCCGCGGCGGGCGGCGGGAAGGGATCGCCCCAGGCGGCGTCTTATCCGTTGACCTCGCCTTCTCTGGCGGACAGGTCTCGCACGACGTCCCCGACCGTAGGAGTACTCATGAAGACACCGACCACCGGCCTGATCGCCGTACTGGGCGCAGCCGCCCTGCTCGCCGCTGGCTGCGGCTCGAGCAAATCCTCGAGCACCACCTCTGCCGCCTCCGCCTATCCGGCCGAAGGCGAAAAGAGTGCCACGACGCCCACCGCGACAACCCCGGCCTCGGGCTCGGGCACAGCGGTAATCGTGAAGCACGCAAGCAAACTGGGGACGATCCTCGCGGTGGGCTCGAAGAAGATGACCGTCTACATGTTCGAAGGCGACAAGGGCGCTACCTCGAGTTGCACGGGCGCGTGCGCTTCGGTGTGGCCTCCTGTGACCTCGACGGGGGCGGCGACCGCGGCCGGCGCGGCCCACTCGGCCGACCTCGGCACGATCACGCGCGCCGACGGCACCACCCAGGTCACCTACAAGGGCCACCCGCTCTACTTCTTCGCCAAGGACAAAGACTCCGGCGATGCCTACGGCCAGGGAGTCAAAGGGTTCGGCTCGGACTGGTACGCGATCGCGCCGAGCGGCTCCAAGGTCGACAAATCCTGATCCCACACGTGGCCGCGCGCGGGACAAACTCCTGAGGGCCAAGCATGGCCCCGGGGCGGGGCGGGTCGTGACGGGGGAGGCTGGCTTCCCACTCGGCCCGCCCTGACTTGCCTCCCCGCGCGGAACTCGCTCACGCCCCGCGCGGCGCTTGCGATTGAGCGCTGACCGGACTGACCGGATCGCCAGCGCGCGTCCGTTGCGTGCTGCTCAGTGCACGACGATCGAGCCGCGCATGCCTTCGGAGACGTGGATCGTGCAGTGGTAGTTGTACGTGCCGGCTCGCGTGAAGCGCACGCCGAACGAGCCTTTGGTCATCGTTTTCGATTTGAAGCCTTTGCCGGTGACGTTGTGTTCGTGGCCTTTGTCGGCCCACACCCACGTCACCGTGTCGCCGCGTTTGATGGTGAGCGTGCCCGGGTGGTACCTGATGTGCGAGAGCGTCACCGTGTGACTGCTCGCCTCCCGGGCGCCCCCCGACGCAAGCGCCGGGATCGTCGATGCGCTCGCCGCGGCGAGCGTCGCCAGCGCGCCGGCAAGTGTTCTCGATCTCATGGTCTGCGCTCCTTTCCGCGGGCTCCCCCGCAATCGTGGCTACCTGGAGAGACTCCGGCTCGCACGCGACCTTCCCGCTCCGCGGCGGCTTTGCCCCGGGCGGCGACTTCCCGCTCGGCGAGAGCTTCCGGGGGGCGCGAGTGTTCCGGTAGGGGTCCGCGTCGTACTCAGGCTGCGTGCGGACGCTCGCTGCCCCAGCTCGCCAGCCCCAGCAGCGTGCGAGCGCTCACACCGCGTCCCGCCACGACGCACAGGTGCCCGTCGCGCTCCCAGGTGACGACTGTCGCGCCGCTCTGGCTGAGTACCCGATAGTCCACGCCCCAGCGATGCACCACGGTTCCGCCGCTGACGCTCGGAGCGCGTCCGGATGCGATCGCGTAGCCGATCCGCCGTCCCTGGGCGTTTGAGTAGAAGACGGTCGTGACCGCCCGCCCCCCGACCCGGTCCGCGCGGGCGCCGCTGCCGCGCCAGCCAAAGCGCTCCTTCCAATAGGGGAAGGGCACGCCCCCGACCGTCGCCGCCAGCTCGGCGCGATTCGCGCTGCTCTCGGC
>JBARJU010000154.1:0-14803 GCA_049800435.1 Solirubrobacteraceae bacterium
CTCGTGGGCCGCGCGGCCGAGCTTGCCCAGCTGCATGATCTGCTCGGGCGGGTGCAGCGCAGGCGCGGAGCCCATTTGGCGACGGTGATCGGCGACCCGGGTGTTGGAAAGTCGCGGCTGCTGCGCCAGTTCGAGCTGGAGCTGGCGGGCCAGAGCTCGCGGCCGCTGGTGCGGCACGGGCGCTGCCTGCCGTATGGGTCGAGCATCGTCTACTGGCCGCTCGGCGAGGTTATTCGCGCCGAGTGCGGAATCATCGACAGCGATCCGCCCGCAGTGGCGTGGAAGAAGCTCTCGGCCCGGATCGGTGAGCTGCTCGACGGTCCCGAGTCTGACAGCCGCTCCTCGGCGTCGAAAACGGCCGTGATCGGTCGTCTGCTCGGGATCGAGACACCTGACGATCCGGCGTTCTCCGAGCAAGAGGACGCCCAGCGCGCCCGTGAAGTGTTCTTCGCGGCTGTGCGCTCATGTGTGGAAGGCCTGGCGCGCGACGGGCCGCTGGTGCTGGTGTGGGAGGACATCCACTGGGCAGATGAGGGGATGCTCGATCTGATCGAGCATCTGGTGCAGTGGGTGCGCGCGCCGATGCTGCAGATCTGCCTCGCGAGGGAAGAGCTGCTCGAGCGCCGGGCCGGCTGGGGGGGTGTGCGCCGCGATTCCACGACGATGTTTCTCGAGCCGCTCGGCGAGAGCGAGACGCGTGAGCTGATCTCCTCGCTGATGCGCGTCGATGGGGTCAACGAGAGCGTGGTCGCCGCTGTGGCTGCGCGCGCGGAGGGCAACCCGTTGTTCGCCGAGGAGATGGTGCGTCGCCTGTCAGAGGAGGAGGGCGCGAGTGCCGCTGAGCTTCCGGCGACCGTGCAGGCTCTGCTCGCGGCGCGCCTTGACTCCCTCGAGCCTTTCCAGCGCCGTCTGCTCGCGCACGCCGCGGTGATCGGCCGGACGTTCTGGGAGGCCGCTCTGAGCACCGTCGCCGAAGTCGAGGGCGGCGATCTGGCCGAGGCGCTGCGGGCGCTGCGCGACAAGGACATCCTCGTCGCCGGGGAGAGCAGCGCGCTCGCCGGCGAGCCCGAGCTCGCGTTCAAGCACGCGCTGATCCGCGACGCCGCGTACGAGATGCTGCCCAGGGCCGTGCGGGCACAGAAGCATTTCGAGGTCGCGCGCTTCATCGAGGCCCGAGCCGGGGAGCGCGTCGAGGAGGTCGTTGCGCTGCTTGCCGAGCACTACGGCAAAGCAGCCGAGCTCGGCAGCGAGCTCGGCCTGGCGCCAGGCGACATCGCGCCCTACCGCGCAAAGGCGCTCTGCTACCTGGAGGCCGCCGGCGACGCGGCAACCGCCTTCTACTCAAACGCGGACGCCTTCTCAAACTACGAGGCCGCGCTCGAGCAGGCCGGCGAGGATGCCGAAGCAGTCGCCCGTCTCCTTGAGAAGCAGGGCGATGTCGCGCTGCGCCTCGGCCGCGTCGACGCCGCGATCGATGTCTGGGAGCGGGCGCTTGATCATCACAGCGCCCGCGAGGATCTCGAGCACGTCGCCGAGCTTCACCGCAAGATCGGCGCCGGGCTCGCCCACAAGGGAGAGCGCAAGCAGGCGATCGAGCACCACCAGAAAGGCATCAACCTGATCAAGGACTGTGAGCCGTCGCTGGCGCTGGTGCGCCTGTATGAGGAGGCGGCCTGGTTGTACATGCAGACGGGCGACAACATGCTGGCGATCTACGCCTCGGAGAAGGCGCTGCGGCTCGCCGAGCGCCTCGGCGAGGTTCGCGCCGCGAGCCGTGCTCACGGCATCTTCGGTCGTGTGTTCGGGCGCATCGGGGACACCGTGAAGGCGCGCGAGAACCTGGAGCGCGCCATCGAGCTCGCACGGGAGTCGGACGCGCATGAGACGGTCCTTGCGTTGATGGCGCTCGGCCATCACCTCGAGAGCTCGGACGCCGACTACACGGCTGCCGGTAGCTCATACCGCGAGGCGCTGACGCTCGCTCGGCAGATCGGCGACGTGCCTGCCGAGATAGAGCTGCACGCCGCCGTCGGAGCGCTCGCGCTCTACGCCGCGGACTGGGAGGAGGTAGAGGGTTCGAGCGACGCCAGCGCCGAGCTGTCCGAGCGCGAGGGCCTGATCGGAAAGCTCTGCCTGCCCTATGCCCTACGCGGAGCACTGCACTGGCGCAGCGGAAAATGGCAGGAATCCGAGAGCTCCTACAGGCGCGCACACGAGCTCGCGGAGCAGATCGGCTGGTCGGAGGTCTGCTTCGACGCCCTCTACGGGCTCTCGAACACACTCCGCGACCAGGGCGAGCTCGGGGGCGCAGAGGTCGCGCTCTCACAGGCGCTTGACGTGTGCGAACGCGCCGGCCTGATCGTGCAGGCCATCCAGGCCAACTCCGCACAGGCCCTGCTGCACCGCCTCGCCGGTCGCCACCAGGAGGCAGATCTGGCCGCACAGGAGGCGATCGAGCTCAGCGAGCGCGTGCGCTACCCGGTAGGCGAAGCAGCCGCGATCGAAGCCACCGGCATCGTCGGGTCCCTTCCGCAAGCGCTCGCCGATCTCAAACGCGCGCGCGAGGCATGGCAGGGCCTGTCGCGCCCGCTGGAGGCCGCCCGCTGCGAGCTGCTGCTCGGACAACGACTACTCGAGGACGACCGCGAAGCAGCCATCGCATCACTAAAGCGCGCCGCGAGCGAGTACGAACAGCTCGGGGTCGCCCACCTGGCGGCTCGCGCCCGAGAGCTCGCCGCCTCCAACGCGGCGGGACACTGAGCGACCAGCCCTACCGACCCGCCTACCCGGAGAGTCCAGCCGCCCGCAACGCCTCGCCGTGATCGAGATAGGAGCGGCTGCGCGAGATCTTGCCGCCGCGAAAATCGAACAGGATGTCCAGCGGCGAGGTGACCGGTACGCCACTTAGGCGTCCTCGCCCCTTCAGGTCGCCATGCCACAGGACTCTGTCGCCAAGATCGCGAAACTCGCCGGAGACCAGCAGGAACTCGTCCCAGGACTCGCCCATCCTTCCAAAGTACGTCTCGATGCCCTTGCGTCCGACGAAGACTTCGCCCTCGACAGCCGCCATTGAGGTGGTCCACTCGAAGTCCGGCGTTGTGAGCGCCACAAAAGCCTCGACATCGCGCTCGTTGAAGGCGTCCATCAAGCGCTTGGCGATCTCAACGTTCTCCTGCGACATCGCTACTCCTCAAGCCCCACGGCTTCGAGGGCTTCGGCGCGGTCGGTAAAGCTCTCCTCGCGGAAGACCTTTCCTGCCCGGAGCCAGAACACAGCGAAGAGTGGACCGCGCCCTTCCGCACCGCTTCCCCTTCCGCGCCACTCGATGTGAGCCACCATCAGGACCGCCGCGCCAACGTCGATGAAGTCTTGCACGACCAGTTGGAACTGGTCATATGCGTCATCCAGCGTCTTGAAGTACTCGAACGGGAAGCCTGCGTAGCCGCGGAAGATGCCGCCCGACTCGACGTCGGCGAACACCGACTTCATCTCGTAGTCTGAGGTTGTCAGTTGCATGAGGCCATCTGTGTCGCGCCCGTTGTAGAACTCGATCCAGCGGCGTACTACCTCTACGTTCTCCTGCGACATCGCCTACCCCTTCGACTCGGCAAGCCGCTCGGCGGCTGCACGCCCCTCGTCGATGCCGGACGAGGGCGCCGTGACCCGCGCGACCAAGCCCTCCACCCATATGAACACCAAGGGCCTACGCCGCATCAGTGCGCTACCACGGCTGCTAACCGGACGTCCGGTTAGCCGGGTCACGACAAACACTACTCCGCTGCCGAGGTCAAGAATCTCCTCTGGCTCCATCTCAAACTCCTCGTAAGCGCCGAGCCAGTCTTCAAGAAAGCCACGGATTGCCGCCACGCCCTCGAAGCTGGTACCGAGGCTCACCGCCTCCCAGACGGCATCGGGAGCGTAAAAGCTCAGTACCGCGTCAAGGTCACGGCGGCTCCCAGCTTCAAATTGGCGGCGCGTAAGCTCGACCAAGTCAGTGGTCGTGGACTCCTCAGACATCACCCGCATTATCCCGCAGGGGACGTGAGCCTGTCTGCGCGCCGAATCTCGCGGCCCGCCGCGCTCGCAGCGACCGCGAGTGCGTCGCTGAAGGTGCAGTCCGGATGCCCTCCTCCGCTGCTGCTTTCCCACCACGCGAGCGCGCGCGGAGGACCCAGCTCGACAGGCCTCCTTCGCGGACGACCCAGGGCGGTTCAGGTCACCTTCTACAAAATGGTGAGGGCAGCTCTACTTCGCCTTCAATGCACCGGAAACCGCTGACGGGCTGTCAACGTCCACCTTCCGCACCTACCGCCAGTCGGCCAATCGCCACCTGCTCGGGATGCCGGGCATGGACAAAGGCAAGACGCGGCCGCCGGCCAACTACGCGGTGCGCTTCGCTGGGCAACCAGCCCCGACGTTCAACGGGCCCGATGCGCCCCGTGCCCTGCGAGAGGCGATGAAGCACGCCAAGGTGGGACCGTCCGTCCGCGCGCACGCCTGACGCGTCCTCTCGGCGGTGCTCTCCTGGGCCGCGAACTCCGAGCTCGTGCCGGAGATCAAATCCAACGGCTGCCTGTTCGCCAACGAGAAGATCGGCAACAGGCGGAAGTCGATGCGAGGCGCTCATGGCCGCGCCACAGTAAGACGTCACGGCGATGAGGTTCGCAGCTGGGCGCTCTCGCCAATGGCCGTCGAGCTGGTCCGGGCCGAGATGTTCAGAAGCGTCATCCACACAGCCAAGCCGATCCTGATCCACCGCGACGCGATCATCGTCTCCTTGCAGTTCGGTCTCGCATTGCGTAACCAGGAGGTCTAGTGCCACGGGGTTCATGTGGTGTAGCAGGCGAACAGCATGTCGTCGTAGAATCAAGGGCTGTGCTTGGCGAACTCGGCGATCCGGCCCTCGATTACCCCTGAGAGCCGCAGCCGGCGCTTGTGAAACGCGCTGCGCTCAGGCAGGTGCGGGAACAGAGATGCGAAAGCCGCCAGCGCGCGACCGCCAAGAACCGCGGATCGGAGGGGATGCCCATCATCGTCTAGGCGCCGCCTGACAGGTCGCGCATCCGAGTGCGTGTTCGCGTCCTCAACAGCGCCGGCTCTTGCTGTGCAGACGGTCGACGTGGTGGTTCGTCGCAAATTGCATCTCCCAGCCCTCCGGTGTACGCAGCTCCGGCGTGGCCATTACGCTCGCGTTGTTGACGAAGATGTGTAGCGGACCATCCCACGCGCCGGCGAACGCCGCGACGGAGTCCCGAATCGGCGAGGTCCAGCGGCGCGGCGAAGACATGCCGTTGGCGGTGGTGGCAATGATGTCCCGCGCGGTGCTCTTCCCAGCCTCGAGCGCCAAGTTCTCTAGCGCTCGCCACCTACTCATCTAGTGCATATCCGGTTGGCTCCGCCTGATGGGAGAGCGTCCTCAAAACCGCACTTTGGGGGCCCCCACGTCCCATTGAGCGGCTGTCTCGGGGAGCCGGGCAGGCTTATCTCCCACGCGCGCGGCTTCGCGGAGTAAACCGGATACCCACCACTCATCTAGAGTGAGCCCACAAACTCCCGAGCCGAGATGGGGCCGACCGATCTCGGATCGCTCGCCTCATCATCACATGCTCGCGCAGTAACGATTGCTAGGTAGGTGGCCTACCGATCTAAACTAAGATGGTGTAGCCTCAACGCTCTTATCGGCCGCTAGCTCTCGCACGGGCCGTCGGTGGGCAAAGAGCTGCCCCTTGCTGACCTCACGGGCCGGTCGTCCAAAGCGACGGAAACGCCGTCTAGAGCAGGGCCCGACGGGTCCTGGGAGGAGGTCAGTCATGAGTATCAGGCCCGGCATGCGCAGCGCGCTTTTTGTCGCGGTGGTTACTTTCGCGTGCTTGCTAATGGCGTCGCAGGCTCTGGCGCAAAACGTTGACCCAGCAGCCGAAGTTAGTGCCCAGCCGGTTTATGGTAGCGCTCCGCCTGCCAGTTCCGAATCAGAAACAGCCGGCAAAGTGGGCAACAGTCCTCTCTCGCCGACGCCGCCCCTGCCGGTGCCTCAGCGGCCGTCTACTGGTTCCGGGTCTACGGGTAACGTAACGCCTCCGAGTGGACTACCGTCTGCGAGCGGAATCAAGACCTCTATCGTACCGGCCGCGCCAAAGAAGCTGTATACGGGGACGAAGTGCAAGAAGGCGCATCGGAAGCATATCTGCCGCACCTACCGCAAAGGCGTCCTGACTAAGGTATGCGTGCGCGTCGGTCGCGGACGCAATCACTGCCATAAGGTGCGCCACAAGTCGGCGAAGAGCGCCGCGGTCGTCGGTAATGGCTACAGGGAACCACTGCCGGCCGTGGGTAAGCTGTTTCGTGATGAACTGGGAAAAATAGTAGTTGGTCACTGCACGGGAACGATGATAACCGACCGCCTGCTTATTACAGCTGGTCACTGTCTCTACTCGAACTCACTCACCTCTAGTAGCGACGGGTTCAGCGGCGCAATGATCGAACATGAGCAGTTGTGGTTCGCAGCCGACGAGTCCTTTGGCGGAGAAAGAACACCGGCTTCAGGTCAGGACGTTGCCACTGCGTCAGCTAACGCACCGTACTATTTCCTGAAAATCGTCAGGTCTTGGGTGCCGTCATGCTGGCAAAGCGGTGACGGGGGGTGTGACTACGGCATCGCCGAAGTCGAACCCTACTCTGACGGCTCTTATGTAGGCAGTTACACTGGGACTTATCCGTTGATGTGGGGGTGGAGCGTTTCCGACGGCCAGCAGTTTTACCTCATGGGATATCCCGCCAGCCAATATTTCGGCACTGCGGCGGCGAACTACGGCGATACTCCCTACTACTGCGACCACAGATACGATCAGGCACACCTGACCACGGCAGAGAATCCTGGTATCGCGTGGCTCGGCACGGGATACTATATATACGCCAAGGGCTGCCCCATGACTGGTGGATTCTCTGGTGGCCCTGTGTTTACACAGGGCTCGAATGGGACCTGGTACATCGGTGGCGTCGACAACATTTACGACAACGACGGATCATCTAACGGCTTTGCCTCATACAACGGTTTTAACTACTGGACGTCCGTTTTCGGGCAATTTCTGTGCGGGGTGGCACCAATCTGCACCTAGCCCGGCGGCTGGCCGAGACCAAAAGGGATCCCATTCGTTGGTCTCGTAAGGTGGCCTACAAGTGTGCAACGCCACCGGCGGCATCAACATTCCGACCGGGCTGGGTGCGAGCAGCGAACTGCTCGACCCGGGCGAAACCGGGCTGGACACCGGGCGAAGAACCCCGCTTCGCTGGCATTGCGGACGTCTTTACGGCGCTCATGCGCCAGAGTGCTACACGCAAGTGCTACCATCAGCCGATGGCTGCTCGTCATCCGCGCTTGGGCGTCACACGAGACCCAGAGGTGGAGCGTGCCCTCGCCCTCACCGAGCCCCTGCTCGACCCCGCCGAGACCCGCTCCGCAGCGGCGCAGATCCGCGCCCTCACACTAAGGGGTGCCCGAGCGGTGCTCGCCAGCGCCGGCACTGATTCGCAGCTGCAAGCCCGACTCGCCGAGCACTACGGCGCAAGACCCGGCCGTGGAAGTCTGCTGGAACTCGACCCGCCGCCGGGCGAGCCAGACCCCGCAGGCGCCGCGCCAGCCTCTGACGCACTGCGGTGGGTCCGCGGCGAGTGAGCGCCGCCTACGTCGACGCCTCCGCGCTCGTGAAGCTGTTCAAGGCCGAGCGCGAGACAGAAGCCTTCCGCGCCGCACTCGCCGACTGGCCCGTGCAGGTCGCGAGCGAGCTGATCCGCATTGAGGCCATCTGCACCGCAAGACGCCTCGGCGGCGAAGACGTCCTGCAGCGCGCCAATGCGGCGCTCGAGCGCATCAACCTGATCCCTCTATCCCCCGAGATCGTCGAGCTCGCGACCGACGCCCACACCCCACCGCTACGCGCAATGGACGCAATCCACCTCGCCACCGCGCTCACCATGCGCGAGGACCTCGGAGCCATCTTCGTCTACGACAGCGACCTACACGCCGCAGCACAAGCCCACCACCTCAACCCGATAGCGCCACGATGAGCCCAACCGCGACAGCACCAAAACCCGAGCCAGACAGGACGACGGTAGGCGCTGCGGCGATAGGATACGTACGCCACGCCGACGTAGCTCAGCTGGCAGAGCACCGGTTTTGTAAACCGGGGGTCGCCGGTTCGATCCCGGCCGTCGGCTCTGATTCGACTCGATCGCCTTGGAGTGGCGCTCTATAAGCAGCGCCTCGATCGCGCACAACAGGGTGGTGGCGAGCGCCGGCGACCCGAAGCACAATCCCCTCATCAAGAGCTAGCGCAGTGGGAGAAGTTGGGTCGAGGTGTCGCTGGAGCGCAGGAATGCTTCGACCGCGCCCACGTCGAGGGGGCGCGAGAACAGGAAGCCCTGCCCGTGGTCGCAGTGTTCGCGCTGCAGGGTCTCGAGCTGAACCTGGTCCTCGATGCCCTCGGCAAGCGTCTCGATCTGGAGTGTCTTGCCGAGTTGCACGAGTGTGCGTATCAGGGCCGTCGCCTCCTTGGAGGCGGCTATACCTCCGATGAAGGAGCGGTCTATCTTCAGGGCGTCGACCGGGAACTGGCGCAGGTAGGCCAGTGAGCTGTAGCCGGTGCCGAAGTCGTCGATCGCGATGCGAACTCCGAGCTGCTTGAGCTCCTGCAGGCGTCGGGCGATGGCCTCGGCGTCGCGCATCAGTGTGGTCTCGGTGATCTCGAGCGTCAGCGCATTGGGATCCAGTCCACTCTTCTCCAGGGCGCGACGCACGTCCTCGATCAGCTCGTCGTCGTCGAGCTGGCGTCCGGACACGTTCACGGACATGCCGATCCGATGGCCCCGCTCGTGCCACATCGCGGCCTGACGGCAGGCCTCGTCGAGCACCCATCGGCCGATCGGCACGATCAGGCCGCTTTCCTCGGCGGGCGGGATGAACTCGGCGGGCGGGATGAACTCGGCGGGCGGGAGGGTGCCGCGCGTGGGGTGATGCCACCGGATCAGCGCCTCAACGCCGATTACCTTCTCCGACTGTAGGTCGAAAGTGGGCTGGTAGCGCAGGAACAGCTGCTCGCTTTCAAGTGCCTCGGCGAGGTCCATCTCGAGCGTGAGCCGGTCATGCGATGCGGTCTGCATGCCCGACTCGAACAGCACGAAGCAATTCCTACCGGCCGCCTTGGCCTCGTATAGCGCGAGGTCCCCGTCGCGCAGCAGCTCAGCGGCGTTACCACGCAGCCCCGAGGCGATGCCGATGCTCGCGGTAAGGGAGAGCTTGCGGCCTGTCTTTCCGTTTATGTCATATGGCTGGCGCAACACTTCCAGCAGGCGCTCGGCGACGAGCTCAGGACCGGCGTCGAGCGTGGAGCCCTCGACGAGGACGACGAACTCGTCGCCGCCCAGGCGGGCCACCGTGTCGCCCTCGCGCACGACACCCGTCAGCCTCGTCGCGACAATCCTCAGCAGATCGTCGCCGGCGGCGTGTCCAAAGGTGTCGTTGACATGCTTGAAGCCATCCACGTCGACGTACAGCGCCGCCACCGGGAGGTGCCGTCGTCGCGCCCGGGCGAGCATCTGCTCGGCGCGGTCGAGCGCCAGGACACGGTTGGGCAGGCCGGTGAGTGCGTCGTGCAGCGCCTGGTGGCGGAGCTGGCCGGTCTTTTCCTCGACCATTCCCAGGGCACGCTCGCGGGAGCGGGTGAGCACAAGCACCAGCGCACACAACAGGACGCTCACGATCGCTCCGGACAGCAACACCAGTAGTGCTTGCACGTTGGCAGACAGTCCGCTCACGACGGCTGCCCCCGACACCTTCACGATCCACGTGCCGTCGATCTGCAGCGTCTCGGCGAGCATCGATATATCGGAGGTCGCGGCAACGCCCGCCCGGCCCATGAGTTCGGAACGCCGGCTGGGATTACTGTGATACAGCGTCACGGCAAGACCGCGGTGCTTGCCAACGGCCGACCGCAGGAGAGTGGGGATGTCGAAGGAGCTCGAAACCCACCCGATGAGGGCCGCGCGGCGCTGTGCGACGCTCGCCAGACTTGCTCCCCGCTTATAGAACGCACCTTCGATAAAGAAGCTGCTCACCCCCTCGGCCATTACGGGGTACACCAGGAACTGCCCGCTATCGCCGATCGACCGCATGAGACCCGCCTGTGAGCTCCCGCCCGCCGGATATCCACCAATCGGGGACCTTGGGTTACACCAGTCTCCCTGCAGCAGACTGGCGATATCAGGACTGTAGGGAGTGTTCACACTCCCAGCCGAAAGCAGGCAGTAGCGAGCGCGCCCGTCCGGGACGACAGGCTCAAGCTTCCCTCCCACAAGCGCACGAAATGCAGGCTCTGCGTCGCGCCGTGCCCGAAAGGCCGCAAGCTCGACCGCCGGCACCGACTTCACGACAAGCGTGCCGAGACCTCCCACCTGCCGCTGGTGACCTTCCAGCTCTGTAAACCACTTGGCTGAAGCCACCGGCGCCAAGACCGCGCTGCATGGTCAGCACGGCGCGCAACGTCGCTACAAAGTCGGTATCGCGGCGCAACAGCGTCTCTACCGTCCCGGTGACATCGGTCGCGGTAGTCTGGAACGCTTGCTTGTCATGCGTGCGCACGCTTGAGCGCCACAGCAACGCGCCGCCAAGCGAGACCGTCAAACCAAGCACGAGTATCCCGCACGCAACCAGCATCCACCAGCGCCGCCTGCTACCGCTCGCGTCCTTGTGCGATGGCGCCGGCGCGGCGTCTGGGACGATCCGCATGGGCCCCTCGTCGAATCGCTCAGGCACGACGGCCGGTCCGGAGGATGGGGCGCCGGCTTACGGCGAGAGAGTCACGAAAAAGCAACTCTTGCTCCTGTGGGACGCCACGGTTCATGGGCGTCTCCTCGCTGCGGCTTCGACCACCGCGATAGATGGGGATGGCTTCCTCGGGTCTCTACCGACCTACTGGGTAACCCGCCAGTACACCCCCTTAGCCTTAGCGGAACCTGAGTAGCTCAACATATATATAGTCAAAATAATCCGATAAATCCAACTACTCAAGGAGGACTGTATAGCGATATTGGACGTGATACAGCATCGCTATCGATCGAGTCACAATGCAGCGATCGTGAGGCGATGAGTCGAACGAAAAGGGCTCCTCGATGGAGTGGTCAGCCAATCAGGCCGAGGAGTCCCCTTACCCCCAGGTAAGCCCCGGCGCCGGCGCAGGCAAGCACCGCCAAGAGCCGTCCATGCTCGGCAAACCAGGCGTTCGTCGCCTCGAGCCCACGCGAAGCCCGATCCGGAAACAGCAAGAGCGCGAGCATCGGCAACTCGATCAGCCACAGCATCACGAGGACAGTCGCGGCGAGGGCCAGAAGTTCGCTGCTCGTGGACAGCTGTGCGTCCGCGGTGGTCTTGACCGCGGCGACGTAGATCGGAGAGGGCAACACGTACAGTGTCAGGCCGAGCACGAATGCGAGCCGGCGACTCTGGAGGTAGCGCTCGATCTTCGACTCGCCGCGCGCCCTTGCGACGGAGCGACGCGTGCGGTGCAGGCGGAGCGCCAACCCGATCAACAGCACCCCGAGCGCCAGGTCGAGCGCGGCGCTTGGCGTGTAGTGGCTCGACCCCGTGGCGCCGAGATCGCCGAGCAAGAACAGCATGAGGACGCCGCTCGAGTAGGTGACGAGCGCGGCGGCCGCCACGAACGCAAGCACCCGCGAGCGCACCTGGGTCCCTCGGCCGAGTGCGATCACGGCGGCGACCGCCGGCGGATAGATCGAGGCGGCGAACGCCAGGGCGAGGGCTTGGGGTGGCATCTCGGCGAGCACTGAGCCGGGCGACCGGCGGGCGGACGCGCGCGGACGATCGTGGCTCAGGCAACACTACGCGGCCCGGTGGCGTCTCGTGTCCGGAGAAACCCGCAACCTGACTTTTGGGCCAGATCGGAAGGCGATTGTTTCCGACTTCCGAGAGCACTCAAGCGTGGGCGAGCACGTTGGCCGAATAGTGGTTTCTTTAGCACTGGCCTAGCAATATGGCGATGGCGCGGAGCGTGCTCGATTGCACGGGAACGAACATCAATCGATCCATCGCATCGAGCGGCTTGCCACGCGGCCAAGTTGGACTCGATATCGCCTATTGTCACGCCCTTGAAAGAAAGTCCACTGGTTGGAAGGTAGGGCCGGGACCGGTGTCCGCCAAGCACGCTGTGCTGGGGCTCGTGATCGAGCAGCCCAGTTACGCCTATAGGATCGCCTCGGGGGTGCGCCGTCAGCTGCGATTCGCCGACCTGGCCGACTCCTATCCCTACTGGGCGCTCGAGAAGCTCGAGACCGAGGGTCTTGTCAGACGGGTCGATGAGAACGGAGAGCAGCTGCGCAACGGGGCGCATGGGCGCCGCGCGATCTACGAGGCGACCGTCAAGGGAGTGGCGTCGTTCGAAGCGTGGCTGCTCTCGACGGCCGCCGAGCCAACGCTGCGCGACGATCTGCACTTCAGGATCGCCCTGTGCCGCCCGCGCGACGCGCCGCGCATGATCGAGCTGATCCACGGGCAGGAGCTCGTGTGCCTTGGTCGCGTACAGGACCTCAAGCGCGCCTCGGACGCCGAAGCGGTGGACGGCTCGCAGTGGGACAGAATTGTGCAGACCGTCTCCCGCGACGCCGAGCTCGGCTTCTGGAACGCGCGCATCGAATGGCTCCAGGGGGTTCGCGAGCGCCTCGAAGGCCTGCCTGCAGAGTCTTGCTAGCGCTTGTCCTACGCGCGCGTGAGGCAGCCTGTTTCGCGCTTGTGCACCCATCCCCCATCCCCCATCCCCCATCCCGTGCCCCACTGGGCCCATCGCGCGCGCGTGAGACATAAGCCACTTCGACAAGCCATTTCGACGTTGAGCCATGTCGATAGCCAGTCCGGCGAACGCCTCTTCGCGCCGATTCAGTCCTGAAAAGTTCAGGGCTGACTAGCTCGAATCGGTTCGCATGGTCACGATGAGTGGCTATCGCCAGCCGGGCAATGCGGAGATGATGGGCGCGCAGGGAAGGGAGGCCCACGACGATGACAACCATGTCCCCGATCCGCGGAGGAATTTTGCACGAGCCCACATCCAACGAGGGTCGCTACTCGCAGTCGCTCGAGCGCGGTCTTGCGATCCTGAGGGCATTTACGCCCGATCGACCGTGGATGGGTATAGCGGAGATCGCGGCGGAGCTCGAAATGAGCCGTCCGACCGCGCATCGGTACGCCTCGACGCTCGTGGCGCTCGACTACCTCGAGCAGGGCCCGCGACGCAAGTACAGGCTGGGCATGCGCGCCGGCGACCCCGGCCGCTCCGCCGTGAGCTCCACGGCCATACACAACCTGCCGGGCCACTATCTGCGGGAGCTGCGCTCTCGCAGCACGTGCACGGCCAGCATCGCCGTCCTTGACGGCAACGATCTCGTGTACGTCGATCGCGCCCGCAGCTCGCTGCGCGGACAGAGCGAAGTGGTTGCGAGGCTCGGACCCGGATCGCGCCTGCCTGCGAGCGAGACGGCGATGGGCAGGCTTCTGCTCGCGCACGCCTCCGACCAGAGGCGAGCCGAGGCGATCGATGCGAGCACGCGAGATCCGGCCGCCGGCGAGGCGTCGCTCGCACGCGCAAAGCTGCTCACAGAGCTCGATCGGATTCGCGAAAGGGGCTATGCGATCGCCGATCAGGTGCGCGTGGAGGGCCAGCGGTGTGGGGCGGCCCCGGTGCGCTCGAGATCGGGGGAGGCGATCGCCGCGGTCGAGGTGGCCGCCGCCAAGGCGGTGTTCTCGAGCACCGAGGTGCTCGAGCGGCTGGTGCCGCTCGTCGTCGCAAGCGCCGCACGGATGTCGGCGCATCTTGGGTACAGCCCCCCCACCGAGTAGGGCGCTCACACACCCCCGCGCGGGGCACCGCCCGAACCCACGACCAGACCCACGCCCCTCGGTTTGGACCTAGGTGTCGAGCAGCCCGATATCGGTCGCTCTCGCGACAGCTTCGGAGCGTGAGGAGACGTCCAGCTTGCGGTAGACCGCGTGGGCCTGGGTCTTGACGGTGTTGGTGGACACGTGTAGGCGCGCGCCGATCTCACGGAAGGAGAGATGGGTGGGCAGGAAGCGCAGGATTCGCAGCTCGGCCATGGTGAGTGTCGCTGGACCGGCAAGCGCGGTGGTTGCCGTCGAGTCGAGCAGCCCCCAGGTCTCATCCAGCCAGCCCCCGAGCACGACGGCGTCGGGGACTCGGCGCGCGAGATGGGAGGCCTCGGCGAGCAGCGTCCGAGCCGCGCCCACGTCGGCCAGTCGCAGGGCGGCGCGGGCGAGCATGATGCGCGTCTCGGCCTCATACCAGGGGATGAAATCCACTGGGCGGGCGAGCAGGTGGGCGGCCCGGCGCGCGTCGCGCTTACCCTCATCGACGCGGCCGACGCGCGAACGCACGTCGGCCGATACGGCAAAAGTGAGCGCGGAGGTCGGGTATGAGGAGAGGTCGTGGCGTTCGATCTGGCATACGGCGCGCGCGATGAGGTCGACGCCCCGGTCCCAGTCGCCTTCTTCGACCGTGATCATGGCGAGTTGGGAGAGGCACAGCATCTCCACGGGAGGGGCCACCACCGAGCTGCGGTGGATACCGTCCTCGAGGTGCTCGCGCGCCTGTTCGCGGTCGCCCGTCAGGTGCTCGGCGACCCCTTGGAGCAGACAGCAGATCGAGCGCCACGGGCTGTCGTTGTCCTCGAGCGCGTAGGCTCGCGCGGCGCGTATCCCCATGGGGGCGACGCCGTGGCGCCCCAGCGC
>JBARJU010000155.1:0-9324 GCA_049800435.1 Solirubrobacteraceae bacterium
GGTGTGTCCTTCCCCGCGCCGGATACGCCCGCGGCGGCGTCCACCTACCGCGAGGCGGCGCGCCGGCTGCTGCACGACACGCTCCTCGACGCCGCCCGTCGATTGCTGAAGGACCGGCCGTGGGCGCAGATAACGATGGCCGAGGTTGCTCGCGAGGCGGGGGTCAGCCGCCAGACGCTCTACAAGGAGCTCAACTCGCGCGACGAGTTCGCCCAGGCGTTCGTGATCCGTGAGGGCGTGCGCTTCCTCGACGCGGTCGAGCAGGCGATTGGAGCCCACCTCGACGATCCGCGTGCCGCGGTCGCGGCCGGCCTGGAGGTCTTCTTGGCGGCGGCGTCGGAGGACCCGCTCGTGCAGATGCTGCTCGCCGACGACGGGACCGGGGGGATGCTGCCCCTGATAACGACTCAGGGCCGTCCCGTGCTCGAGTGGGCCTCCGAGCGGCTGTGCCGGGCGATGCGCTCCGGCTGGCCTCACGTCCGCGACGAGGATGCCGAGCTGCTTGCCGACGCGTTCGTGCGACTGGCGATCAGCTATGTCACGATGCCGCGCTCCTCGCCCCGGGAGACGGCCGCGGCTGCTGCCGGACTGCTCGCTCCCTATGTCGAGCGGGCGATGAGTCTCACCGGCGCCTGACCGAGCACGCATGGAGCCGCCGGGCGCTCACAGGCGTGACGGCGGTCGGCGGTCGAGAGGACCCTACCCCTTGATCGGGTGGGAGGTGCCGAGCACGTTGCCGGCCGCGTCGAGTGCCTGGACCGCGACGTAGGCGGGCTTGCCGGGTATTGAGATAGACGTCTCAAAGCCACCCTTCGGCACGCTCGCGGTCGGCGTCAGCTGACTTGCCGCCGGCCCCGCCAGCACGGTCCAACTTGCGACGGCGGTGGCGCCGTTCCAGCTCGCATACACGTTCACGGTTGCACCGGACCCGGGCGCCGCCGCGACGGCGGGGCCGTTTGTGGGTGTGCCGGTCCACTGGAAGCGATAGGTGCGGTAGGACTCCGTTTTGGGGGGCAGATGGGCGTCGTATACGAGCGCTCCCGCGCTGTTGTACTCCGAGAAGTACGGTTCCGAGCCCCACCCGATGAACATGTTCCCGTTTTCAAGGGCCTGAACGTTGCCTTGGCTGGCCGCCGCCAGTGGCTTGGGGTGCACGTACTGGCCGACGAGCGTCTCGGTCCTCGTGCCGGGGTTGACAGATACGATCAGCCCGCGCGACTGCGGGTGCACCTTCGGGACGCCGCCGTTGTCGAAAATCGTGAAGTCGCCGTTTGGCAGTTCCTCGGCGTCGTGTTGATAGGCGGTGGCCGTGCCGGCTCCCAGCTTCTCCGAGCCGTGCTTGCCGCCTATCTGTGCGATCGCCTCGCCGGTGCTCGGGCTGAGCTCGTACAGCGCCGAGGTGTTGCGCGCGGAGATCAGCAACGACCCGTCGCGGCGCGGCTCGATCGAGTTGAGGTGGAAGTAGTCATATGGCCATTCCGAGGTAGCGTTCGTCGGGCTCGCATAGGACTGGGAGAGCGCGATGTGGTCAAGCGGATGCCACTCGCGCCTGACGAGATGCGTCCTGAGATCGATTTCCTGGAAGAGGCTGTCGGTCACGGCGCCGTTGCTCGGGCCGCCGACGCTCGACAGGTTGCAGCGGATCGGATCGAAGACGGTGAGCAGGGCCGTGTTCTGAGGGGTGATGTGGAACTCATGTAGGTCGGCGAGCAGACCGTTGCCGGCGCGCATGCGCAGAATCTGGCGGTAGGAGGAGTCGGCGATCACCTCTTCGCCCTGACCAAAGCCCTGCGGTGGGATGTACCCCTGCCACCAGCTGAGCACCGGCCGGCCTTCGTATTGCTGTACCTGCAAGTTGGTCGACTCGGTGCCCGAGGGGAGCGGGTCGAACCAAACGAGATTGCCGGAGGAGTCCACGATCATCGGTCCATCCTGGCCGGGCCCGGAGTACGGCGCGAAGAACACATCTCCGGGGGCCTGTCCGCTCGAGGAGCCGGTGACCGTCACGAGTGGCGCGTGCAGTTCGGGGCGCGAGTGGAAGGCGAACAGTTCGCTTGGCTTGCCTGCTGCTTTGGCGGTGGCGGCCGGGTGTCCGATCGCGTCGCGCACGGCGATCGTGAAGTGGAAGGCGAACGGATAGCGCTTGCCGGCGAGGGTCAGCTTGCCGTGCACGATCACGGTCTCGCCCGAGCGGAATGGCTTGCTGGGCACGAAGCTGGCGCCGTCGCCCTGCGAGTAAGCCTCCAGGCGCCCGCTGTGCCCGCCGCTCGAGGAGCCGTTGACGGAGATCCCCGAGAGCGCGCTCGCGGGATACCCGAGCAAGCTGATCTGGGTCGCGTAGGAGGCATCGAGCGAGTCGGGCAGCGGTGAGACCTCGAGCTCCGTTCCCGGCAGGACGGCCGTACGTCCGAGCTGCGGCGGCACGCATCGGGGCGCGGCCGGCCCTTTGTATGCGGCGTTCTCGGTGGCGATTCGCTTGGCCCCGAACGCGAGCGCCGCGAGCGAGCCGGCGAGGATCGCGGCCCCGAGCAGCACAAGTCCCCTGCGCAGCATCCTCAGAAGACCGGCGACTCGGTGTAGCGCCCGAACACCTGCTGAAGCGACTCGACGATCTCGCCCTCCGAGGCGCCCGCGCGGGCGCACTCGATCAGGGGGTCCATCAGGTTGCCCTCGCCCGCGGCGGCGCCGCGAAGCTCGGCCAATGTGCGCTCAACCTCCGCGCCCGAGCGCCGCGCGCGCGCCGACTGCAGCCGGTCCACCTGCTTCTGTTCGAGGGCCGGGTCGATGCGTAGGATCTCGTGCTCGCCGTCGTCGCCCTCGGTGAAGCTGTTGACGCCCACCACGATCCGCTCGCCGGCGTCGATTTCCTGTTGCAGGGTGAAGGCGGCGTCGGCGATCTCGCGCTGGGGGTAGTTGCGCTTGACCGCCTCCACCATCCCGCCGAGCTCGTCGATCTTCGCGAAGTACTCGTAGCAACGCTTGACCATCTCGTCGGTGAGCGCCTCGACGAAGTAGGAACCGCCGAGCGGGTCGGCGGTGTTGGCGACGCCGCTCTCGTGAGCGATCACCTGCTGCGTGCGCAAGGCGATCCGCACGGCCTCCTCCGTGGGCAGGGCGAGTGCCTCGTCGTAGGAGTTGGTGTGCAGGGACTGCGTACCGCCGAGCACACCGGCGAGCGCCTCGATGGCGGTGCGCACGATGTTGTTGAGCGGCTGCTGGGCGGTGAGCGAGACGCCGGCGGTCTGTGTGTGAAAGCGCATCAGCCATGAGCGCTCGTTGCGCGCGCCGAAGGTGTGGCGCAGCTCGCGTGCCCAGATGCGTCGCGCGGCGCGGTACTTGGCGATCTCCTCGAAGAAGTCGATCTGGGCGTTGAAGAAGAACGAGAGTCTGGGGGCGAAGTCGTCGACGTCGAGTCCGCGCGCGATCGCCTGCTCGACGTAGGTGAGCCCGTCCTTGAGCGTGAAGGCGAGCTCTTGCTGGGCGGTGGAGCCAGCCTCGCGGATGTGATAGCCGGAGATCGAGATCGGGTGCCAGCGCGGCATGTGGTGGGTGCACCACTCGATCATGTCCCCGCACAACCTCATCGCCGGGTCGATCGGAAAGCACCACTCCTTCTGGGCGATGTACTCCTTGAGGATGTCCGCCTGGATCGTGCCCGAGAGCAACTCCGGCGCAATCGCGCCACCGGCCCCGTCGCCGTCCTGCTCGGCGGCGACGACGAAGTAGGCGAGCATGATCGCGGCGGGGGCATTGATCGTCATCGACACCGACACCTCTCCGAGGTCGATGCCGGAGAAGAGGGTGCGCATGTCCTCGGTCGTGTCGACGGCGACGCCCTCGCGGCCGACCTCGCCGAAGGAGCGCGCGTCGTCCGAGTCATGGCCCATCAGGGAGGGCATGTCAAAGGCCGTCGACAGGCCGGTCTGGCCGTGGGCGAGCAGGTAGTGGAAGCGCTCGTTGGTCTCCTCGCTCGTACCGAAGCCGGCGAACTGGCGCATCGTCCACAGGCGCCCGCGGTACATCGACTCGTAGGGCCCGCGCGTGAACGGGTAGGAGCCGGGCCGCCCGATTGGGTCGCTGTTGGGGTCGCCGATCCCGGCGGGGAGGTCCGCGGGCGTGTAGAGCTCGCGGACAGGCTCGCCCGATAGCGTGCGAGCCTGTTGCCCGCCGACGTGCGTCTGAGAGGATCCCTTCAAGTGATTGCAAGATACCGCCTGGCGCTGGCCGCGCTTACCTGTGCGCTGTCGATCGGCATCTGCTCATGCGGCTCGGCTCACGTGACGAAGGCGACGCTGATCCTCGACTTCACGCCAAACGCGGTGCACGCGGGTATCTACAGGGCGCTTGCCGCCGGCTACTATCGCCGCGAGAACATCGCCCTGAAGGTGGCGCAGCCGACCTCGACGCAGGAAACGCTGAAGCTGATCGACGCGGGTCGCGCCCAGTTCGGCCTCGCCGACGGCAGCGACGTGGCGGGGCTGATCGAGGAGGGCGGCGACGCGCAGGCGGTAATGGCACTCGTACAGCGTCCCCTCGGGGGACTGATCGCGCTCGCCTCCGAGCACCTGCGCTCGCCAGCGGACCTGGCGGGCAAGACGGTGGGGATCACTGGCGTGCCCTCGGACACGGCGGTGCTCGACACCGAGCTGCGCCACGCGGGCGTGGACCCCAAGCGCGTGAAGGTCGTGACGGTCGGCTTCAACGGCGGCCAGGCGCTCGTGGCGGGCAGGATCGCGGCGTTCACCGGCTTTATCCCCGACGACGGGGTGGCGCTGCGGGTGAGTGGCCATCCGATCGCGGCGTTTGCGCTGGACAAGCAGGGGGGCCCGCCCTATCCGGGCCTGGTGGCGTTTACGACACGCAAGTCGATCGCTGCCGACCCGGCGCTCGCACGCGACTTCGTGGCGGCGACGGTGCACGGCTATGAGGACACGCTGAAGGACCCGCGGCGCAGTCTCGCCGAGCTCCAGGCGGCCAATCCGACGCTGCCACGCAAGCTGACGGCGGCCTCGCTGGGCGTATACCTGCCCCTGTTCGCGGCCGGCCACACGGTGGCGTTTGGGACGCTACAGCCGACCAACATCGAAGCGATGTCCAAGTGGATGGTGGGGGCAGGGTTGATCCACGCGCCGATCGCTCCGGCGCGGTACGGGACGAACGAGTTCCTGCCGTAGCAGCGTCGCGTAGGGCAAGGATTTGCGGAATCGCCCGAACACTCGTTTATCGCCCGCGGCGGTGCTACCGTCAGTTGACAACAACGAGACGGTGTGTATCAAAATTGCGGGTCTTGGTGACAGGGGTTAGCGGCCTGATCGGGTCGAACGTGGCGGGGGCCGCGGCGCAGCAGAGTTGGGAGGTGCTCGGCTGCTACCGCGACGAGCCGGTGGAGCTGGACGGGGTGCGGACCGTCGGGTTCGACATGGCTGACCGCAAAGCGTGCGTGGAGGCGGCGATCGAGTTCGAGCCCGACGTGGTGGTGCACGCCGCCGGGGTGGTGGCGCCGAGCCGCTTCGAGCACGAGCCATACATCGCCCAGCTTGACTTCGTCGGCGCCGAGCACACGCTCGCCGCCGCAAGGGCGGTGCGCGCGCGATATGTGCTGGTTTCCTGCGATTGGGTACACAGCGGCTATAGGCCCGCCGGGTTGCGCTTCAGCGAGAGCGACCTGCCCGACCCCGTAAATGCGTATGGACGCTCGAAGCTGGCATGCGAGGAGGCCGCGATGCGCTCGAATGTGCGCTGGCTGATCACGCGCCCGGCGGACGTGTACGGCGTGAACGTGTCGCGACCGGTTGACAGGGATGCCCACCCACCCCAGGCTCGCGCGTGCCACGTATGGGAGCGCTCGGGTGTGTCGCTGCGACTTGTGAAGCGGCTGCGCGAGCAACGGGCGCTGCCGGCGCCCGCGGGGTTGCAGCGCTCGCCCACGTACGCCTGGGACTATGGGCAGCGCGTATGCGAGCTCGTGGCGCAGGGGTGCGAAGGCGTATACAACATGGGCGGGCCGGTGTCGCTCGGACGCCACGAGTGGATGGAGCTCCTGGCGGACGGGCTTGGATGCTCGCGCGAGCTCGTGAAGGAGGGCACGAATGCCGCATACCTACAGGCGTGCGGGGAGGATACGCACCTGAGGCTGCCCTCCAATACGGCCCTCTCCGACGAGAAGGCGCGGGCGGCGATCGGGTGCGCGGCGGTGGCTCCGAAGCGCGGTGTGGAGTTGATGGGGGAGCAGCTGAGCCGCATGCTCAAGCCAAATGGCCCCTCGGCACGCTAGTCTGCGCCACGCCAGTCACAGCTATCGAAAGGAAGAACTCCATGAACAAGAGCCAGCTTGTCGAGGCGATCGCCGGCGACAGCGGTCTCTCCAAGGCGGATGCGGGACGTGCGGTCGAGTCGTTCTTGGCCACGGTCGGCAAGACGCTGAAGAAAGGCGACGAGGTCGTGATCACGGGCTTCGGCAAGTTCTCCGTGGTCAAACGCGCGGCCCGTCAGGGCGTCAACCCGCGTACGGGCGAGAAGGTCAAGATCAAAGCGTCCAAGGCCCCGAAGTTCACACCCGGAGCGAGCCTCAAGCAGACGGTGCATCCGAAGAAATAGGCTCCCACCCACCCACCCCCACGCACCCAGAGCATGGCGCTCGTCGGCGAGCTGGAGCTAAAGAGCTTCGACTACACCGACCCCGAGTTGAAGGGGGAGCGCTTTCACACGGCCATGAAGGAGCTGGCCGCCGAAGGGTGGCTGGCGCAAGGGCCGTACGGGTATGTGGTGCTCGACCGCGAGGCGGGCGAGTTCTTCCTACGGACACGCTCGGCGATCTTCCCCGGTATGAAGATCGCCGAGCTGTTCGACGTGAGCGAGGGCCCGTTGTGGGAGGAGATGAAGCGCAACATTTTGCACGTCAACGGCGCCGACCACACGCGCTTGCGCAGCCTCGTGAACCCGGCACTGACCCCGCGCGCGGTCGAGCGTTGGCGTCCGGCGATGAGGGGCTTTTTGGAAGAGCTACACGTTCGAGTGGCGCGAGCGGGGCGTTGCGAGTTCGTGGAGGCGTTCGCCAAGCCCTATCCCTCGCAGACGATTGCCACAGTCATGGGCGCCCCGATCGAGGACGCGCCGCGACTGCACCACTGGTCGAACTGGATTCAACGGCAGTTCGACGCGGCGAGCATGATGAACGAGCGGCCCTTGATCGAGCAGGCTGTGGAGGAGTTCTACGAGTACGCGCGCGCACTGCTCGCCGCCCGCCGCGACGATCCCGGCGACGACCTCATCTCGACGCTGCTCGCGGCGACCTATCGCGATCCCACCGCCGGCGCGCCCGGCGGCGCTGGCCGGAAGCCCGACAGGCTCAGCGAGGAGGAGTGCGTGAACCTCGTGCTGAACGTGCTCATCGGCGGCGTCGACACGACCCAGAGCCAGCTCGCGCATGCGATTCGCCTGCTGGCCGAACACCCCGACCAGTGGGCCGCGCTCGTGGAGGACCCGACGCTTGCGGGCGCCGCCGTGGAGGAGGCGTTGCGCTATGAGCCGATCACGCCGTTCACCGCGAGGATCGCCGTCGAGGACGTGACGTACAGGGATGTCACCTTCCCGAAGGACACGATCGTGATGGTGTGCGCGTTCACGGGCAATCGCGATCTACCTGAGGAGGCGGGAGGGGGTGTCGCGCGGGACGTTACGCGGGACAGTGAGGCATCGGGCGGGCCCGAATCGTTTGACATCGCGGCCAAGCGCCCCAGGGCGCGCGCGCTCACGTTCGGCGCGGGCGTGCACTACTGCCTCGGCGCCAACCTCGCTCGCCTCGAGTTGGAGGAGGGCCTCAGCTTCCTCGCGCGCAAGATGCCCCGTCTCGAGCTCGACGGCGAGCCGGTGTTCGAGAGCATCCTCGGGATCTACGGCCTCGCCGAGCTGCCGATCCGCTTCGGCGCATAGCCTGTCCTGCACACGGCCTTCGCGTGCTGGGTGTGTGGCCTCGGCACGCTGGACGCGGGCGGTGCCCGTCACGCGGGCTTCATGACGGGTGAATGGAATCGACCCGAACATTTGTTGATTCTGATGAGTCGATTAATACCGTTTCCTTAGTATAGTGGCCCCATAAAGACGCGATGGCAGCCAATTGACAGGGGGGCCAGTGGCGCCCCGCGAGCGACATGGATGTCGAGGCGGCATACAGCGGCCGCCCGACACCGAGGGAAAGGAATCTGAGAGATGCGCTTGAGGAGACATCGCATAGGCCGGTCTGTTGTCGCGAGGGGAGCGCTCGTGGCGCTGTGCGTGCTTGCTTGGGGCGCCTCGGGCGCGCAGGCCGGGGAATACCACGTGTATGGCTGCCGGATGCCCGACGGGCAGGTTGCTCCTACGGATGGGTGGAGCGGTACCAAGTCTGGAGTTTCCGGGTACGTCGAAGATGGCTGTAGCGAAGGTAAGGCTCTCCTTGCGGCGCTAGGCGATGGCAGCGTCCATGCTGCGAACACTGATATTGCGACGTGGACGTTCAGCACACCACCCGGAGACGCGCTTGTCGATGCGACCCTATGGCGCGCTGGCGATGCAGATGGGGGTCTCGCAACCAATGCCACATATGAGTTCTGGCTCGCCGGACCGGATGAGACGAAGGTGTTCGATGAATGTGTATACGAGTTTGGATGTCAACTTGGGTTAGGCGATCCGGCTGAACCTCTCTCCACGGCAAACCGTGTTGTGGTGCCAGCGGCGAATCTTGGCGCCAGTCTGTATCTGAATGCATCGTGCGGTGGGGTGTCGACGTACAAATGCCCAAGCGGCAAAGGCGACCCCAATGGTTACGCCGCGGTCGTCTACCTCTATGCCTCCGACCTGGTTCTCGACCAGTCCTCCCAGCCCACGGTCTCAGGCGTCGAAGGCGAACTTGCCACCGCCTCCACGCTCAGTGGCGTCGCTGACCTGTCGCTCCACGCCAGCGACTCCGGCTCGGGCGTCTA
Organism: Solirubrobacteraceae bacterium; assembly: GCA_049800435.1. GTDB lineage: Bacteria > Actinomycetota > Thermoleophilia > Solirubrobacterales > Solirubrobacteraceae > Palsa-744. The sequence continues at coordinate 8,961 of JBARJU010000155.1, forward strand.
TCGGGCGGTCTTCACGGTCGATAACACCCAGGTTGCGCGCACCGTGCTCTCCAATAACGGGGGCCACTGTCGAGACGTGGGCCAGACCACGGACGGCCTCCCCGCGTTCCTCTACTTGCAGCCATGCGCTCCTTCGCTCACGGTCGACCTCCCCTTCGACACCACCACGCTCGCCGATGGCAGCCACCATCTCGTCGTGTCCGTCACCAACGCCTCCGGAGCCTCCACGGTCGTGCTCGATCGCAAGGTCACGGTCTCCAACCATCCCGGCCAGGGGCCAAACGCCGTCCCACAGCTCGGCCCCGCCAACGGCACGCCCGCATCGGCCGCGGCCACGCTCCGTGTGCGCTGGGCGGCCACCGCC
>JBARJU010000156.1:0-3981 GCA_049800435.1 Solirubrobacteraceae bacterium
GCCGGGCACGACGCGCTGTACTCGCGCCTGGCGAGTATGTGTCACAACTGATGGGTGAGAAGGCGCTCGAGACGGTCGGTGGCGGCCGGCACGGAGAACATCTCCTCGGCCGCCTTGCGGCCCGCGCCGGCCAGTCGCTCGCGCAACGCCCGATCGTTCCGTAGCCGCGCGAGCCGTCCGGCCAGCGCCGCGCGATCGCCCTCGGGAAAGACCAGCCCTCCTCCGGTCAGTCCGATCAGCCACGGAATCTCTCCCGAGTCAGAGCCCACCACCGGCACGCCGCACCACAGCGCCTCGACGATCACCCGCCCGAACTGCTCCTTCCACGTCGGGGTGGTGCGGGAGGGAAGCGCCAGCACGTCGATCCGCGCGTAGCCCGACGCCATCCGATCGTGGGAGAGTGAATCGAGTACCCGCACCTTCGAGCCGGGAATCGGTTGGCCCTCCAGGCGACCTCTGAGCTCACCGTCGCCGATCAACAGCAGCTCGACCGGCTCCTCAAGGAGACGCACCGCCGCGAGCAGGTCCATAAGTCCCTTGCTCTCCACGAGTCGCCCCGCATATCCGACAGTGAATGGACGCCGGCTCCCTGCCGGCGCTCGCTCCCACCCCTGCACCGCCGGAGGCACAAGGCCGATCTCTCCCCGTGCGCCCCATGTTCGCGCGAGCCGCCCGGCGCTGTCGGAGCGGGCGGCCACAAACGCGGCCCTGCGCAGTACACGTGTTCGCAACTTGCGAACCGGTAGTGGTAGGCGCCTGTCGATGTTCTCGTAGCACTGCACTCCAAACGGTATACCCAGCCCCGCCAGTGCGAGGCTCCACTGGGTGGCCGCCAGCGAATACGGCTCGGCCTCCACGAACGCCACGTCGGGGTTTGCCCGCTTGCACAACGCGCGACAGCGTGTCATGTACACGTGTCGTTGTGCCTGCCCCGCCATCACGACCGCGGTCGGACGCAGGCAGCGCTCCATGCCGGCCAGCGCCGTGGGTGTCATGACGGCGCCCGAGTACTCCGAGCGCCAGCGGTCCGGCACCACGATCGTGACCTCCCATCCGCGCCGGTCCAGCTCGCGGTAAGTCTCCTGGTTCACACTCACCACCGCCGGGTGACTGACGACCAACAGGCGAGCACCCGCGGGCGTCGGACCGGTCACCGGACGCTCAGGGCTCTCGACTCGTGAGCCCTCGGCATGCTCCATCACCGCACCGAACGCGCCGCCTGTTGTGAAACGCGTTCTTGGGTCAGCGCCAAGCGATCGCTCCACGCGCGCATCGTTACACACCGTCCCCCTCCTCATCTTTACAGGAGCTTCACATTCGACTTGCGTCGATGTTCGATGCTTGTGCCGGTCCGACACGCCTCGTGGCGATGGCCGGCCCGCTCGATACGCCCGCCATCGACAACATGGATCGTGAATCGATGAACGACACAACCGACGCCGCCACGATTCTTGCTCCGCTGTGGCGGCGCAAGTTGTTGATACTCGCCGTCGGGCTGCTCGTCGCCGCCGCCACATACACTTACTACAAGCATCAGCCCGCCGTCTATTCCGCGACGACTCAGCTCGACCTCGGTGGCGGCAGCGAAGCGCAGCAACTGGTCGGTGGCAGTCAAGGTAAGACCAGTCTCAGCAGTCGCGCGCTCGCCGACGCCGCGGCGCTGATCACCTCCAGCGGCGTGAGCGAAGCCGTGCGCGCGCGCCTGAGCGGCGAACACGTCGCTTCCAAGGACCTCGGCAAGGTGCGCGCGAAGGCGGCCGCGGAAAGCTATCTGGTGACGATCACCGCGGAAGCTCACAGCGCGAAGGCGGCCGCGCGCCTGGCCAACGCCTACGCGCTCACCTATCTGCAGATAGAGCGCTCGCGCTATCAGCGCGAGGTGCAGGCCGCGATCGCGAACACCCGCAGGCAGTTGCACCGGATCGAAGCCGCCCAGGCGGCCTCCGCCGCCGCCGCGCGGCGCACGTCTTCGGGTAAGGGCTCCGCGAGGGCGGCAAGCCCCGGCGGATCCTCGGCGGTGATCCAGGCCGCCAGTCTCGCCAGCAAGGTCAACCAGCTCGAATCGGAGCTGTCGATCTCGAGCGTTCAACAGGTGAATCCCGCAAGGCCCCACGAGGCCCAGCTGATCTCCCCGACACCGAGAAAGAACGCCATCTTCGGGTTCGTGCTCGGCATCCTGCTCGCGGGCCTCGCGATCGTGGGCGTGAGTCGCCTCGACCGCCGCATACAGTCGCTCGCACAGCTCCAGGCGATCTTCAAAGCGCAAGTCCTCGCGGCGCTTCCCAGGGAGAGGTCGCCGATCGTGCTTCGGGACGGGCAACCCGCTCCCGCACAGTCACTGCTCGAGCCACTGCGCCGCTTGCACACCACGCTTCACATGGGCGAGCTGCTCGAGCGCGACAGGGCGGTCTCGCCCCGCGTGATCCTCTTCCTCAGCGCCGACAGCGGCGACGGCAAGTCGACGGTGGTGGCCGACCTTGCGCTCACCCAGAGCGAAGCGGGCGCGCGGGTGGCCATCGTCGAGGCCGACCTGCGCAGACCGGCGCAGGCTGGGCTGCTGTCCGTCAGCCCTCGCGAGGGGCTGGCCGAGGTGCTCGCCGGGGAAGTGACGGTCGAGGGGGCCATGCACCGCGTGGGGGCGACCGGGCCGCCCCTCGACGTCGAGCTGGGTAGATCGCAAGCGGCGGTCTCCACCGTGCTCCAGGCGCCCAGCACAGGCTCCCTGTCGGTTCTTCTCAGCGGCAAGCCGGTCGCGAATCCCCCGGCCCTGCTGGCCAGCACGACGACGCACGAGCTGCTGCGATCGGTCGCCGCCGACCACGACTACGTCTTGATCGACGCTCCCCCGCCCCTTCAGGTGAGCGACGTGATGCCGCTGCTGCATTGGGTCGAGGGGATCGTGATCGTCGCGCGCATGGAGCACACCCGCCTGGCGTCCGCTGAGCAGCTCACGCGGCTGCTGGCCGACTCCTCGACCGCGCCCGTGCTCGGGGTCGTGGCCAACTCCGTCTCGCGCGCCGACATCAACAGGCACGGCTTCTCCTCGACGTACGGTGAGCGCCGCTGGCCTCGCGCCAGATGATCGATGGTCACTCGCGTCCGCCCGGTCGTCTGACCGCGGGCGCTCACGCGATCGCCGTCGGCCAACCGATCCGCGACGTCGCGCTTCGCGGCACGGCGGCCACGCTCGCGTGCGCGCTCGCACTGTGCATCTCGCTGAGCGTCTCCCACCCCGACTTCGTGGTCTTCTTCGCCGCGGCGCTCGGGGCGCTGGCGATCGTCGCGCTGATGGCGATTCCCCGCCTGGAGGTGACCGTCACGCTGCTGGCCCTGTATCTCGGGCTGCTCGACGGGCCGGTCAAGCTGCTCAGCGCCAACCAGGCCGCGTCGAGCGTCCGCGACATACTGATCGCCGCGGTCAGCGTCGGCGCGATCGCTCGCCTCCTGGTCAAGCGCGAGCGGATTGGCCTGCCGCCCCTGTTCGGCTGGGTGCTCGCGTTCGTGCTGCTCGTGCTCGCGGACGCCTTCAACCCGCACACGCATGGAGCCCTGAAGATCCTCGGCGGCTTCCGCCAGCAACTGGAGTGGATTCCGTTCTTCTTCTTCGGATACGCGCTCATGCGCTCCCGGGCGCGCCTGCGCAAGCTGTTTGTGCTGCTCGGCGTGATCGCCCTGGCCAACGGCGCGGTGAGCACCTATCAAACCCGACTCACGCCCGCTCAGCTGGCCGGTTGGGGTCCCGGCTACGCCGCGCACGTCAACGGCACCAGCACGCTCTCGGCACGGAGATATCGCGCCGGCAACGGCGAAACGATGGTACGCCCGCCCGGCCTCGGGTCCGACAGCGGCTTCGGCGGTGGCGTGGGCGTGATCGCGCTGCCGGGCATCCTCGCGCTGCTCGCGACCGGATCGAGGCGTCGAAGATGGCTCGCCGTCCCGCTGCTGCTCGGCGCGATGCTCGCCGTCGCCACCGGCTTGGGC
>JBARJU010000157.1:0-9507 GCA_049800435.1 Solirubrobacteraceae bacterium
CGCCTCGCCTCCATCGCTCGGCCCCCCGCCCCGGCTCGCGCGCAACATGCGCATCGCGGCGTTCGGCGCACTTGCCGCGGTGGTGGCGATCCTGCTCGTGCTCGTACTCGCCGGCAACAAAGCCGCCACCTATCAACTGATCTTCCCCGAAGCCGGCCAGCTCGTGCGAGGCGACCAGGTGCAGGTCGGCGGTGTGCCGGTGGGGTCCATCAAGGACATCACACTGCTGTCCAACTACAACGTGCGCATCACTATCCAGGTCGAATCCTCGCTGGCGCCGCTGCACGAGGGCACGACCGCGGAAATCAGGGTGCCCTCGCTCTCGAGCGTCGCCAACCGCTACATCGCGCTCTCGCCCGGGCCCAACAACCACCCCGCGCTGCCGTCCGGCTCGACCCTGCAAACCTCATCCACAAAGGGCGTCGTCGACCTCGACCAGCTGTTCGGCATCTTCAACGCCCGCACGCGCAAGGGCCTGCAGCAGTTCATTCAGGGCTCGGCCGAACAGTACTCGGGCGTGGCTCCCCAGCTACAGGTCGACTCGCGCTACTTCCCGCCGGCCCTGTCCGCGGTCAACCACGTGTTCGCGGAGTTCGCCCGCGACGAGCCGACGTTCTCGAGCTTCCTGGTGGAAAGCGCCAAGGCGACCACAGTCCTGGCCGGGCGCAGCCAGCAGCTGACCGAACTCGTTAGCCATGCCAATACCGCGTTCGGCGCGATCGGCTCCCAGCAGTCCAATCTGGCTAGAGGCCTGAAGGCCCTACCCGTGACGCTCAAGGAGGGCAACCGCACGTTTGAAACTCTGCCGGCCACGCTGGTCGACCTGAGCAAGCTGGTCAACGTCTCCAAGGCCGACACCAAGACGCTTGCCTCCTTCGTGACCAAGCTGCGCCCGCTGGTGATCGCGGGCACGCCGGTCGTACGCAACTTCAGCGAAGCGATCGCAAAGCCCGGGTCGAGCAACGACCTGACCGAAGCCGCCCTGGCACTCCCGGGGCTTGCGCAGGCGCTCGTGACCGCCTCCCCAAACGGCGTGCGCTCCCTTGAAGAATCGCTGCCGGTGACGGCCCTGTTCGGACCGTACACCCCGGACCTCGAGGGATTCATCCGCTCCTTTGGGCAAGGCAGCGCCTACTACGACGCCAACGGCCACTACGCGCGCGCCACCGCGATCTTCCCCGACTTCGAACTCGGCTCGGAAAACACGCTCAAACCGGCGAATCCGGCGCAGGTGCTGTCAGGCCTGAAGACCGGCCAACTGCGCCGCTGCCCCGGCGCGGGCACGCAGCCGGCGGCAGATGGCTCATCGCCGTTCACCGACAACGGTCAGCTCGGCTGCGACCCGACGCAGGTGCCGTGATGAACCGTCGCCGCTCCAACTCCCTGGCCGGAAGCCCCCTGTTGATTGGGGCGGTCACGACGCTGATCGTGGTGGTGGCCGTGTTCCTCTCCTACAACGCCAACAACGGTCTGCCGTTCACGCCGACCTACGACATCAAGGTGCAGTTGCCGGAGGCCTCCGGCCTGCAGAAGGGAAACCAGGTGCGGATCGGCGGCGAGCGCGTCGGGGTGGTCAGCGCGCTCAGCCCATATCAGGACCCTCACACAGGCCGCGTCACCGCGATCGTCTCGCTCAAGCTCGAAAAGAGCGTGCAACCGCTGCCCGCCAACACGACCGCGCTCGTGCAATCGGTCTCGACGATCGGACTGAAGTACCTCGCGCTCGAAAAAGGCCACGGCGGGCGTGCTTTGAAGGCAGGCGAAACGATCCCGGTTTCCCAGACGCGCGAACCGGTCGATTTCGACCAGTTCTTCAATATGTTCGACAAGAAGACACGCCTCGCCAACCAGGTCAATCTGACGAGCTTCGGCAACGGCTTCGCCGGACGCGGGATCGGCCTGAACGAAACGATCGCCACGCTGCGTCCGCTCGTCACAAACGCGATTCCCGTGCTTCACAACCTCGCCTCGCCGCAGACCGGCTTCGGCCAGCTGTTCGTGGCGCTGGATCGCGCCGCCAAAGAAGTGGCGCCCGTCGCAAATGAACAGGCCGCTTTTTACAGCGACCTGGACACGTTCTTCACGGCATTCGCGAGCGTCGCGCCGTCACTGGAACAGACGATCGAGGGCGGTGCGCCGGCGCTGCGCCAGGCGACCCACTCGCTTGCCTTCGAGGCGGAATTCGTGAACAAGAGCGCGACCTTCATGCATCTGTTGCGACCGAGCGCGAGCGTATTGCGCACAGTCGCCGCGCCGCTCGGCCACGCGTTTGAAGTCGGGGCCGTCAACGTGCGAGCCGCGACCGCCCTGAACCCGGAGCTCGCCGAAGCCACACAGGCGTTTGCCGCGTTTGCGGAGAACCCGATCGTGACCACCGGCATCGAAGACTTCACCCACACGCTCGGGCTCGCCAACCCATTCTTCGCGGGGCTCGCGGACGTGCAGAGGAACTGCAACTACGTAACGCTCGCATTCCGCAACCTTGCAAGCCTCCTGTCTGAGAGCGTGGGCGTGGGCACACTCGCTCGCGCGGCAGGCGTGCTGGCGCCCAACGGGCCGAACAACGAGGGCGATCCGGCCTCCGCGCCCGCCAACGGCCCGTCGGTCGACCATGCGCCCGGCAATACCACCGGCACGCTGGGCGCGCCGATCAACGACAACCATCTGCACATCAACCCATACCCCAAGGTTGGCGGTCCCGGCCAGGCGCCAGAGTGCGAAGCCGGCAAAGAGACGTACAAGGAAGGCGAAACGGTGATCGGCAACCTTCCCACAAATGTGGGAACCAAAACCGAAGCCACCGAACGCCAGAACGGTCTGTACGGCGAAAAGTATCCGCTCAAGACGCTCGAAGCGCTCGGTCTCACGAGCTCGAAAGCGAGCAAGAAATGAGCCGCGTACGGTGGTGGAAACGCTATGACGAGATGCCCGTCGTCGAGCTACAGAAATCAAACCCAGTGCGCTTCGGAGTCATCCTGATCGTGGTCACGGCAATCGTCATCTACTTCGGCTTCACCAAGCACATCCCGTACAAGCACGGCTTCCGCCTGAAGGGCGTCTTTGCGACCGCGGTCAACGTCAGCCCCAAATCGCCGGTGCGCGTCGCGGGCGTGGTCGTCGGCAAGGTGAGCTCGATCCAACGGGTCGGCAACACCGGCGTCGTAACGATGGAAATCACAAAAGGCGGGCTGCCGATCCATCGTGACGCGACGCTCAAGATCCGCGCGCGAATACTGCTCGAAGGCAACTGGTTCGTGGATCTCCAACCCGGCACCCCGTCCTCTCCGACGGTCTCCTCGGGGTACACGATCCCGATCACCCAGACCGCGGACCCGGTCCAGCTCGACCAGATCCTCGACGCGCTCAACACGGACACACGCGCGAACCTGCAGACGCTCCTGGCCGAATTCGGCTCGGCGCTCACGCGCAAGCCGACGCCCGCGCAGGACGCCGAACAGAACGTGGCGGTACGCGGGCTGAACGCCGCACAGGCGCTCAAAAAGACCTATTACGACAGCCCCCAAGCCCTGAAGGGCGCCGCGATCGTCAACCAGGCGCTTGGCGGCGTGGAACAGCACGATCTCTCTCATCTGGTGGCGGGCATCGAGAAATTCACCGCCGCCCTCAACGTCCACGAGCAGCAGCTCGGTGAATTCGTGGGCAACTTCAACACGTTCCTGGGCGCGCTCGCCGCCCAGTCGACGAGCCTGTCGAGCGCGGTGGCGCTGCTGCCCAGCACGCTCCAGAGCGCCGGGCGCGCGTTCACGAACTTCAACGCAGCCTCGCCCGCGATCAGGAAGTTCTCGCTCGATCTCATCCCCGGGGTCGAACAGATCCCGGCGACCGACGCCGCGGCCTTCCCCTGGATCGAACAGACGCAGGCGTCGTTCGCGCCGACGGAGCTCGGCGGGGTATCCAAGGGCCTGCGCGAAGCAGCCCCGACGATCGCCAGCCTGATCGTGCAGCAGCCCCCCTTCTTCAAACAGACCGACCAGTTCTCTCAGTGCCTGAGCAAGATCTTCTTCCCCGGAGGCAACGTCAAGCTTCAGGACGGCTCGAGTACCACAGGCGTCGAAGTTTACAAGGAATTCTGGTACGCGATGGCGGGTGTCGCCGGTCTCAGCCAGAGCTTCGACGGCAACGGCCCGACGAGCCGCTTCATGATCCAGACAGGCCCCCAGACGCTGCTCTCGGGACCCGCGAGCGCGGTTGGGGCGCCGAGCAGTGGCAAGAAACTGAGGCTGCTCGCGCACACCTCGCAGCCCCCGCTTGGCACCCGCCCCGCTTTCCCGGCCGTCGAGCCGCCGTACAAGCCGCTTGTGCCCTGCTCCACGCAAACCCCCCAGGACTTCAACGGCCCCCTCGCACAAGGCCCAGCCGATGGGAGCACACCGTGACGCCTGAGCAGGAGCACCACGGCGAGCGCGGATTGCGCGACCAGATCGAACGCTACCGCACGGCCTTCATCTCGATCGTCGTGATGATCTTGATCGCGCTGTTCGTGGGTAGCTACATCCTCTCCAACGAGCGCCTCTCGCTGCCGGGTTGGTTCCCGGTGCTCGGCAAGAGCTACGTCACGCTGAAGGCCCAGTTCCGCACCGCCCAAGCAGTCACGCCCGGCCAGGGGCAGTCGGTCACGATCGCGGGCGCCAAGATCGGGGAAATCGCGAGCGTCCGGTCAAACGAAGGCGACGCGCTCGTGACGATGAACATCACGCCCAAGTACGCACGCTACATATATCGCAACGCGACGATGCTGCTGCGCCCCAAGACGGGGCTGAAGGACATGACCGTCGAGGTCGATCCCGGCACCCCGCGCGCCGGGGTCGTCCCGGGCGGCTATACGGTGCCGCTGTCGCAGACCGCCCCGGACGTCAACTTCGAGGAGTTCCTCTCGACGTTCGACGGCGAAACACGTGCCTACCTGCAGGAGCTGATCGCCGGCGCCGGTCAGGGGCTCAAGGGCAACTCCGCGAACCTGTCGGCCACCTTCAAGCGGTTTGACCCGATCGCGCTGTATACGCGCAAGATCACCGCGCAGCTCCAGTTGCGCGACAAGAACATCGAACGAGCGGTCCACAACTTCCAGTTGATCGTGAGCGCGCTCGGCAACAAGGACACCGAAATCTCTCAAGCGATCGACGCCTCGAACGCCGTTTTCCAGACGTTCGCCGAACAGGACCAGAGCTTCCAGAAGACGCTGCATCTGCTGCCCGGCGCGCTCACCAAGACCAGAAGCGGACTCGGCAAGCTCGCCACGGCAACCGCCGTCGTCGGGCCCACCCTGACCAAGCTCGAGCCCTTTGCCAAGGCGCTGGCGCCGGCCCAGGAAGCCTCGCGCTCGCTCTTCAAGGTGAGCACTCCGATCATCAAGAACCAAGTTCGTCCCTTCGCTCGGCAGGTGCTGCCCGTCGTCAATCAGATCGAGCCCTCGATCAAGGAACTCGGCGAAGCCTTCCCCGGTCTCGCCTCGGGCTTCTCGGTGTTCAACGAACTCTTGAACGAGTTGGCCTACAACCCCGGACCCACACAGGGCGGCTTCCTGTTCTTCCTGGGCTGGGCCAACCACAACCTCAATAGCGTGCTCAGCACGGCCGACGCGCACGGGCCGCTGGGACGAACCATTGTCTATCTGAACTGTGAAGTGCTCCCGCTGCTTCAGAGCGTCGGAACGATCAACCCAACCGTGCGGCTGCTCGTCGCTCTGTTCAACCCTCCGGGTGAAGCGGAATGCGTGGCAAACGGCCTGGGCACGGGAACCGGCACCACCAAGGCCGCCGCCGCGCGGGTTCGATCCCGCCCGGCGTCCGGCAAGGGCTTCACGATGAAACTGCTGGGCTCCAAGCACAGCGCCTTTGGAGCGCTCGCCACCGCGGGCGGAGGAGGTCGCTGAGATGCAGAAGCGCGCCCCCACACTGGCCAACATCCTTGTGATCGTGCTGTTCGCACTGAGTTGCTTCGGGCTGCTGCTGTTCCTGTGGGAGTCCTTCGGCGGGCCTGTTCCGCTCAAGCCGAAGGGCTACCGCTTCACAGTCGCCTTCCCCCGCACGCTGGCGCTCGCCGAACAGTCCGACGTGCGCATCAGCGGTGTCAACGTCGGCCATGTGATCAGTCTCAAGTACGACAAGGACGGGCGTGCGCACGTACTGATCGAAATCGCAAGCAAGTATGCGCCGATCAGGTCCAACATGAACGCGATCCTGCGCCAGAAGACGCTGCTCGGGGAGACCTATGTGCAACTCAAGCCGCAGGTCGGCAGGTCTCGAGTCCTGCCCGACGGGGCACAGCTCCCCAACGCGCAGATTGAAACGGCGGTGACGCTCGACGACATCCTCGCCACGCTGGATACGAAAACACGCCAGGACTTCCAGATCTGGATGCAGTCGCTTGCGGAAGGCCTGGGGGGCCAGGGCGAAGAGATCAACTCGTCGTTTGCCACGATCCAGCCATTCGTCGAAGACGCCAACAAGCTCGTCGCCGTCGCCAACTCCCAGGAGGGGGCGCTGCGGGCATCCATCCACAACACGGGTGTCGTGTTCGACGCGCTCACCGCGCGCCGCGGCCAGTTTCAAGGCCTGATCACAAACGGCGAACGCACGTTCCACGCCTTCGCCGAATCGAGTCAGGAGTTCGCCCAGGCGTTCCGCGAACTGCCCGCCTTTGAGCGCAACTCACAGACTGCGTTGCGCAGCCTCGACAGCTTCGCGACCGACACGGTCCCGCTGTATGACCAGCTCCGCCCCTTCGAGGAACAACTCACACCGCTGCTCCAGGCGGTCAAGCCGTTCACGCCACCGTTCAACTCGCTGTTGACATCGCTCGGACCGCTCACGAAGGCCGCCAAGGTCGGTCTGCCGGACGTCAAGAAGGAGCTCGACCTGACCGTTCCACTGCTGGCTGCCACGAGCCCGGTGCTGCATAACCTGAACCCGTTCTTCCAGTATGCGAGCCAGTACGTGCCCGAGCTACAGGCGCTGTTCGCCAACGCGACGGCCGCCAGTCAGGTCCACGAAAAAAACAAAAACATCCTTGGTGGCCCACAACAGCACATCCTCAAGGCTATGAACGAGCTCACTCCCGAAGGCTTGGCGATCTATCAACAGCGGATTGGCACCAACCGCGCGAACGCATACCCGCAGCCGGGTGCTTTTGGCGCGCTTGCGAGCGGCCTGTCGGTGTTCAGCAGCGCCGCGTGCGCAAACTCGGCGCCGTCATTGAGCGGTCCGCCGCTTGGCACGATCACCCAGAGCGTGATCGAACAGCTGATCGAAGACCACATCGTCAATGCGCCGGAAAGTCCATCCAACTCGGTGGCGGCCCCCGCCTGCAATCAGCAAGGCCCATTCACGTTCAACGGCGAAACGAGCCAGTTCCCGCACGCGACGCCGTCGAAGTAGGCTCGCGCAACCCGGCGATGATGAGCGCGCGCTCGTGGTCGAGGTAGGGGAGCAGCGCGAAGTAGGTGAGGTCGGCATGAAGCGAGGGAAGCTCGGCGGTGTCTCCCTGCAGCACGCGACGGTGCACGATCGAGGCGATGCCGCCGACAATCGCCTCGGATGTCTGCGCCGGCAGGTGCTCGGCGCCGGGCGATCCCGGACGGCCGCGCTCGATGAGCGACGCGAACAGCGCGAGCGCCGAGCGCTGACGCTCGCAGGCCTCCGGTCCCGCGCAGAGGATCTCGACCAGCAGCACGCGCGCGCCGTCGGGGTGGCTCATGAGCGCCCAGAGCAGGCTCTCGAGGGCCAGTCGCACGTGCTCTGGCCACGGAGCGTCGCGCTCGAACTGCTCGAGCGCGGCCGATTCGACGCGGCCGATCAGATCGTCGATTGCCTGCATGAAGCAGTCGTGCTTGTCGCGAAAGTGCTCGCTGAACACGGCCTCCTGAGCGTTGGCACTCGACAGCACGCGACTGACAGTCGTGCGGTCATATCCGCGCAGCGCAACCGTCTCGATCATCCCGTCCAGCAGGCGCCTGCGCGGATCGGGGCGAGGTGGACTCGCAACGGCGCCCACAGTGGGCGGATCTGAGTCCGGTATCAACCCTTGATCGGCGTCGGAGCGCCGATGGTGAAACATATTCTTACCTCCCAGCGCCCGATCGTAGACCCTATGGCCCTGGTATGTCAAGGGGATGTGTATGGATCGGTACCAACGGTCGTCCATGGGCCGGCACATGCGGAGTCGATCGTTGGTCGTGGCGCCAGCGCCCGCAAGTTTGATCGGGTCTTGCCCGACCACTAGTATCTGCTCCGTGGAGAGCATGGAGGGCACTCACGGGGAGGACTGGGAGAGCGAGGGGACTGTCGATCCCGACGGGGTCGTGGGCATCGAGGACGACGGAGAGGAGTTCCAGTACCACTCCGGCGCCGGCGACCTCGACCTGGCAGGGGAGGCCACCGACCGCAAGTGGTCGATCCGCTGCGTCGACGTGGTCAAGCGCCTGGCGGGCATCCCGGTGCTCAACGGCCTGAACGTCGCGATCCCAGACGACATGATCACGGTTGTGCTCGGCCCCTCGGGCACCGGCAAGAGCGTGCTCATCAAGCACCTGATCGGCCTGATGTTCCCCGACTCGGGCGACATCCAGGTGCTCGGCAACTCGGTCCCCAAGCTGACGATGCCCAAGCTGCTCGAGCTGCGTCGCAGGATCGGCGTGCTCTTCCAGGACGGCGCCCTGTTCGGCTCGATGTCGGTGTTCGACAACGTGGCGTTCCCGCTGCGCCAGCACACAGGCATGTCCGAGGGCCAGATCGGCGAGCGGGTGCGCCAGCGCCTGATGGACGTGGGCCTCGCGGACGCGATGGACGACGGCCCCTCCCAGCTATCCGGCGGGATGCGCAAGCGCGCGGGCTTCGCGCGCGCGCTCGTGACCGAGCCCGACATCGTGATCTTCGACGAGCCCGACTCGGGTCTCGATCCGGTGCGCACGGCGCTGCTGTGCGAACTGATCAAGGAGATGCACGAGGTCAACGGCGGTACATACATCGTGGTCACCCACAACATCGCCTCGGCGCGTCAGATCGGCGAGTACATCGCGCTCCTGTGGCGGGGACGGATCGTGGAAGCGGGCGACGCCGAGCGCATGTTCTCCTCTGAGAACCCGTTCGTGCGCCAGTTCCTCAGCGGGTCGGCCAGCGGCCCGCTCGGGATGGACTGAGCCAACTGTCTGTTGCGGGCGCCTAGCCATATGCGAACATATGTTCGCATATGGTCGTGTGCGTCCACATACATCGCTTCGCGCTGACGGTCGCCGCCGGCGGGGCTCAGGCGCTGGCGGGGAGGGTGCTCGCACTCGCCCCGATGGCGGACGCGGAGCTCCGCATCGGGGAGGTATCGGGGGCGGCTGAGGCCTATGGAGTAGCCACCGGCATGCCCCTCGGCGAGGCGCTCGCGCGCTGCCCGGGGCTCGAGCTCGTCCCGGCCGACCCACTCGCCGTGGCTGAGGCGTGGGAGGGGGTTGTGTGCGCCCTGGAGAGCATCGGCGCTGCCGTCGAGCCGGCGCGCGAG
>JBARJU010000158.1:0-26926 GCA_049800435.1 Solirubrobacteraceae bacterium
GGGCTTGTGCCTGCCGCGTTGCTTGCCGTTTTGACGGCTTTTGAGATGCGTGCCCACGTGTCGCGCCGGCGCCTGTTTTCGCTGGTCCGGTTGCCTTCCAGTCGGCGATCAGCCGCCGGTAGGACGCCTCGGCCTGTCCCACGAGCTCGCGCTCAGCGTCTCTCTCGGCTGGGCTTGCGGAGACCCGCTGCCCGCCGTGGCGTGTGCGAAGTGGTGGCGCGCCGGCGTCGAGTTCCACGCGGCGTACCTTGGCGCGTACGCGGGAGGGCTGCGCGAAGGCGTAGTCCTCGCCCTTGGTGAGTAGTTGCCAGGCGAGACAGGCGAGCTTGCGAGCGACCGCGACGGCCGCGACCTGTGAGCCCTTGCGCGCGCGGATGCGCTCCCCGAACGCGTGCAGCGGACCGGGCTGGCGAACGGCGATCCACGCGGCCTCGACCAGCACCGAGCGCGCCTGGGCGTTACCGCGCTTTGAGATCCTTCCGTGGCGGGCTGGCTCATCGCCGGACTGGCGGACCTTCGGATCGAGGCCCAGGTATGCGACGAGCTGGCGCGCGGAGGAGAAGCGGGAGATATCACCGATCGCTGCCATCAACGTGACGGCCACACCAGTGCCGACACCAGGGATGCTCATCAGCCTGTGGACATCCTTGGAACCGGCGGCCCACTGCGCGAGCTTCCGGTCGATCGCGGCGACCTCGCCGTCCAAGAAGTCGATCTGGCGCAGACACCCCGCGATGGTCTCCTGCTCCTCGATGCCCAACTCCTGTTCGCCGAGCCAGACGCGCCCTTCCTTGCCGAACAGGTCCGTGAAGGGCGAGCGTCCCAACAGGCAACGCGCGAGTGTGGCATGGATCTCGTTCTTCGCGCGGGTACGCTGACGCACGAGTGCCGCACGCCGCGCGACCCGGCGGCGCAGCCCCGAGGTCACCGCGTCTGGGACCCACACCGGCTCGAGCATCCCGGCCGCCAGCAGCTCCGCGAGCGTGCGCGCGTCGAAGCGGTCGGACTTCACCCGTGCGTGCGAGATCGCCCGCACATCCTGAGCGTTGGCGACCACGACCCGCGCGACATGCGGCTCGATGATCCTGGCGATCTCCATCGCCGGGCCCGTCGCCTCCATCACTACCTCGTCAGTCGGGCTGAGACTCTGCGCGAACAGCTCAAGCGTGTCGCGGCCGGTCGCGACACGGCCGGCTGAGCGCGTCTTGCCGTCCTCGCGGATCGCTACCTCGCAGAAGCCCTGGTGGACATCGAGTGCTACTTGGCGCATCTGTACTCCTCCTGTGAGCCTGGGTTGACAACAGTGGAGCAGTCGCAGGGCAAACGACAACTACGGATTCGCGCTCGCAGCGCAACCGGGCAAGTCGCAGGGGCGGCCAACTAGCTCTTCGGGCTCACAGCCCATAACGTCTAACGGCCTGCCCTCACATCTGCTCCAGGGAAGCCCCCGTCCCGATCAGCCGAAGCTACGACCCGGACCGGACGGCTACCCGCACGCAGTTTCATGCCAGTAGCTCTACTCGACATATAAACCCCTCCTTGAAGCCCCCACTGGCGAGGCCTGGGTCGACGCGCCTTCCGCTATGCACGCGCAACGCAATGCTTGCCTCAAAGTAGACGATTTAGCGAGCCCATGTCAACCTTGGGGCGAGTTTGCGCGGGGTCCCGTTCGAGCCTGTTGCGTCTGCTAATCGTGAGGATGTGCGGCGTTAGCGCTGGCGTTCGCGCAGCGTCTGAATTAGGTCCCGCATCGGTGGCAGGCGGACGGTCCGGAACTTCTCGGGCAGCCGATCATCATCGAGCACGGCGTCGAAAACCTCGATACTTCGGTCAGACGCGAGCTTCGAGCATAGGTCTTCCTGTGCGAAGCGGAAGATACGCTCGTTGAGCTTCAGCACATCGCGGATGGCCGCATCTCCGCGCTCGTCAAGCAACAGTTGGCTGAAGGTACGCGCGCACGGGATGGAGGCACGGAGCTGGCGCCATGCGAGGTCGGTCTGCTTTTTGGGCAGAACGCTGTTGTGGACGCGGCTCTCCATGCAACGCTCTGGGTGCATGACCCAGACACGGACCTGCCGATCCTTGCCGACGAGCAAATCCAGCTCGATCGCGGTCGTCTTGATGTCCTCCGAGTTCATCCCGTATGCGCTTTGGAGGAAATCGAGCCGACGCTCATGACCCTCGCTGTCGAGGAACATCGCGACGCCCGCGAGGGTGGTCCGGTCCTTCCATTTGGCCAGTCTGGCTTGTCCGCCGAGCATCGTGGCTGCCCGCTGTGCGTCGTCCCCGTTTCCCAGGAAGTCGATGTCGCCGCTGACAACGTGCGCCGGAACCAGTCCGTCCGTCAGGCTACTTTGGAGGTAGGCAGTCCAGATGGCTACCGCTTGCCCACCGATGAGAACGACGCTTCGCTCACGCACAACGTCCTCAAGGAGCGCGATGATTCGTTCGGCCTCGGCAAGGCTGAGCGGCAACGGCGCGGCGTCAAGTGTCTCCGGCGGCTCGTCCACGTCCGCTGACGACCCTTCGTGGCTCAGGAGAGAGAGCGCGCGGAGTCTAGGTTGATTCGGATGCGATCGGGAGGGAGGGCAAAAATCGCGTTTTCGCGCTGTAGCTGAGCTTCGGTCTTTTCCCCAGACCGCAGTGCCTCGACATCGGCACGGCGAGCCTCCTCCTCTTCATCCAAGAGTTGTTGCGCATCGACATATTCGACTGGCACGGTCATAGCTCTCTCAAGGATAACGCCTTCTCCGGAAGTTCTGTAGTCATTTCGCATCATTGCGGACAGTCTGAGGAATCGTCAGCGGCTCCCCGAGGTCGCCGTCCAAGCTTATGGGGACGTAGGTGAGAGCGTAAATGCAGCAGAGTGATGACCGAGCCAACGCTGGACCTGAACGGCGTTGCGGCCTTCCGCGAACAGGATGGAGGCGCAGGTGTGGCGGAAGACATGGAAGCCCACCCAGGGAAGGTCTGCGGCCTCCCGAGCGGGTTGGAGCACCTGCCGAAACACGTTGTTTGGCGTGAGCGGCGAACCGCGAGTGGCCCCAGAGCATGTCGGTCAGCGGTCTTACGCGACGCAGGCGTCGAACCGCAGGCCGATCATCCTTCGAGGGCGCCACGGCCTGACGAAGGATTGAATATGTCCCGAGAGCAGCTACATTGCTCGTGGGCCGTACACCTATTCTGGTGAGCCTACGGTCCATATTGAGACAAGCCCTGGGAGACCGGGGCTTGTTGTGATCTGTTCGTGGATCAAGGCGCGAGAGGTCGATCTCATCCCCGTGCTCGCGTACAATGGAAAGGGTCAAGGGCACGGCACCTTCAGCCGATCCCCCTACAGGACCGTTTGCAATGGCTACTCGAACCGACAACGAAATCCGCGAGCTGACCCCCGAGCAGGGCCAGCAGCTCCTCGACGACAAGGCTCGTCAGTACCTTGGGATCTCCGGGGAGGAATTCCGGACCCGCTGGGAAGCAGGCGAGATCGACGCCGATGACGAGCCGGACGTGATGCGAGTCGCGATGCTGCTGCCCCTTGCCGGTTAGAACCCCCGCCGAGGCCGTCCAGACGTATCGCGGTCGCATCTCTCGTGTGCTGTCGAGCCTCACAACTGCGCACGTCGATGTCGGAGGCGGCTACGCCCCGTCTGCTACTCCACACGCCCTCATCATGGCTGGCAACGACGCCGTGGCACTGCGGGGCGAAAGTCGTCTGACGCTCTCCGTCAGCGAGCACTACAACATCACGAACGACCCCAACATGGGCTGGCAGGTCCAGAGGGCGGCCTACTTCTACGCCGTCGGTCGCCACGACACCGGCGAACTGCTTGCGTATCACTGGCACCCACTCGGCAAGAGCTCGGTTGTCAGTCCACACCTACACGTCCGTGCCAACATCCAAGTCGGCGAACGCTGGCTCGGCAAGGTCCACCTCCCTACCGGCCCGATCGAGCTGGAGGACGTTGTGGCGCTGACGATCGAGGAGCTGGGAGCGGAGCCGCTGCGTGAGGATTGGGAGCTGCTACTCAACGAGAACCGCATTCGATGACATCCCACGTCTGCGTAGCAACCTGGATGTTTGCGCCGCTGGCGCGAGAGCTACCGCTTCGGCCTGGCGTAGTGTGATGCGTGGCGATGGAGCCTGCTCGTGACAGCGAGCTCGTGATCGAGCTTCGCGCTGACCCGGATCGCGGCGTGAGCGGCCGTGCGGGGGCCGAGCTTGAAGATCGTCGTCAGCGTTCCATGCCTGAGCGCCACGGTCTTCGCGCACGAGGCGACCGTCCGGCCTTTGAGCCTGCCGTGAAGCCGACACGAACCTCTCCCGTCAAGGGGCAAGGACCAGCAGCCCGCCCCGCCCGCTATCTGGAGCTGCGAGCGCGCGTGCGCGCACTACTACGCTGAGCGGCCGGCAGCAGCCAGCAAACAGGGCCACTCCAGATCGCCCCGTTGACGATCGACTCGGCCGCCCATGCGGTGAGCCTCGCAGGCAAACACCTAGAGCTGCGCCGTCAGGAGTACGAGCTGCTCCTGTTCCTGGCAAGTGACCCGCGACGGGTGTTCCACAAACACGAGCTACTAAAACGCGTGTGGGGATACCGCTCGGTCGGCGCCACACGGACGGTTGACAGTCACGCCAGTCGCCTGCGCCGCAAGCTCGGAGCCGCCGGTGGACGCTGGGTCATCAACGAGTGGGGAGTCGGCTACCGGCTTATCTGAGCTGGCCCGTCTCTCAACGCAGCTCTGTGGGCGTCTCGCGGAGCATCGAGTCGTGGCGCAATGAGGAGAGCGCCGCGATGAACGGCTCGCGGATCGCCTGGTCGCAATACCGCTCCTCAAGCGCCCGCTTCTCGGCGTCCGGATCATCGCCAGCCGGATAGTCCGTCCCCGCGCCGCACGCGAGCGGCAGCGACGAGAGACCATCCCATGCTGGGCCAGGGAACGTCGCGTCGATCTCCACACGCTGCCCTCCAAGGGTGATCGCCAGGTATCGGTGGACATCTACGAGCCCGTCGTCAGGAACGGCCGCCGCGACGGAGGCGCCGAACAGCTCGCGCGCGTGACCCCGATCCAAGGTGTAGACGCGGTGGACGATCACGGGCTCGGTATCGGGGAAGCGCTCGGCGAGGACGCGGGCGAGGAACAGGTGCTTGGTGGAGCATGTACCGCGCTGCTCGCGGAGCATCCCGTCAACCGTGCGGTCGCTCGGGCGCCCGTAGGGAATCGCGCGGATGGCCTCCACCAAGTCGAGCAGCGAAGCACCGAGAGCGACCACCTGCTTCATCCGTGGACACGATACCTAGCAGCGCTCGCTCAACATCGAGAGTGGGATTGGCGAATAAGCTGCCGACCAATGCCCTGGCCTTCAGCGGAGCTTGGCGCCCGCATCTACGAGTGCGCCCGTCTCACGAGCGAGTTTCGGCTGCGCTCAGGCGCGGTGAGCGAGGAATACTTCGACAAGTACCTATTCGAGTCAGACCCGCACCTGCTGCGCGAGATCGCCGAGGAGCTGGTCGGGCTGTTGCCCGCCGACGTGGACGTACTCGCCGGGCTTGAGCTGGGTGGCGTGCCGCTCGCCGTCGTCGCCTCCCAGGTATGCGGCCTGCCGGCGGTGTTTGTGCGCAAGACCGCCAAGACCTATGGCACCTGTCGCCTCGCGGAGGGCGGCGAGATCACAACTCGCCGGGTCGCCGTCATCGAGGATGTCGTAACCACGGGCGGGCGGGTCATCGAGTCGTCCCGGGAGCTACGAGCGCGAGAGGCCGATATCTCGGCGGTGCTGTGCGTGATCGACCGCGAGGCCGGAGGCCGGGAGAACCTTGCCGCCGAGGGCCTTGACCTGCGCTCGCTGTTCACGATGAGCCAACTTCGACAGGACCACTCCACCGATCCCAACGGAGCAGCGCACTCTTGAGGCTCGATCGCAAGCACGCATTGATCCTGCTCGGCATCGCCACCGTCGCGTTCACGGTCATCCTCGAACTGATCGACCCCTCGCACGTCTCGCACGGGCCAACTATCCTCAATTTCGAGTTCGCCGGCAGCCAGTCACGCGCAGCGCAGATCGTCTCCGAATGGGGACCGAAAGGCCGCAGCGCCGCGCATCTCTCGCTCGTGCTCGACTACGGCTAAATGCTCTCCTATGGCCTGTTCTTCGCGCTCGCCGGCTTCGCCGTCCGCGACACCGCGCGAACACGCGGCTGGCGGCGCCTCGCGGCCATCGGAGTCGTCGTCCCGTTCTTCGCCCTCGCCGCCGCGACGTTCGACGCGACCGAAAACGTCGCCCTCCTACTCACACTCGCCGGCAACGGCCGAAGCTTCGCCCCATCGTTCGCGGCCGTCTGCTCGGCCATCAAGTTCACGCTCATCAGCATCGCCATCCTCTACGCGCTCTGCGGTCTCACGCTTCGCCTCAGAGTCCGCCTTCTGCAACCAAGCTGATCCGTGGGCGTCGAATAGTTCCCGATCCCAGCCGCAGGGAGCGATGTGGCTACCCGTCGAAGGGCGCGTGAAGGGGAATGTGGCGACCACGCCGATGGCAGACAGGCGACCAGCCCGAGACGGCGTCCGGAGGGCGTTCCCGGTACGTTGGCCCAGCGGATGAGCGCGATCCAACCCCCCAACGACCGCGATCCACTGGCTCCGCATTCGCTGGCGCCGCGGGAGCTAAAGGCTCTGTTGGACGCTGAGCGTGCCGGTGAACCCTTTCTCGCTTTTCGTGACAGCGAGGGACGGCTCAAGCTGTACGTGCTGGGTCAGGAGGACCGAACAGTTACGGTGGGGCGCCGCCACGAGACGGATTTGTCGATCGCGTGGGACGCGCAAGTCTCGGGCCTACATGCCGAGATGCAGCGACTCGGCGGCGAGTGGACGATCGAGGATGATGGACTCTCGACCAACGGGACCTTCGTCGGCGAGACGCGCGCCAAAGGACGCCAGCGCCTCCGAGACGGAGATCGCGTCCGCGTCGGATGCACCGTACTTGTCTTTAACGCCGCTAACGCGTCCGCAGTCGGCCAGACGGTTGCTGCCGGCGAACGCCTCGCACTTCCCGCCCTGACCGACTCCCAGCGTCGAGTTCTACTTGCGCTCTGTCGTCCCTTCCGGGACGGCGGCCGCTACGCGGCGCCAGCCAGCAATCAGCAGATCGCCGACGAGCTGTTCCTGAGCCTCGACTCTGTGAAGATGCATCTCCGGACGCTGTTCAGCGGTTTCGAGCTTAGCGATCTGCCGCAGAATCAGAAGCGAGCACGGCTCGCCGAGATCGTGCTGGAGCAGCGCATCATCTCCGAGCGCGACCTCGACTGACGAGCGGATCAGTCGGAGAGCATGGTCGGGGTGGACTGGCTCGGCTGGGCCCGGTCTGGCACGGCCGCGGAGCGCTCGATTGTGCTTCCGACCGGGATGCCCAACGCTCTCGCGCATCGCTCGGCGAGTTCTCGAGCTGTCGAGAAGCGCTCGGCGGGGTCCTTGGCCATGCCGCGGGCGATGACTGCGTCCAGCTCATCTGGGAGGTTGGAGCCCGCGTCTGTGATTGAAGGCGGTGGTGCGCTGACGTGCGCCCACATGGTGGCCGCCACGCTCTCTCGCGGGAAGGGCGGCTCGCCGATCAGGCAGTGATACAGCAGACAAGTCAAGGAGTAGATGTCGGCACTGGCGCTTAGCGCCTCTCCTCGGATCTGCTCGGGGGACAAATAGTCCAGGGTGCCAACCCACTGATCCGCCCGGGTGATCCGTGTATGTGCCCCGACATGCTTGGCGAGGCCGAAGTCCGTCAAGTAGGCGTGCTCGGGGTTGTCGAGCGTGAGCAGCACGTTGGCGGGCTTAACGTCCCGGTGTACGAGGCCGCGGGCGTGCGCTGCGTCGAGTGCCCCCGAGATCTGGACGATTATCCTCTCCGCTCTCTCGGGTGCAAGTGCCCCCAAGCGTGCAAGGAGCTGGCCGAGGTCGTACCCCTCGACTAGGCGCATCGCAATGAACAGCAAACCATCGTCCTCGCCAGCCTCATACACGGGGATCACGTTGGCGTGCTCAATCGAGGCGGCGATGCGCGACTCGGCCTTGAAGCGCTCCCGGAACACGGGCTCCTGGGCGCGGTCCGTTGCTACGAGCTTGATCGCCACCGCGCGGTCGAGTGCAAGCTGCCTCGCGCGGTAGACGACTCCCATGCCTCCCCGCCCAAGGACCTCCTCAATACGGTAACCCGCGATGATCGCGGTGGGCTCGATCGGCTTTGGGCCGTGTGTGCTGAGAACCTGCTCCACAACACCGCCAGCGTCTGCTGCGAACAGGCTCCGCAGGCGGTGGCGCTCGCGGCCGTCGGCCCAAATTCCGAGCATCACTGTGCCAGCAGCGCTGAATACGACTGCGGCCAGTGGATCGCCGTAGTCGAGGACCGCCCCGGAGTCGAAGGAGAGATGCGTAGCGAGCGACCATACGATGAGGGTCGCCAGCCCGGCTACGCACGTCCCCAGCGTTCCAAAGCGGACACCCGAGAGCGGCACGACGAATGCCAGCATCAAGATCAAGAGGACGGTCACGACGCCGGAAGGGCTTCGGAGCGGGAAGTTCTCCAACGCCGTCGAGATCGCGTCGGCCTGAACTTCCGGTCCGGTCATCGGGCTCCCCGCGGCGGTCGTATGCAGGTCTTGCAGCACGGGGGCTGTAGCCCCGATGACGACGACCTTACCGCGGACGCTCGCTGGGTCAAACTGTCCGTTGAGCACCTGCGCAAATGGCAGGACGTGAACCGTGCCCGGTGGTCCGGGGAAGTTGATCCAGCCGCCATGCAACTGTTGCCGATCGACGTGACCGGTCAACCGTTGTGCGACCGCGGCCGCGATCGAGGGCAAGCCATTCACGTCGGCGAGCGTGTGGCGTAGCACTCCGTCAGGGTCGGGGAGTAGGTCCGCCGCCGCCGCTTGGTCGCCGATGCTGGTGAGATTGGCGCCGTCGCCAAGCACCTGGGTCCCCCCGGAGGGGGAGATCAACGAAGTGCCGAACACGACCGGAGCGGCTTGCCGCGCCCCTTCAAACAGCGCGAGGTCGGCGGCTTCGGTCGTCGGGCGGTCGAACGAGATGTCGTAGATGATCAGGCGCGCACCGGCCCTGTGGAGGTTCCGTAGCACGCGAGCATGAAGGCGGCGAGAGAAGGGATACCGCGGAAGCTGGCCCAGGCTGTTGTTGTCGATGCCGACCACGACAATGTTGGATGGCGGCCCTTGGTCGCCGCGCAAAGAGAAGCGTGTGTTGACCGACTCGCGCTCAATTCCGCCGAGGAACCCCGTGCTGTGAGCGACAAGTCCAAGGGCCGCTGCGAGCAGCCCAACGATGAGCAAGCCCAGGGCCTTTCGCCTCCTGGTGTCCCCCAGCATGATTGACAAAGGGTACCGGCGCCGAGATCATGCGCGCTTGAGGTTCGTCGGGCTTGGTCGCACGGATGCAGCTTCGGGGTGGCGTCAGTCCCACACCTTGGTGTCTGGAGAATGAGGCGGCGGGGGGCGAGGATGCGCGAAAGCACCACGAGGAGGATGAAGACATGGACACCAAGATCGACACCGGACTCAGCAGGGCGAGAGAGTGGGTCCCAGGCACCAATGAGTGGGGCGGGATCTCCGCGTGTCGCTTTAGGCATATCGTGAAGGGGGCGCTGATTCTTCTCGCGACGCTGTTGCTCTCCGTGCCATCGTCCGCCGCCGCGGAAGGATGGACCGCGCCGGTCTCTGTTGACCCAGCTGACTTCTTTACCGCGCTCTCGTGCGCATCCACCTCATTCTGCGCCGCGGTCGACCGGCAGGGCAACGCGATCACCAAGGTCAGCGGCGTATGGGCGGCACCTCAGAGCATTGATGGCACGACCGAATTGGAATCGGTCTCGTGCCCGTTGTCGTCTTTCTGTACTGCCGTGGACCAGGGCGGAAACGCTCTCAGCTACAACGGCAGTAAATGGAGCGCACCTACAAACATCGACAGCACCACTTCGCTTCGCTCGGTCTCGTGTACATCGTCGTCGTTCTGCGCCACTGTCGATGAAGCCGGTGCCGTGCTGACGTACAACGGCGCCAAATGGACTGCGGCCGCAAGCATCGACGGCACGACCACGATCAGTTCGGTGTCTTGTACGTCCGCGTCGTTCTGTGTTGCCGTGGACCAGAGCGGTAACGTCCTTACATATGCGGGGGTATCGTGGAGCGCCCCGAACCACGTTGACGGCGCAAACGCGTTCTCATCGGTCTCTTGCCACTCGTCAGTCTTCTGCGCGGCAGTTGACTCGGCGGGCAATGCGTTGATCTATAACGGCAGCAAATGGAGCGCACCCGAACATGTGGACGCCAACGCGTTGCTATCGATTTCGTGCATATCGACATCACTCTGTGTCGCGGTTGGCGGGTTCGGAGACGCGCTGACGTACAACGGCGCCTCCTGGACGGTGACCGAATCCCTCGATTTCCAGAGGGGGCTAGATGCGGTGTCGTGCCCGTCGGCCCTATCCTGTACCGCCGTCGACGGGCTGGGTGCGAGCACCACATTTGATGGCAGCTCATGGACCTCGCCTGCGCCCGTCGGCGGCGGCGGCCTAATCACCGTGTCGTGTCCATCGGGCTTGTTCTGCATCGCATTCGACCGCAACGGGCGCTCAACGACTTACAATGGCACGTCTTGGAGCCTGCCGACGACGGTGGACACCACAACCGATGTTGGCTCGGTCTCTTGCCACTCGTCGTCGTTCTGCGCTGCAGTCGACCAAAACGGCAATGCCTTGACGTACAACGGCAGCACGTGGACTATCGCCGCCAATATCGCCGAAGGATATTCGTTTCAATCTGTCTCGTGTCCGACCGCGTCGTTCTGCACGGCCGTGGGTGGGGTTGGGCGTACCGCTACCTACAACGGTCATTCGTGGACAGTCTCAACCGTCGCAAGCTCTATCTACCTGACATCGGTGTCCTGTCCGGACACCGCATTCTGCGTCGCAGTTGACGACCACGGAGCTGCGCTGGTCTACAGCGGAGGGTCTTGGGGTGCGGCCGCTGAAATCGACGGTACGACCCCTATCCAATCCGTGTCATGCCGATCAAAGACGTTCTGTGTCGCTGTGGACGAAAACGGCAACGCGCTGATCTACAACGGTACCGCGTGGAGCGCTCCGGCCAAAATCGAGCCGTTCAAATACCCAGTCCTGTTCGTGTCGTGCCCATCCACTTCGCGCTGCGTCGCCACGGACTTCGGCGGACGCGTACTGACCTACGACGGCAAATCTTGGAGCGGGCCTACCGGGATCGACGAAAGCGCGAACTCGGAAGCCGACTATTACCCGGTATCGTGCCCCAACGTTTCCTTCTGTGCAGTCGTTGACAAATTGGGCAACGCTCTTACCTTTTCGGCCGCAACGGTGGCTGTGCCGACGAACCTGAGTCCGCCCGCGCTGTCGGGAGCAGCAGAAGACGGCCATACACTGAGCGAGAGCCACGGCTCATGGACGCACGAACCGGAAGTATTCAGTTATCAATGGTTTGACTGCGGCGGCGGCGGTGAATGTTCGGCGATCAAAGGTGCTGAAACGTCGAGCTACGTCCTGAAAGGCACCGATGTCGGCCACACCGTGAAGGTCCAAGAGATAGCGAGTAAAGGAGGTGGCCCGAGCGCGCCCGCGATCTCAGCTGCCACCGCGGTGGTCAAAGCGTCAAGCTCCGGCGAAGAAGAAGCCGCTGTGAAAAGGAAAGCCGAAGAAGAAGCGGCTGCCAAAAAACGCGCCGAAGAAGAAGCTGCGGCTCGGAACGGTGGTGGCGGTGGGTCCACCACCACGGCCACGACTTCGCAGGTCGTGACCCCGCCGGCCGAATCGACCCCGGCCCCGCTCGTCGGCCGGCGCCAGACGGTCAGATTCGTGTCTGGGACGGTGACCCTGCGGTTGAAAGGCACCAGCAACCTCGTGGCGCTCTCAAAGACGAGCGCGATCCCCGATGGCAGTGAAGTCGATGCCACCAACGGTCGCCTCGTCATCACGGTGGCAACGCCGAGCGGGCAGACGGAGAGCGCCGAAGCCTACAGCGGGCGCTTCGTGCTCCACCAGGACCACACCGGGAGCTATGAGACCCATTTCGTGCTCTCGCTGGCGTTGACCGGCTGCCCGCGCACGGCGCTGCCGCACGGCTCTGCAGCCGCGATCACGAGCCACGGCAAACACGGTCAGAAGTCCCGGCATCTATGGGTGTCCGAGAAAGGCGGCAGCTGGGGCACGACCGGCCGCTACGTCAGCACGACGGTCCAAGGCACAAGCTGGCTTACCCAGGATGAATGCAGCCAATCCAAGGTGAGCGTCGCCACGGGCAAGGTCGAGGTCCTCGATCTCGTCCGCCACAAGACCAAGACCCTCACCACCGGCCAGCACTACACAGCCAAGCGGCGCTAAGAAAGGACGACAGTGAGCCAACCAACGAGCCACCCTGTATCGGCCCACTGGAGAGTCATCATGCTCCGCGAGGCTGCCGCGCACCCCCCGAACGCATCTGCCCGATCCCGGAAGTGGATCGGCCTCGCAGCGTTCGCCGCTAGCCTCGGTGCGCTCATCGGGCTCGTAGCCGCCCTCCTAGCGCCAGCGACCGCCCTGGCATCCGCGGATTGGTCGGCGCCGAAGCTTGTCGATCCGCGCGTGACCGCCCACTCGGTGTCCTGCGCCTCAAGTGCGTTCTGCGTCGCGGCCGACGCACAAGGCGCCATCGTCATCTACAACGGCGTGGCCTGGAGCGCGCCGCAGGCCATCGACGGTGGCGGCGGGGGGCTGACGTCGGTGTCGTGCCCGTCCTCGGCCTTCTGCGCAGCGGTGGACGCGGATGGTAACGCTGTCTTGTACAACGGCGTGGCTTGGAGCTCGCTGCAGGCCATCGACGGTGGCGGCGGGGGGCTGACGTCGGTGTCGTGCCCGTCCTCGGCTTTCTGCGCAGCGGTGGACGCGGATGGTAACGCTGTCTTGTACAACGGCGTGGCCTGGAGCACGCTGCAGGCCATCGACGGTGGCGGCGGGGGGCTGACGTCGGTGTCGTGCCCCCTGTCATCCTTTTGCGTCGCGGTCGACAGCGGTGATGAAGCCGTCATCTACAACGGCACATCCTGGAGCGCCCCGAAACAAGTAGACACAAGCGGGCTCCCGCTCACGTCCGTATCGTGCGTCTCCTCATCGTTCTGCGTCGCCGTCGACAACAACGGGGAATCGGCCGCGGGAAATGCGGTGCAGTTCAACGGCACTTCGTGGAGCGCGCCGACCGATATCGACGACGGAGGCTTCGGTCTCGCGGCAGTGTCATGCGTCTCCTCGTCGGATTGCGTGGCGGTCGACAATTCAAACGCTGTCGTCACGTTCAATGGAACGTCGTGGAGCGGTGAAACTCCCGTCGACACTCGCGCGTCCAACTTCGGCTTCGACCTGACGTCGGTGTCCTGCGTAGGTCCATCCTTCTGTATGGCCGTCAATTACGGCGACACTGTATTCGCGTTCAACGGCAGCTCATGGTCGGTCCACGTCCTTGGCGGCGCCGGGCTGCGGTCACTGTCCTGCCCATCTGGTCCGTTCTGTGCTGCCGCAGACACCAATGGTCGCGCAATCACGTTCAACGGCTCCTCGTGGACGCCACCAGCTAGCGTCGACGACCTCGGCTTGCTTACCGCCATATCATGTCCGTCCTCTTCATTTTGCATCGCGACCGACGGGCGCGGAAACGCCACGACCTTCAACGGGATTACATGGGCTGCGCCGACGAACATTGATGCGAGCGGCGCAATCTCGTCCGTCGCGTGTGCTTCGTCGTCCTTCTGTAACGCGGTCGACTCGAGCGGGCACGTGCTCACGTACAACGGTAGCTCGTGGAGCAGCCCGATGAGCATCGACAGCAGTGGCAGCCTCACGTCGATCTCGTGTCCGACGGCGTTCTTCTGTGTCGTGGTAGACGGGAGCGGGCACGCTCTCACGTACAACGGTAGCGCTTGGACCGCACCAGTGAGCATCGACGCCAGCGGTGGGGGTTTCTCGTCAGTCGCGTGCGTCTCTTCCTCCTTTTGCTTGGCGGTGGACTCCAACGGAAACGTCCTAAGGTACGACGGCACTTTCTGGAGTGCCCCAGTAAGCATCGACGCAAGCGGTAACGGGCTTTCATCGGTGACATGCGCCTCATCCTCCTTCTGCGTAACGGTAGACGTGAGTGGGCACGCGCTCGCTTACGACGGGGCTGTATGGAGCGCACCGGCAAGCATTGACAATGGCGTCGGTCTCACCGCGGCGTCGTGTCCGTCGGTTTCGTTCTGCGCCGCAGTTGACGAACACGGCGACGTGCTCTCATACCTCGAGTCGACCGAAGAACACCACGAAAACACCGAAGAACCGAAAGGCGGCACGAGCGGATCTGGTGGCGGCGGCGGTTCGAGCACGACGGCGATCACCGCGCAGGTAGGCACGCCGCCGCCGGTGACTCCGGCTCCCGTCCTCGCGACGAGCGAGACGGTCGCGCCGGCTGGCGGCACGGTCACGATCCGCCTGGCGGGCGCGAGCAGGTTCGTCGCGCTGTCGGGCACGAGCTCGATCCCTAACGGCAGCGAAGTCGACGCGGCCAACGGCCGCGTGCTCGTTACCGTCGCGACGAGCAGCGGCACCGAGACCGCCGAAGCTTACGGCGGACGGTTCATCGTCAAGCAGGACCGCGCAGGCAGCCAGGAGACCCACTTCGTGCTTTCCCTGAGGCTCACCGGCTGCCCGCGCGTCGCGCTGCCACGCGGCTCCGCTGCCGTGAGCCGAGCGAAACGCGGCCCGAAGTCGCGGCATCTATGGGTGTCCGAGAAAGGCGGCAGCTGGGGCACGACCGGCCACTATGTCAGCACAACGGTGCAGGGCACCCGCTGGCTGACCCAGGACGAATGCAGCCAATCCAAGGTGAGCGTTGCCACCGGCAAGGTCAAGGTGCTCGACCTCCTACGCAAAAAGACCAAGACGCTCACTGCCGCTCAGCACTACACAGCCAAGGCGCGGTGATGCAGGTCGCCTCGAGCCCGCAACGTCAGACAGGAACCTCAAAATGATCAACGTGGGTTCAAGCTCCAATGCGGGCCACGATGGCATCACCAAGATCTTCGCGTACAAAGCGTGACACGCACCGCAACATCCACTGTGCGTCGGCGCGCCCTGATACGAGCGATTCCTGCCTTGCTCTTCGTGCTGCTTGGACTCCTCGGCATAGCCAGCCGCGCTCGTGCGTACTCCGCTGGGTGCGGTGAGATCCCGATCGTTCCGGGCATTCCCCCCTGGGGCTTTCACACGGGTACGGCGCCCGACCGGACTGGTGCGTTCGCGCGCGGTCACGGGCACATCAACCTCGACGCCAACACCGTCTCCGGGATCATCTGCCAGGAATGGCGATTCGACGGCGGACCCACCCGCGCGATCACGATGACTGTGGCGCATCACCTCGACTATCACTCCCACTACGCGACCATGTGGGGCTATCCGGGGAACATCATGAAGATCCACGTGCGCGTCGTCGCCAGCAGCGACCCACGATGCAAGGTAGGCACGGTCGGGCGCGCGACCCTATTCGCGAGCTACAACGGCGTCCGCAGCGACAGCGTCCAATTCTTCTTCCCCGCCGTTTGCAAGCGGCAGAGCCACATGTACCACGGCCCGCAGGTCAACAACCAAGTGCCGCCGTTGTAGCTAGGGCTGCCTCCACTCAGGGCTAGCGCCGGCAAGGTCGAGGAGCTCACCGCAACAAGACCCAGAGGCTCACCACCGGCCCAGCACTACACCGCCGAACCACGCAGCTGATCTCGCGCAAGGTGTCGTAAGTCCACACCTTTAGTGGATTGGGCGACAGCTCGGCGGCGGCCAGGATCGGAGTACGGCAAACGTGGAGAAGGGACGGAGGACGATGCAATCAGATGACGTGAAGATGAACCCGAAGCGCGGCAGGCCACGAGCGGGCGTGTTCACGTGGCTCGTCGTACTCGTCCTCGCGATCCTCTCTGGCGGAGCGGGTACGTCAAGCGCCGTGGCCGCTCCGATCATGGACTATGGCCTCGACGGCACCGGCCAGCCGGTCACGCAACTGGTCCCTGATCAGTCGGGGGCGATGTGGTTCATCCAGCAGATCAGCGAAACCGGCGATGATGCCACCAGCCAGTTCAGGCTCGGCCGCGTCACCGACACCGGACAGATCACGACGTTCCCAGCGCAAACGGGACGAGCACTGTTCACGAAGGCGGCACCGGACGGCGTCGGCGGCGCGTGGGTGCTGGGGGCGGAAACCTGGACCTCACAGTCCCAGAGCTACGGCGGCCTTACGCACATGAACGCCAGCGGCACTGTCGAACACGTGCCCATGCCTAACGGGCTTCTGCCCGATTCGATCAAGCTCGGCACCGACGGAAACGCTTGGCTGCTCGGCTGCTCTGGCGTGTCGAACAGCGGCGAACAGCCGTGTAGCGCCTACAGCGTCTCTCCCGCGGGCAAGGTCAACTCATATCCCTTGACATCAGTCGAATACGAGATGCCAACCCACGCGTACTACGCACAAGACACGATCATGCCCGTGACCGACGGCATGTGGATGAACCCCAGCCATACCTCGCCAGGCCACGTCGCGTTCGTGAGTTACTCCGGCACGGCGACCACCGTGCCACTAGAAGCCGGATTGGAATTCGTGGGTCCCGGTCCAGGAGATGACGTGTGGTGGCAGCGCACCGAAGCGGCCTCTATCACCGTAGGGCTTCTCAGCCCAGCCGGTGAACTAAGCGCCGAGCAGACTCGACCAGCAAACTTCAGCGCGCCAAATGCCTACTTCACGCAGGCCGGTCGCGGCGGGAACCTACTATGGTCCGACAGCACGCCCTGGGACGAAAACCAGACCGGTCAGATCGGCACCTACACTGCCTCAGGCAAGACGGAATACGTCGTCCCAAAGTGGGCAGTATCCGTCCCACACGGCGAAGGCTTCTGGACAGGTGCCTGCACGTTCGGCACACAGCTGCATGAGGCGAGCGACGGCGGCCTTTGGATCGTCTCAGGCGGGCATCCCAACATGGTCAGCTACGAGTCGTCGGGGGGTGCGTTCTCGACATTCATGCCGGTCCCGCCGCCAATCCCAATGGAGCTTGGTATTGCCGACATGGAAGAAAGCACAACGGGCAGTCTCTGGTTCGCGCTCTACACGGAATCCGGTCAGACGCTGCTCGCTCGCGCCGACTCGCTCAGCCCACCACCCGGCGTGCCGTCCTATCCTGGAATGGGCGGCGCGAGTTCCGCGCCGGAAACCCAGCAAGGGAGCGCGACGAGGGCGCGACCGCGCGCCCGCACTGCGCTGGCCCACGCGCTGGCCACTGCTCGCATCTCGCTTGCAGGCTTGTGGGGGCGCCTTCACGTCGGTCACGTCACCGTGAGATTTCCCGCCGCTGGCAGCGTTGGCGTGGCTATCTCGATGCAGGTCGGTCGGCGCCGCCTCGTCATCGCCGAAGGCCGACTGCGCCGAACCTCACCGGGCCCTGGAACGATCGCCGTTCGGCCAACGCGCACCGGCAAGGCCGTTGTGCGACACGGTCTGCGCCACCGCGTCGAAGTCCTGATGAGCTTTGCCGGCTCGATGGGCGTGACCGTCCGGGAGACCCGAAGTCTGAAGCCATGAACAGTCGGCTATTCGGTATGGTTCAATAACGTCGTGAGTGGCGCTAAAACCGCGAGAGGGGGAGGAAATGGCAAACGTCGGACTAAGACTGCTCGTCGCTTTCGCCTCTCGTCTGAGGACGCGCGCGGCGGGGCGGATTCAACGCGCCACCCTGCTTGTCTGTGTTTTGGGGATGCTCCTAACGATCGCTGACGTGTCCGGCGCGGCGGCATCGCTGCCTGGGACGCCCGAGTTTCCAGCGTCCTTTCTCTCCGCTCATGCGGCCGGCAAAAAGCAACGGCACAAGCCACGACACAAGTCTCCCGTCAAGAGATACAAGGCGCGGACGCGCCACTCCACAATCACGCTCTCCCCCCGAGCCGTGACGAAGGTCTCCGCAACTGGCTCGTCGGGATCGCTGGTGAGGCTAGCGTCGGGCGCGCACGTGCCCGCTGTTGGACATGGCCTCGTCGTCAACCCGTCGCCGAGCGCTCCGAGGGGGGTCGTCGGCGTCGTCACTGGGGTCTCCCACCAGGGCGGCCACACGACCGTGACGCTGCGACCAGCAGCGCTCAGCGAAGTCTTCAGCAGCTATCAGGTCAACGCGAGCGGCTCGCTTGCCGAAGCAGCGATTCCGACCTCAGCCCGAGCGAGCACGGCGCGATTGGTCACGGGCCATCTGGCTTCGCTCGGTCCTCTTACTCCGCACTGGAAGTGCTCGGGCTCAGCGCCGACTCCACACATCACTGTCGATCTCTCCCAGGTCCATTACGCGCTAAGCGTCAAGATCCCGAATTACATTCAGGTCTTTGTCGGCGGGCCGATGAAGTTCAGCGTGGGCCTGCAGTTCTCTGCCGCCGCGAGCTGTACGGGGTCGCTAGTGGCGCAAATCCCAATCGGCGACACCGGCCTCTTCATCGAAATCGGCCCCGAGTTCTCCGTCCATGCCGGGGGTGCTGTGAGCGCCAGCTTTACATGGGAACCACGCGTGACATTCGCGTTCTTCCGCAGCTCGACCGGCTCCGGCAACTACGACATTCACGAACTAAAGAACTCCAGCAACGTCGACTTCACCGGAGCGGCGGAAGTCAGTACGAACCTGGGTCTCCAGCTCGGCCTCAACGCGTTCGGTCGGCTCGGAGTTACGGGAACTCTTGGACCAACACTGACGGCCAAGCTCGAGAACACAAACGGCCAGGCGTGCCGTGTCATCGAAGGTGACGCCGAAGCCGACCTAACCGCGTACGCTCATGTCTGGTTCGCGGACTGGACCTTCGACCTCGCAAACATCGTCTTCTGGAAACACGAATTCACTCATAGCTGTAGTTCAGGCGGAGGTGGCTCAGGTGGTGGCGGTGGTGGTTCCAGCCCCGTCGGCCCCGGAGGCGGCGGTGGGTCGCCAGGAGCCGGCTGGACGTTGCAACCGCTGCCCGGTATCTCGGCGATGCATAGCGGCCTCGCTGGGGTGTCTTGTGTGAGCGGGAGCTGGTGTCTGGCTGTTGGCGGCGCCGAAGGAGCGACACTGACGGAGATCTGGAACGGGAGCAGCTGGACGCACCAGGCAACGGCGAACGTGGGGAGTCCCGCGGGCGTCTCATGCGTCTCCACCACGTGGTGTATGGTGGTTGGAGCCGAACACGCCGCGAGGTGGACGGGAAGCGACTGGGAATCCGTGGCAATGCCGACGGTAGGCAGCGCCGAATCCACCTCCTTCATCTCCGATTCGTGTACGTCCGCGACCTTCTGTATCGCCGCGGGCCAAGCCAACTTCAGCGGCGGCGAATTTACGCCGGTCACCGCGAAGTGGAACGGCACCAATTGGTCGCTGCTCACTACCCCGACCCCCACCGGATCAGTTGATACCGATCTCGTCTCCGTCTCGTGTCCGGCCGAAAATAACTGCACTGCTGTCGGCGGCTACAACAACGACGAAGGCATTTTCACGGGGGAGGCTTACGCCGAGCATTGGAACGGCTCTGTGTGGGCAATCCAGGCGACGCCCAATCCAGGGAGCGGCGTTTACAGCGGCTTGAACAGTGTCTCTTGTCCAACGGTGAGTTCGTGCGTCGCGGTCGGCTATTGGGACCAGGGCCTTGGTACGTCACCCGTGCCGCTCGCCGAGGAGTGGAACGGTAGCTCGTGGGCGAGTACTGGTGCGGTCCTCCCGGGAGGCGCCGAAGCCGGCGAGACCGCGTACGTCTCATGCGCCTCATCTACGAGCGCCTGTGAGGCCGTAGGGCAGTTCTACGCCGGTGGTGGTGCAGCTAGTCTCGCGGAGAATTGGAACGGCAGCTCTTGGATCGTGCAATCGACGCCCAATCCCTCCGGCGCCCTCGATAGCTACTTCGACGGAATCTCCTGTTCCAGTTCAATCGTGTGCGTAGCTGACGGGAGCGCGTTCCTTTCCGAAGGCAGCACGGCCTTCGCTGAGAGCTACTTGGGGTCCTGATCCGCCATATTCATCGTCACCCAGCCCTGTGGCGTCGCATCCAGTTCGCCCAACAGCACAAAGCGCCCCCGCTAATGCCGCGGCTGCTCAGCCAGCCAGGCATCGAGCATGGGGCGCGTGAAGCGAATATGCCGACCTACTCGATGGCAAGGCAGGCGGCCAGCCCTCACGGCCTCGTAAATCCAGCTCGTCTTGACGTTGAGATACCAAGCGGCCTGCTCGGGGCGCAGCAGCCGATCTTCGGTCAATGCGGCCGGGGGGCTAGCTGTTGATGGTGCTTGCATACCCCTTACAGACCGCGAGGTGCCAGAAGCGGCCAACCGATTTGTGCCGAGCCCAACGCGCCGAGGATTAGCTCCTCGACCGTTCGCCTTCCCCGGAGGACAACCGCGCAGCTCCAACTCGCTCATCAAGCTCGATCTGCTCGGCCGCGTCCAGGGCACGAGTGTGACCGTCCTGGCTGACGTACACCTCCAAGTCAGGCTTGGACCTCGCGGCGAGCGCGTCAGCGATCCCCTCCAGCGTTGCGGCGGTGCCGAGAGCCACATGCGGCTGCTCCGGGTCGGAGATCACGTACATACGAACACACGTTCTCATAAGCTGCGAGCGGGCGTAAGTCGAACGGGGCAGTGTCCACACCGAACGCCGCCCGGCCGCGAGGCTACGCTGCCTCGATGTCCTCACCGACGAGCAGACAGGTGATCGCGGGCTTGCAACGTACTCCGCTGCTCTCTATATCCGAGATACGGGCGGCACTGGACGCCGATCGCGCCGCGCACGGGATCTACGCCTGGTGGCTCATCAACTCCGAAGCGCTCCCGGTCGTCCCGACGACGGAGCATCCAGTCGAGCCAGTCGGCCTCATCTATGTCGGGATCGGGCCAGGTCGCGCAAGCTCGAAGCGAGTCCTGCGAGCGCGTTTTGGAGATCACGGCAAGGATGCGGGACGCTCGACGCTACGCCGCGCGCTTGCCTCGCTTCTCTATCAGCGGGAAGGCTGGCGCCTCCAGTGGACTGACCGGCCGCTCCTGGCCGACGCCGACAACGACGCGCTCACGGCCTGGATGGACGCCAACCTTCGCGTGCAATGGGTCCGCGTTCCCGAGCCGTGGGACATCGAGGCCGAGATCGTCCGTCGAATGCGCCCACCTCTGAACCGCACCCACAACCAGGCACATCCTTTCTACAGAGAAGTCGGCGAGGCACGCGAACGCTTCCGGGCCGCAGCACTCGCCACTGCGGAGCCTTCCTCGTGAGCGATTCAGGCCAGCGCGACGACGGCGTAAAGCACCTCACCCTGGAGAGCTGGCTCCAGCCCGACGAGACCGGCCGGGCCTTCGGCGCGATCAACCTCGTCACCGGCGAGCGTCGCGCCGCCAGCGGCGATGGCTGGGCCGAGCAGCTCCTAGCTGTCGAGCTAAACGCCACCGTGCCCGTCGAGATCCGCGACATGTGGGAGGTCGCACGCGGGCTCGCCCTCTATGGATGGTTCTACTACCCGCTGTATGCGATCGCAGAACACCAGCTCCGGCGTGTCGCGGACGCTGCCGTGCTCCACCGATACAAGCAAGCCGACGGCCCGGCAAACAAGACGCGCGATCCCGAAGGCGACCTTCGCTGGCCGGACTTCAAGCGCCGCGTCGAGTGGCTGATCGCAGACGGAATCGTTGCGCCCGAGAAGCGCCAGCGATGGGACACGA
Source organism: Solirubrobacteraceae bacterium (assembly GCA_049800435.1). GTDB lineage: Bacteria > Actinomycetota > Thermoleophilia > Solirubrobacterales > Solirubrobacteraceae > Palsa-744. The sequence continues at coordinate 21,786 of JBARJU010000158.1, forward strand.
TGCGCGACCTGCGCAACGAGACCACCCACGCCAGCATCCGTCATCTCGTAATGCCGATCGACGTGCTGCGGCTGCTCGACCTCCTCGCGCCGGAGATCGACGCGCTTTTCGGCTCCTAATCGCAGCGCCACGCCCCCGCGACGCCCCCTGGGGAAATCAGTGGGGAAATTAAGACGCCTCGTCTGCACCCCCTGATACAGTCAAAACCGCTTGGATAGAGGCATTGCGGCAGTGCCGGAGGAGGGACTCGAACCCCCGACACGCGGATTATGATTCCGCTGCTCTAACCAACTGAGCTACTCCGGCGGGAGCGGGGAGTTTAGCCTTTCACGCCTGGTCGTCCGGTCGTGTCCGCCTGTTGCCTTAGACCTCTGTCGATGCCGCCCGAAAAGCACCTGCTAGCTGTTCCCAACGTGTCCGAGGGTCGAGATCGGGCGACGGTGGAGGCGGTTGCGCGGGCGTTCACAGCGCAGGGGATGGCGCGCTTGCTGGATGTCCACTCCGACGCGGACCACCACCGCTCCGTGTTCACGCTTGCCGGCGCTCAGGGAGAGTTGTCGAGCGCGCTGCTGGCGGGAGCAACGGTGGCGGTGGAGCGCATCGACGTGGGCGAGGCTCGCGACCCGGCGGAAATCGGCGAGCATCCACACGTGGGGGCCGTGGACGTGATGCCGGTCGTCTACCTCAGCGCAGCGCAACGGGGCGCGGCGTGCGCCGAGGCACTGGTAGTTGCGCATGAGATCGGCGAGGGGCTCGGCGTGCCGGTGCTCCTATACGGCGAGCTCGCGCAGGGACGCGCGCGCGCCGAACTGCGGCGCGGAGGCGTGGCCCGCTTGGCAGGCAGGTTGAGTTCAGGGGCACTGCGCCCCGACTTCGGTCCCTCGCAACTGCACCCGACCGCCGGCGCGACGCTTGTGGCGGCCCGCGAGCCGCTGGTGGCCTTCAACCTGGAGCTTGCGCCGCCCGCAAGCGTCGAAGATGCGAAGCGCATCGCCAGCCTGATCCGCGAGGGCGGCTCGGAAGGGCTTCCAGGGGTGCGGGCGATCGGGGTGCGATTGCGTCGCACCGCATTGGAGGACGGGGACTCAAGAGGTGGGCCGTCCCAAGCGCGCGCGTGGGGCGGCCCACTTGGAGAGACAGTCGCACAGGTCTCGGTTAACGTCGAGCGCCCACTCGACGTCCCTTTGAGCACAGTCGTCGAGGCGGTCTGCAGGCACGCCGGCGTGGCGCGGGCGGAGCTCGTCGGCCTCGCCCCGCGGGCCGCCCTCGAGGGCTTCCCCGCGGATGTCCCGCTTGTGGGCTTCGACGATGGGGTGCACATAATCGAGAACGCACTAGGGTTGTAGGGGCCTCGCGGTATCGCGAGAGGCAGGTATCCCGTGTAGAGACACGAACAAGGCGCGAGATGGCTCAGACGAAGCGCAAGCGGCAGACCAAGCACCGAGGCAACGCGGCGGGCGTTGTGGAGTCGCGCGGGCGTACAGGGCGCAAGCCGACGAGCGCCGAGAAGACCGGCAAGGACGGCAGAGCCTCAGCGAAGGAGAAGCCCCTCAGTCGCCTCGAACAGCCGCCCAGTTGGCGCGGAGCGTTCTATAGAGCGATGGCGGCGGCGGTGCTGATGCTCTTGATAAGCATCCTGCTCCTGAAAAAGCCCAACGAGGCGATCGCGTTGTTCCCAATCGTGTTGATCGGATACGTGCCGATCAGCTACTACACGGATTCGTGGCTATACAAGCGCCGGGTGGCGAGCAAGGCCAAGCAGAAGGGTGCGGGCGTGAAGTGATCGACGTGCGCGCGTTCACCGTAGGTCCGGTCCAGGAGAACGCTTATCTCGTACGTGCGGGCGCGCGGTCCACGCGCGCATTGATGATCGACCCGGGGGAGGAGCCTCAGCGCCTGCTCGACGCGGCGGACTCGCTCGGCGTCCAGATCGAGGCGATCCTGATCACCCACTGCCACTTCGACCACGTCGGTGCGGTGGCTCCCGTCGCCCGCGCGACAGGGGCGCCCGTGTACTGCCCGGAGATCGAGGTCGGGGTGCTCGCGGACATCGTGACGTGGACGATGCCCGGATTCGGACCATTTGAGAGTTGGAACGCGGAGCACACGGTCAAGGGCGGCGAGCGCTTGCGCTTGGCCGCGCTGGATGTTGAGGTGCTGTTCACTCCGGGCCACAGTCCCGGCCACGTGACCTATGCGATCTCCGAGGTAACCCCTGGAGCCGACGCCACACCCGCCGGCACGCCCGCATCGGGCGCACACGGCGAGCCCGGATCGACTGGCGCCCCTCTGGCGCTGCTCTCCGGCGACGTCCTGTTCCAGGGCTCGGTCGGCCGCGTCGACCTGCCCGGCGGCGATTGGGCGACGCTAGAGCGCTCGATCGGCGGGCTCATGGAGCGGTTTGAGCGCGACACAGCCGTCTATCCCGGCCACATGGGCACTACGACGCTTGGCCGCGAGTGGGACGCGAATCCGTTCCTCGCCGAGTTGCGCGCCGCTGCGATCGCCCCCGTGCCGGTGCCGGCGCAGGGAAGTTGAGCGGCGAGCCGATCAAGGCGCCGCGGGGCACGTTCGACGTGCTCGGCGAGCAGGCGGCGATGCGCATGGCGCTCGAGGCGCGAGCGCGCTCGATCCTGGAGGGCGCCGGCTACGAGCGCATCGAGACGCCCACCTTCGAGGCGACCGAGTTGTTCGCGCGCGGGGTTGGCTCCTCGACGGACATCGTGCAAAAGGAGATGTACACGCTGACAGACGGAGGTGGACGCTCGCTGACGTTGCGCCCGGAGGGCACGGCGCCGGTGTGCAGAGCCTATGTGGAGCATGGCATGCACAAGCGCCCTCAGCCCGTAAAGCTGTGGTACCTGTCGAGCTTCTTTCGCTACGAGCGCGCCCAGGCGGGTCGCTACCGCCAGTTCTGGCAGGTGGGAGCGGAGGCTCTCGGCTCGGAGGACCCGGCGGTGGACGCCGAGTCGATCGTGCTGCTGGGGACGCTGCTCGAGCAGATGGGGGTCAGGGAGGTGCGGCTGCGTCTGTCGAGCCTTGGCAGCAGCGAGAGCCGTGAGCGATATCGCGATCGCCTGAAAAAGTATCTGAGGGCCAACGAGGCGCGTCTCTCCCCGGAGGTGAGGGCGCGAATCGACCTGAACCCGCTGCGTGCGTTCGACTCCTCTGACGAGGCAACGGTCGTGGCGATGCGCTCGGCGCCGCGTTTGTTGGACGAGCTCGACGCCGAGGATGCCGAGCACTTCGCGACGGTGCGGGAACTACTCGAGTTGGCCGGGATGGCCTACGAGGTCGATACGACGCTTGTGCGGGGCCTCGACTACTACACGCGCACGGTCTTCGAGTTCACCAGCGACGCTCTCGGCGCGCAGAGCGGCGTCGGCGGCGGCGGACGCTACGACGGACTTGTCAAGCAACTCGGGGGACCCACCACGCCGGGGATAGGCTGGGCGGCCGGAGTCGAGCGGATTCTCCTCGCCGGCGGCCCGCCGGCGGCGGGCGGCCCCGCCGTGGATCTGTATGTCGGGCTTGAGGATATGGAGGAGGATGGGTCGTTCTCGCGGGTGAAGGCGGCTGCGTTTGAGATCCTCAGCGAGGCACGCTCGGCGGGATTGACGGCGCAGATGGAGATGGCCGGGCGCTCGCCGAAGGGCCAGCGCGGGCATGCGAATCGCCTGGAGGCCCGATTCATGGCCAGCGTGGGGGAGACGACGACGCTCTTGCGGGACATGCAGGGTGGAGGCGAGGAGACGCTCGAGACGGGCACCGTCGTGCACGCGGTCCTGCGCGGTTTGCGCGAGCTCGCGTAGCCTCTGGGACGCTTGCGCGCCAACGCCGTCATCGCCCCCAGCACTCGGGTGGGCCGTCGGCAAGGCACGCGTGCGACAGGTGCATACGCATGAAATAGCGCTTGCGCGGCGTCCATGGCCGGTCTCGCCGTTCAACTCTCGGCGCGAAGATGCCGAAGTGAGGGACGTGGCACAACTTTCGCGTCCGTTTCAGATCGCGCTCGGCGCCGTAGCCGTGCTCGGGCTCGTATGGGTGTTCGCTCTACGCGCTCATAGCTCCAACCCGAGCGAACCGGCTCCAGGGAGCGCTCACACGCCGGCGAGGACTGGCCCGGCGACCGAAGCCAAATCCGCCGCGGCGCCCACCCACGTCTATCACGGAGCGGCCCCGGGAGTGGAAGGGCTCACTCGCGCGATCGCCAAAGCGCACGGCGCCGTGGCCACCTCACAGCAGAACGCTCAACAACTCCAGCACAAGTCAGCCGAAGCCTTGGCTGAATCTCATCCCTCGACGGCCCCCCCGCCCAATATCGCGGCCACGAAAGCCTCTGGCGCCACGGCTGCGCAACAGTCGATCGCCGCCGCCGAGCTCGCGCGCAAAGCCGCGCGGACACACGCGCGGACACGCTCGTCCGCGAAGGCCCACCATCACCGACGCAGCGCGGCACAACTGGCGGTGGAAGGCGAGCTGGCCCGTGGAAAGACAGTGATGCTCGTGTTCTGGAACCCAAGGTCCACAGTTGACCGGGAGGTCAGGACCCAGGCGATCGCGGTCGCCGGCGGCTCCGGTGGCACGGTCACCATGCACGCGGCTCTCGCCCGCCAGGTCGGCATGTTCGGGACGATCACAGAAGTCGTTCGCGTCTACCAGACCCCTACGATCCTGATCGTCAACCGGCGCGGTGTCGTGAGCACGCTCACTGGGCTCACCGACGTGTTCGCGCTTCGTCAAGCAGTGCGCGAAGCACGCCTCGCAAAGCACTAGCCGACGCCAACAATCGCACTCCCGTGCAGGGCGTCTCGGCGACTCGCGGACAGGATCTGTGGCGCTGCGCCGGCTTGCGGAGTCTCGCCGAAGCAGCGGGCCCCTAAACTCGACCGACGATGAGCGTCGAGCTTGCCAATCACATGGAAATGCCTGTGGGACGAGGTCATGTGCCGTGCGATGCGTGCACGGGCGCGGCCGGAGGGGCCGCTTGCGGCGACCTGATCCGCATTTCCATCGCCCTCGACCGCGACAGTCCTGACGGACGAATCCTCGACGCGGGCTTCGACGCGAGCGGCTGCGGTGCGGCGATCGCGGCGGGCAGCGCCACCGTGGAGCTTGTGCACGGCGCGGGGCTGCTGGAC
>JBARJU010000159.1:0-4676 GCA_049800435.1 Solirubrobacteraceae bacterium
GCGGTCGGCTTCGGGGTGGCGCACCACGTACAGGTGCCACGCCGGCTGGGAGCCGATCGTCGGGCGGGGGAGCGTGACGAGCTCGCCGAGGCCCGTCTCGGCGTAGTGCGCGGCCGCGCGGCGGCGACCGTCCGACCAACCGTCGAGGTGCGGGAGCTGCACGCGCAGGATCGCCGCCTGTAGCTCGTCCAGGCGCGAGTTGTAGCCGACCATGTCGTAGGTCACCTTGTCGTGGGAGCCATGGAATCGCAGCACGCGCGCAAGCTCTGCGACGCGATCGTCGGAGGTGACGATCATGCCCCCGTCGCCGAAGCAGCCGAGGTTCTTGGAGGGGAAGAACGAGAACGTCGCGGCCGTGCCGAGCGAGCCGGGTCGCCCGTGTGTGCTCGTCGAGCCCGCCGACTGGGCGGCGTCCTCGAGCACGGGCACGCCGAGCGCCTCGATCTCAGCGACGGGTGCGATGTTGCCGAACAGGTGCACCGCGATCACGGCCTTGGTGTGGGGCGTGAGCACCTCGGCAACGGTTTCCGCGTTGATGCAAAAGGTCTGCGGGTCCACGTCGCAGAAGATCGGCTTGGCCCCGGTCGGAGGGATCGCCTCGGCCGAGGCGTAAAAGGTGAATGATGGAACCACCACCTCATCGCCCGGCCCCACGCCCATCGCGCGCAGGGCGATCGTGATCGCCTCGGTGCCATTGGCCACGCCGATCGCATGCCGTGCGCCGCAGTAGGCGGCCATCTCGCGCTCTAGCGCCTCGACTTCGGGGCCGAGGATGTAGTGGCCCGAGTCGAGCACGCGGGCCACGGCCGCGCGCAGCTCCTCTCGCAGCGGCTCGAGTGCGCTGGAGGTGTCGAACAGGGGGACGGTCATCGTGCGGGCACGGCGGTCATCATCGTGCGGGGCGGGCGGTCATCGGTTCAAGGTGACGATCGGACGTACGCACGGCCAGCTTGAGTCCTCCGTGCGATACCTCGCCGACGGTCAACTCGCCAGCAGGTCGATGTCAGAGCGGGTCATCAGCCGGATCAGTTCCTCAAAGCTCGTCTTCGGCTTCCAACCCAGGTCCTTCTCGGCCTTCGCCGGGCTGCCGATCAGGTGGTCAACCTCGGCGGGCCTTACGAACGCCGGGTCGATCGTCACGTACCGCTCGAAGTCGCCCAGTCCGGCCTCGTCAAATGCCACCTCGCAGCACTCCCTCACCGAGTGCGACTCGCCGGTGGCGATCACGTAGTCCTCGGGTGTGTCGCGCTGCAACATCAGCCACATCGCCTCCACGTAGTCCTTCGCATAGCCCCAGTCGCGTTCGGCGTCGAGGTTGCCGAGGCGCAGCTCCTTGGTCAAGCCGTGCTTGATAGCGGCTGCATGCCAGGTAATCTTGCGTGTAACAAACTCAAGCCCCCGGCGGGGCCCCTCGTGGTTGAAAAGTATTCCCGAGGTCGCGTGCAGGTTGTATGACTCGCGGTAGTTGACCGTTATGAAGTGGCCGTATGCCTTCGCCACGCCGTAGGGAGAGCGGGGGTAGAAGGGGGTTGTCTCGGTCTGGGGGACCTCGAGCACCTTGCCGAACATCTCGCTGGAGGAGGCCTGGTAGAAGCGCGCCTGCGGGCACACTTCGCGCATCGCCTCGAGCATGCGCGTGACGCCCGTGCCGGTGAACTCCGCTGTGAGCGTGGGTTGGATCCAGGACACGGCCACGAACGACATCGCGGCGAGGTTGTAGATCTCATCCGGTTGGGACGCCCGCATCGTGTCCACGAGCGAGCGCTGGTCGAGCAGGTCGCCCTGGTGCAGCGTGATGCGGTCGCGGATGTGCTCGATGCGGTCGAACTTCTCGGTGGAGGCGCGCCTCACCATCCCGTGTACGTCGTAGCCGTGCTCGAGCAGCAGCTCGGCGAGGTAGGACCCGTCCTGGCCGGTGATCCCGGTGACGAGCGCGGAGCGTTTGTTGTTCATGGGTGGGACCCTATAGAGCGCAGCCACCGGACCGTCGAGGCGATGCCCTCCTCCACCCCGATCCTCGCCTCCCAGCCGAGCAGTCGCTTGGCCTTCTCGACCGAGGGCCAGCGCCGCGGCACGTCGACCTCGAACGTGGGCAGGTGCTTCAGCTCCAGCTCGTCCGGGTCGTTGCCGCACGCCTCCCAGACGATGCGGGCGGTCTCCGCGACCGTCAGCTCGCGCGAGGCGGAAATGTTGAAGTCCTCGTTCAGTCCCTTCGGTGAGGACATCGCCGCGACGACCCCGTCGGCGATGTCCTCGATATGGGTGAGCGTCCGCGTCTGCTCGCCCGAGCCGAAGATCTCGAGCGGCTGTTGACCTGAGAGCACCTTCTTGATGAGGTCCGGAACCATGTGCGCGATGCCCGGCTCCTCGTCGGGCATCTCGCCGGGGCCATACGCGTTGAACGGGCGGCAGATCGTGTACGGCAAGCCGTGCTCGGCGTGCGCCGCGCGTGCGTATACCTCGCCGGTGAGCTTCGAGAAGCCGTACGCCGACTGGGGCGTGGGGCAGTCGACCAGGTGGGCCTCGGTCGTGGGGAACTCGGTCGCGCGCTCAAACACCATCGAGGAGGACACGTATGTGAAGCGCTCCACGTCGTGGTCCAGGGCGGCCCTGAACACGGCGTTGTACAGGCCGTTGTTGACCTCCGTGAGCGTGTGCGGCAGCTTGTGGAAGTTGCCGATCCCACCCACGATCGCGGCCAGGTGGATCACGTGCGAGCAGCCCTCGATTGCCGTGCGCGCCTGCTCGTATTCGCGCAGGTCGCCCGTGTGAACCTCACACCCCTCCCTCATCCACTGCGGGGCGGGGCGCCGATCGGATACGCGCACCTCATAGGCCGGGTCGGCGAGCAAGCGCCTGACGACCGCGGCGCCGATCGTGCCGGCGCCGCCCGTGACGAGCACGCGGCTCATCGCGCGATGCCGCCCAGGTGCCTACGTCTCCTCCCGGGGACCCCCCATGACGGGGGGCCGGCGCGCGCGCGCGTGGGGCAAGCGTTTTTGCTCATGCCCGCGCCGCTCCCAGTGTTACGAGCTCGCCGGCGTAGGCAAAGACCTGGCCTGCGCCCCAACAGTTCCACGGGTCCACGATCAGACAGTCCGCGCTTGCCCCCCGGGCGATCGCGGCAAGCGCCCGCGGGTCGCGGAACTCGGTGTGGTTGGCTGCCACGATGACCACGTCGGCGTCCTCGACGGCCTCCTCGAAGGACACGGTGGGCGTGCTCACGCGTGGGTCGTGCGCCACCACGTCGGCCAGCTCGCGCTCGAGCAATCGGATCAGCTTGTGCGCGAGCGAGTCGCGCTCGTCGTCGGTGTCGGCCTTGAACGCCAGCCCGAGCACCGCCACCTTGCGTCCGGAGAGCGAGCCGAGGCCCGTCCCGTCGGCCGGGCCGAGCCTGCGCCGGACCCCTTCCACGAGGAACAGCGGCACCGACTCGTTGACGCGCGACACCGCCAGCAGCATCCCCGGGGCGTTGGAGCGCTCCTCGGAGAAGGCGAAGTCCTTGCGTAGGCACGTGCCGGCCGTCAGCCCCGGCTGCGCGAGACCTCCCCTGGGATAGTCGCGGTTGACGAGGTCGATCACCTCGAACACGTTGGCCCCGTATCGCTCGCAGTCCATCATCAACAGGTTGGGCAAGGCGAAGTGGGTGTAGCGCAGGATGTTCGCCCAGATCTTCGCGAGCTCGGCCTGCACTGGCGTGGTCTGCACGATTGGCGCCCTGAACGCCCCGAACAGCTCGGCCACCACCTCGCCGGAGCGGGCCCCCACGCCGCCGACGATGCACGGCAGCGAGTCGATCTCCTCGAGGAAGCGGCCCGCGGCGATCCGCTCGGGGGCGTGCGCGACGTATACGTTCTCGCCAATGCGAAAGTCGCGGTGCTTGGCGAGGTAGCCCGCCACAAACTCGGTCGTGCCGGGCGCCACGGTCGAGCGCAGCGTGAGCGCGTGCCCGGGCCGCAAGGCCCCCAGTAGGTCGTCGAGCGCCGAGCGGATGTCGCGCATGTCGATCTCGATGTGCGAGAACGAGGGGGTACCGAGCGTGATCACGATGTGTCTGGCGTTCGCCGCGTCCACCACTCGCTCCGACAGCGACAGGCGCCCACCCGCGTGCACGCGGTCGAGTAGCTCCTGGGCGCCGGTCTCCTCGAAGGGCATCGTCCCCTCGCGCACCGACCCAAGGCGCGCGGCGTCGTTGTCGATCCCGATCGTGCTCAGGCCGCGGTCGGCGAACGACAGCGCGAGCGGTAGCCCCACGCGGCCGAGGCCGATCACCGAGACGTCGGCGCTTGTCTGCAACTCGCTCATGGCAGCGCAGAGGTTATCGGCGCTCGCGGGCCGTCCCGCCGCGGAGCGGGCTGTGGCCAATAGTTCCATTTTGGGGCGTTCCCCGCGCGCGCGTGGGGAACGCCCTTTTGCGCACCTACCGGCGGCGGCGCTCGCGCAGGTACTGGCGGGCGAAGCCGACCACGAAGCGTGGGTTCTGCGAGGCGTAGCGCTGCCACAAACGCCGCGGCTCGCGCGAGAAACGGTAGAGCCACTCGAGGCCGGCCCGCTGCATCCAAGCTGGCGCCTGCGAGACGAGCCCGGCGTGGAAGTCGAACGCGGCGCCGACCCCCACGAGCAGCGGGGCGGCGAGCAGCGGGCGCATCTCGTGCATCCACAGCTCCTGCTTGGGC
>JBARJU010000160.1:0-10569 GCA_049800435.1 Solirubrobacteraceae bacterium
GCACGCGGGTCCCATGGGCCGCGGGCGTGCTCGGTCGGCGCGTACAGGTCGCCGTCGGGCACGAAGATGCTGTCGCTCATCGTCTCAGGCCGGCAGCCGCGCGGCGAAGTCGGCCAGCTTGTCCGGATCGCGCAGCGGCGCACCGTGCCCGAACAGGGTGAGCGCCGGCCTGAGCGCCGCGAGCCGGCGGATCGACGCGCGGTTGCGCACCGGGTCGGTCGTGAACAGTGCCGGTGGCTGGTTGAGGCCCGGAATGCCGGTCATCAGGTTCATGTCGTTGAGCACGTCGCCGAGGATCAATACGCGGTCGGACTCGCGCCATAGGGAGATGTGCCCGCGCGTGTGACCCGGGGTGTCGAGCACCGTGAAGCCCGCCACCTCGTCGCCCTCGCTCAGCGCCCTGGACACCGGATGGGGAGGCCCGACCCAGAAGCGCTCCTGGAGGCGCTTCATCGAGGCGGGCACCTTCGAGCCGACGACGCTACCCGTGGTCTCCATCGCGGGGACGTCGTCCTGCCCGCACCACAACGGGATGCCAAGCCGCTCGCACACGACGTGGCTGCAGCCCTGATGGTCGGGGTGCACGTGGGTGAGGGCATGCGCATCGATCGTCCGGCCCTCGATCTGTTTGAAGATGCGCTTCTCCGCTTGGCGGGTCGCGGCGTCGAGGAGCACGTCTCCCACCACGTACACGTTGATCGCGTTCGGCGGAAACCCCTTCAACATGTATACGTCCTCGGCAAGCTGCTTCATCGCGTCGTCTCCTCGCACGTCGGACCCTTAGGCCCCCAGGGTGGGGATCGGCACGGATATTGACACGTTCCCAGGCTTCATCGACTCCCGCGTGGGGCGCCGCGCCGAGCTAATCCCGCGCTCGCTCCCAAGAGAACCCGCGCACCGCGAAGTACACGCCGAAGGCGCCCCACAGGGCGATTACGGCGAGCGCGGACAGGTTCTCGCCGAGTCCAACACCGGTCACCATCGCGCCCGACAGGCCGTCGATCAGCGGCTTCAAGGGCAGCGCGTCGGCGATGTTGCGCACGAACGCGGGGGCGCTGGCGCTGTCAAAGGCATAGAACGACACGAACACCACAGGCAGGAAGACAGCGTTGACGTACGCCGCCGTGGACTCGAAGTTGGGGATCGTGTGGGCGAAGGCGACACCAAGCGCGGCAAAGCACACGACGCCCGCCACCACGAACACGATCAGCTCGCCCCAATCGAGCGGCCAGCCAATCCCGAAGAAAAGCTTGCCCGTCACCACCACGATCGAGATCTGAAGCGCCGTGTTCGTGACCGCGTTGAGAGCCACCCCGCCGAAGTAGGAGATCGTCGGCAGTGGCGTGCCGCGGATGCGCTTGAGCACCCCGCGCTCGCGCAGGAACACGATGTTGTAGGCAAGCGCGGTGAACGTCGTCGACATCACGCTCATGCCCGCGATGGCGGGCACGAGCAGGTTCAGGTCGTGCTGTTTGCCGTGCAGAATCGCTCCGCCCGCGGCAAGGAACAGCAGGGGGAGCGCAAAGTTGAAGAACGCGGCGCTCGGGTTGCGCCAGAACATGTGGCGCTCCAGTCGATACTGACGCCAGGTGAGCGTGAGCGCGTCAGGCATCGCGGTGTGGCTCCAGGAGGCGTGCCTCGCACGCGCGTGGGGCACCCCATTTTCGGCAAACATCCGCACGCCCGAGGACGGGTCCCATCGGACTACACATCGGCGGTCAACTCCAGATAGACGTCCTCGAGCGTGGGCCTGGCCACGCTCAGCTCCTCCAGGCGCTCCCCCCGCGCGAGCGCCTCGCTCGTCAGCTCGTTCAAGGTGCGGGTGGGGTCGTCGGTCTCGACCTCCACGAGCTCGCCCGCCGCGCCTCGGTAGGCGACGCGGTAGTGCGCCGCGCCGGGTGGGTGGGCTGTCAATTCCCGCGGGGGCCCGATTGCTAGCACCCTCCCGTCCTTGACGATCGCCACGCGATCGGCCAGTGCCTGAGCCTCGTCGAGGTAGTGGGTGGTGAGCAGGATCGTCTTACCCAGCTCGCGCAGCGAGCGCACCGTCTCCCAGGCGGTACGCCTGGCCTGCGGATCGAAGCCGGTGGTCGGCTCATCGAGGAAGATCAGCTCAGGGTCGCCAACGAGGGCGAGCGCGAAGTCCAGGCGTCGCAGCTGACCGCCGGAGAGCTTGCGCGCACGCACGTCCGCCTTCTCCTGCAATCCCATCAGGCTCACCACCTCCTCGACGTCGCGTGGGTGCGGATAAAAGCTCGCCCAGTGCCTCAGCGCCTCGCGTGGGGTCAGGTGGCCGTAGATGCCGCCGCTCTGAAGCACGATCCCGATGCGCTTGCGCAACTCGATCTCGCGCAGCTCGGGGTCGTGGCCGAGCACCGACACCTCGCCCGAACTGCGCGCGCGGTAGCCCTCGAGGATCTCCACGGTCGTCGTCTTACCTGCTCCGTTGGGGCCGAGCAGGCCGAACACTTCGCCACGGCGCACCTCGATGTCGATGCCGCGTACCGCCTCGAAGTTGCCGTAGCGCTTGTGCAGGCCGCGCACCTCGATCGCGGCCTCGGTACTCACCAATGCACGCCTCGCATGAGGTTCGCCATCGCAAGCTGCTCAAGCGAAGCCCGCTCGCCGGTCTCGGTCTCGCCTCGCGAAGCGGCCGAATCGGGGAACACTCGATAGGCGAGGTGCAGTATCCGGTCCACCGCTCCCGGCGCCAGCGCGTAGAGCACCTCGCCGGTCGTCCCGAGCGTGGTGCCCATGTGCTTGGGCCGCGTGCGCAGCGCCTCGCAGATCATGTCAGCCGCCTCCTCGGGCGCGATCGTCGGGAACGCGTCATACAGTTTTGTGGGCGCGATCATCGGCGTTCTCACCAGTGGCATGTGGATCGTCGTGAACGTCACCCCATCGCCGATCGTCTCCGATGCCACGACGCGCGTGAATGCGTCGAGCGCGGCCTTCGAGGCCACGTATGCCGAGAAGCGCGGGGGGTTGGTCTGCACCCCGATCGAGGAGATGTTCACGATGTGGCCGAACCCTCGCGCGCGCATCTGCGGGAGCAGGCCGATGATCAGCTTTACCGCGCCGAAGTAGTTGAGCTGCATGGTGCGTTCGAAGTCGTGAAAGCGGTCGTAGCTGAGAGCGATCGAGCGGCGGATCGAGCGCCCCGCGTTGTTGACAAGCATGTCCACGGCGCGATGGTCGTCCCTCACACGCTCGATCAGCCGGTCGATCTCCTCCATGTCGGAGATGTCGGCCGCATACACGTACGCCACACCGCCCGCCGCCACGATCTCGGCGCGCGCCTGCTCGAGCTTCTCGACGTTACGCGCGACAAGCAGCGGGATGCCGCCGGCCGCAGCCACCTTCAGGGCCGTGGCCCTGCCGATGCCCGAGGAGGCGCCCGTGATCAGAATGCGCTTGCCCTCAATCGACTGGGCAAGCGTGCGTCCCCGGCTGATGCTCGGGTCCATCTCGCGCTCCCAGTAGTCCCACAGCGCCACCGCATACTCGCGTAGCGCCGGCGGGTGCTCGAGGCCGGAGCCGGCGAGCGCCCGCTCGGCCTGGCGCGTGTCGAACGACGGCACCAGGTTCACGTGCTCGAGCACCTCGTCGGGGATTCCCAGCTCACGTAGGGTGAGCTGGCGGGCCTGGCGCAGCGGTGGCACCCGCATCAGCAGCGACAGCGGGGCCGTCGGGATCGCATCGAGCACGCGCTTGTCGACGTTCACGGCAAAGCGCGGAGCATGGGCCGCGGACGCCATCTCATTCATCACCTCTCCCACTCGCTGCGAGCGCGGGCAGGTGAGGTGAAAAGCTCTGCCGTCGAGGTTGGGCTTGTGGGCGATGTAGTCGAGTGCGCCCGCGACCCAGTCCACCGGCACGAGGTTCGTCTTGCCGAGGTCGAGCCCCACGAGCGGCAGCCATTGCGGCACCACTCGGCGGATTCTCTGGATTGCCTTGAAGAAGTAGTAGGGACCGTCGATCTTGTCCATCTCGCCGGTCTTCGAGTCCCCCACAACGATCCCGGGGCGATACACGCGCCAGGGCACGAGCCCCTGCTCGCGCACGATCCGCTCGGCCTCGAACTTGGTGGCGTGATAGGGCGAGGGCAGTCGCTGACCCTCGTCGAAGGAGTCCTCGTCGAACACGCCCTTGTAGGCGCCCGCCACCGCAATCGAGGAGACATGGTGGAAGTGCTCTACTCGCAACGCCCCCGCGAGCTCCACCGCATGGGTGGTGCCGCCGACGTTCACCGCCATGTCAAGCTCCGCCGAGGCGGTCATGTCATACACGGCAGCCAGGTGAAAGAAGTGCTCGATCGTCCCCTCGAGCTCGGAGACCTGCTGGTCCTCGAGTCCGAGCAGGGGCTGACGCAGGTCTCCGATCGCCGGGTGGATGCGCCTGCTCACCGTTGCCTCGCAAGTCGCTTCCCACCGCTCGATCGACTCGTCCAGGCGAGCGAGCGAGTCCTCGCGCACGAGCACATGGATCTTGCCCTTGCGCTCGAGCAGCCGCTCGATGAGTCGGCGGCCGATGAAGCCCGTTGCTCCCGTTACGAAATAGGACATGCGATCTCCTCGAGGTCGATCAGTCGAGGATAGTCCCAGAGGCGCCTTCAGGTGGGCGCGGTGGGGGTTTGGGCCGTTCCCAAATGAGCTTGCTCACGCGCGCGCGTGGGGCGTCCCGAATTTTGCGTTACGCTCCTGCCCCCGCACCTCCACGGCCCTCCCCGGCGGCGAATCGCTGTGCGCCGCCCACTGCGTCGAGGAAGACCTCCGGGCCGGCCCGTGACTCGAGCTCCAAGCCTTCCTGGAGCGTCATGCCGAGCCCCTCGATCGCGGCGCGTCTGTCGACGAGCATCGTGCGCTGAGGGAAGCGCGCGAGATTGTTGGCCATCTCGATCGCCCGCTCCAGGTGCATGCCCTCGGCGACCACCTCGGTGAGCAAGCCCATTGCGTGAGCCTCCTTCGCGTCGACGATCCGGCCCGTGAGGATCAGGTCGAGCGCGCGTCCCTGGCCCACGATGCGCGGCAGTCGCTGGGTACCGCCGTCGATCAGCGGCACGCCCCAACGACGCTCGGGGTAGCCGAGCCGCGACCCTTCTGTGCCGATCCGCAGATCGCACCACAGTGCCAGCTCGAGTCCCCCTGCCAGGCAGTACCCCGAGATCGCGGCGATCGTCGGCTTGGACGGGGTCAGGCGCGTGAAGCCCATCGGCCCCTCGGGGGCCATCAATCGCCCGCCAAACGTCTCGATCGCCTTCAGATCGGCACCGGCGCAGAATGCCAATCCGCCCGTGCCCGTGAGCACCATCACGCGCGCGTCGTCTTCGCCCTCAAATCGCGCCAGCGCCTCGCGCAGCGCCTCGGCTGTCGGCCCGTCCACCGCGTTGCGCCGCTGTGGACGGTCGATACTCACCACGGCGGCCTCGCCGTGGCGCTCGTAGCGGACCTGGTCCTTCTCTACCAACCGCCGCGCCAGCGCACGTCGCCGACACGCGCTTTCTGCGCGTCTTTGCGGGCCTCTTTGCGCTTGTCCAAGCGCCACTGAAGCAGGCTCATCGCGAGCACGAACAGCGGGAAGAACAGGATCAATATGAACCCGGCGTTGGTCACCACCTTGTCGTCGGTGGCCCCATAGAAGCCACGCCCGTCGTTGTACGCGAGCGCCGCCGGGGCCAGCGCGAGCAGCACAAGCGCGGACGCGAGCAGGGTGGCGAGCAAACGACGCATGTCGAGCGCAATCTTATAGGAGCGCCCCTACCATCCCCACCGTGGCTCTCCTGATCGCATCGGACCTCCGCAAGGACATGGCCGGCAAGCCGCTGCTCGGCGGCGTCTCGTTCAAGCTCGAGCGCCGCGAACGCCTCACGATCGCCGGGCGCAACGGCGCCGGCAAGACGACGCTCCTGCGCATGATCGCGGGCGAGGAGCGGATCGACCGCGGCGAGCTGAGCGTCGCCAAGGGCGTGCGCATCGCCCTGCACGACCAGCGTCCTCCACGAGATCGCGGCGTCTCGCTGCGCGACTACGTCCTGTCGGGATGCGTCGAAGAGCTTGCGGTCGAGGGGCAGCTTGCCGCGCTCGAGCGCGAAATGACGGCGGGCGGCGGCGAGAGCGCGCTGCTCGACCGCTACGCCCGCGCCCAGGCCAGGCTGGAGTCCTACGGCGGCTATCTGTGGCGCGATCGCGCCACCGTCATGACGCATGGCCTCGGATTCTCCGACGCCGATCTCGACAGGAATCTGGACACGTTCTCAGGCGGTCAGCTGACCCGCGCCTCCCTCGCGCGCGCTCTCGCCACCGGTGCGGACGTATTGCTGCTCGACGAGCCCACCAATCATCTCGACATCGAGTCGCTCGAGTGGCTCGAGCAGACGCTCGTCGACCTCGACGCGGCGGTCATGCTCGTCGCCCACGACCGCTGGTTCCTGGAGGCGGTCGGCACCGCCGTGCTCGAGCTCTACGGCGGGGTGGGCGGGGCTTCGTCCCGCTCGCGCTTCTTCGCCGGCACCTGGCACACCTGGCGTCGCGAGCAGGCCGCCCGCGAGATCGCGCTCGGCAAGGCGGTCGACAAGCAACAGGCCGAGATCGAGCGCATGGAGCGCTTCGTCGAGCGCTTCCGCGCCAAGGCCAGCAAGGCGCGCCAGGCGCAGTCGCGCGTGAAGAAGCTCTCCAAGATCGAGCGCATCGAGCGGGACCCGCGCGACGCGGCAACGCTCGAGTTCGCCTTCAAGGCGCCCGAGCGCACCGGACGGGTGATCTTCGAGATGGTCGACGGCCGCGTGGGGATCGAGGGGGCGGGCGCCGACGGAGGCACGCTCGTGCTGCTCGATCATGCCGAGTTGTGGCTCGAGCGCGGCGAGCACGTCTCGCTCGTGGGGCCCAACGGCGCCGGCAAGACCACCTTGATCGAGACGCTCGCCGGGCGGCGCCCGCTCGCCGCGGGCAAGCTCAGCACGGGCCACAACGTCAATGTGGGCTACCTCTCCCAGCACGCCGACGAGCTGGGGGCGGGGGGGCCTTCGGGACAGAGCGTCGTGGAGGCCGCCCAGCGAGCGACGGGCCTCGCGCCCAACAAGGCCCGGGCACTGGTCGGCAGGTTCCTGTTCTCGGGCGAGGACGCCGAGAAGCCACTGGAAGGACTCTCGGGCGGGGAGCGCCGGCGGCTGTCCCTGGCGATCCTCATGAACGGCACGCCCCACCCGCCGAACGTCCTGATCCTCGACGAGCCCACCAACCATCTCGACCTGGAGAGCCGCGAGGCGCTCGAGGACGCCTTGCGCTCGTTCGAGGGGGCTCTGCTGCTCGTCTCTCACGACCGCGCCCTGCTCGACGCGGTCGGTACGCGCACGGTTGCGATCGAAGATGGCTCCCTGCGCAGCTTCCTCGGCGGCTGGCCCGAGTACGTTCGTGTGCGCGAAGAACGGTCTGCTTTGGGCGGCGAGGCCCCCGCGCCACGAGTTGTCCAACCGGCGGCCGAGAAGACCAACTCCAAGAAGCCCCCGGCCAAGCAGGCCCGGTCAAACGGTCCGTCGAAGAATCGAGTCCGCGATCAGGCCAAGGCGGAGCAGTCGGTCGAACGGGCCGAGGGCGCGCTGCGCGTGCTCGAAGACGAGCTTGCCGATCCGGCGGCGTGGGCCACGAAGTACGAGGCGGCCAAGTCCGAGGCTCGTCACACGGCGGCCAAGCGCGATGTGGAGGTGGCCTACGAGCGCCTGGAGAGTCTCATCGACTGAGTCGCTCGCCGAGAGCGAACCGCCTCGACGCTTAAAAACAGGCGCCGGGGCTCTCTGACCTGAATGACGAGTACCCCGGCGCCTGCCAACCAACCCTCGTTTCGGTCAGGTTAATGACCGAATGGGCTTACGAAGCATAGCGCGAAAAAGCTCTTGTGGCGAAAACGTTGGATGACTTGCTCAGGGATCAATCCGGAGGTTGCGGGTTTTGTCTTGGGGCGCCTGTCTGTGACGCATGGGGTGGGGGCCCGGGTGTGCGCGTCACGGCTGCCCCACGCGCGCGTGGGGCGGGTCTTTGCGGGCCCAACCCCCGGGCACGACGAGCGACCCAACTAGACTGATGCTCCCATGGGTCGAGCCTCGTCATGGACCGTCTGAGGATTGCGCGCAACGTCGCGATCGTTGCCCTGATCGCGGCCGCCGTCGAGTTTCTGCCCGGTGGGGGTCGCGCGGTCGAAGCGTTCGCCGCTGCCCTGTGGGTGGTGTTCGCCGCCGGGCTCGCCTACTTCGCCTACAGGCTCTATCGCGAACGCCACGTCGATCTCTACGGTCTCGGCGACCGCCATCGCACGATGCTCTACGGTGCGATAGCCGTCGTCTTCGTCATCGCTGCCGCTCGCTCTCGCATGTGGCAGACCGGCCTTGGCGAGTTCATATGGTTTGCCCTGATCGGCGTCTCCATCTACACGCTGCTCGTTGTGTACCGCTACTCGCGCACCTATTGACTCAGGCAGAGCAACGACGAGCGAGCGTCACCGCGCAGCGACGAGCTCTGCCTGAGAAGCCCGGTGTCTACCTCTTCCGCGACGCTCGCTCGCGTGTCATCTACGTCGGCAAGGCCAAGTCGATCCGCAAGCGCGTCGCCTCGCACTTCTCCAAGACTCAAGTCCCCTCAAGCCCGGGGCACGCGGAGATGATGGCCGCGGTCGATACGATCGAGTGCCTCGTTGTCGCGAGCGAGGCCGAGGCACTGCTGGCCGAGCAGAGCTTCATCAAGCAGTACCGCCCGCGCTTCAACATCCGCCTGCGCGACGACAAGTCCTACCCGTTCATCGCCATCTCGCTCGACGAGCCTTTTCCAAGGGTCTACTTCACACGCGAGCGCCATCGCCAGGGCCGCGCCTACTTCGGTCCCTACTCGTCGGCCAAGCGCGTGCGGTCCACGCTCGAGGTGCTCGCCAAGGTGTTCATGTACCGCTCGTGCACCGGAGCCGAGCCGGGTCGGCGCAGCGGCAGCCCGTGCCTTGACTACTACATCAAGCGCTGCGAGGCCCCGTGCGTGGGGTACGTCTCACGGGAGGACTACCGCCGCGGCATCGACGGCGTGATCGACTTCCTCTCGGGACGCTTCAAGTCGATCGAGCGCGATCTGGAAGAGCGAATGAGCGCCGCCGCGGCCGAGCAGGAGTACGAGCAGGCCACGCTCGAGCGCAACCGCCTGCGCGCGGTGCGCTCGTTGATGGAGCGCCAGCGCGTCGCCAAGGAGTCGATCGGCACACTCGACGCGATTGCGGTCGCCGTCGACGGCCGCGACGCCAACGCCCAGGTCTTTCAGGTGCGCGACGGGGTGCTCTCGGACCGCCACTCGTTCTACCTGTCAAACGAGACAGAGCGCGACATCGCCGAGGTCGCCGAGGAGTTCATGCTCCAGTACTACGGCGGTCCCACCTCGATCCCCGCGCTGCTCGTCGTCCAGCCCGAGTTGGCGGGCCACGATGCGCTGGCCCAGGCCCTCAGCAAGCGGCGCTCGGGTCCGGTGCGTCTGCATGCCTCCGAGCGGGGCGACAAGCACCGCATCCTCGAGCTCGCGCATCGCAACGCGCTGCTGGCGCTCGACCAAGAGCGTTTGCGCGACGAGCGCCGCCACCAGCATCGCGCCCGGGCGCTCGAAGGTCTTCAGATCGCGCTCTCTCTCGACACGGTGCCGCTCCGTATCGAGTGCTTTGACATCTCCAACCTCGGCGGTACCCACACGGTCGCCTCGATGGTCGTCTTTGAGGCGGGCGCACCCAAGAAATCGGACTACCGTCGCTTCAAGATCCGCACGATTGAAGATCCCGCCCGCCCCGACGACTATGCCTCGATGGCCGAGGTGCTCTCCAGGCGTTTCGCTCAATGGGAGCGACAGGCCGACTTCTCGCCGCACGACCCCTCCCACGACGCGAGCTTCGCGGCCCTTCCGAACATTGTGGTGATCGACGGCGGCAAGGGCCAGCTCGCTGCCGGCCTCGAGCCGCTTGAGGGCTTCCGCGAACGCGGGGTCGCGGTCCTCGCGCTCGCCAAGCGCATCGAGGAGGTGTTCGTGCCGGGCCGCGCGGATCCGCTGGTGCTCGACCACTCCACCCCCGAGCTGCAACTGCTGCAGCGCATCCGCGACGAGGCCCATCGCTTTGCGATCGCACACCACCGCTCCCGCCGCGACAGCGCGATGACCGGCTCGCTGCTCGATGGGCTGCCCGGGATCGGGCCCACGCGCAAGCGCGCCCTGCTCACCCACTTCGGTTCTCCCGACGCGATCCTCGCGGCCTCGCGCGAGGAGCTCCAAGCAGCCCCCGGACTGCCGGCCAAGGTCGCCCGCGACATACACGCTCTCCTGCACCGCGCCGGCTGAGCACGGCGGTGTGTCACACGTTTGGGCATGGTGGGCACTACTCGCCTGACACATCCACCATCGCACGGACACCCTGGCGGGGCCTCGCTGAGGGCCTATCCCGGAAGGCCTGCACGTCTGGATGCGGCCGATTGCCTTCGCGAGGCTTTGTCCTCGGGCTCGACGTGGCACCACCACGTCTTCGCCCTTGCGTCCGCGCCTCGCTCGACACTCGACCACCCCA
>JBARJU010000161.1:0-5177 GCA_049800435.1 Solirubrobacteraceae bacterium
CCTGGGAGCGCTCGCTGGAGCGCCTCGCGGACGGCTACAAGCACGCACTGGCGGGCGCCGCTCGACAAGCGCTCGATGCCAATCGACTGGTCGCATGACCGGCGCGGCGGATCGAGCGGCGAGATGACCCGCGCGCGCCGCACAATCGCCGTGGCGATCCACGACATCGAGCCGGCGACGTTTGAGCGGTGCGCGCTGATCCGCGACTGGCTGGATGACCATGGCGTGGACAAGGTCACGCTGCTCGCGATCCCCGCGCGCGACCTGCATCCGCTGGCGGAGCGCTCGCCGGAGATGGTGAGGTGGCTGATCGAGCGCGAGCGATGCGGCGACGCGATCGCCCAGCACGGCTTCCAGCACCTGCGCTCGACACGCTCGCGCGGACGCGTGGGTGAGGGGATCGGTGGGCCGTATCGGGCGTTGCGAACGATTGGCGCCGACCGCGAAAGCGAGTTTGTGGGACTCGACGCGAACGAGACGCGCCGCGCGGTGGACGCCGGACGGCGCGTGCTGAAGCTCGCCGGGCTCGAGCCGCGCGGGTTTGTGGCGCCCGGATACGCATACACGCCCGCCCTGCGCCAAACGCTCAGCGAGCGCTTTCACTGGTGGAGCGCGCTGCTTGGCGTGTATAGCGCACAGCCGGCAACTGGATGGATGGGGGCGGGCAAAGACGCGGGAGCCCCCGCGCGAGAGGTCGGCACAAGCGCGCGCGGCCCGCTCAGACCTCCGATCGCCCTATCGAGCGCGGGCAGGCTGCGCCGCGCCGCCTCCCCCGCGCTGTTGCGAGCCGGAGCGCTGGTGTCCGGCCCCACGTTGCGCTTGGACCTGTATCCCTCCGATCTCGACCATCCGAGCCACATACTCGCGCTCGAGTGGGTCCTCAAGCGCTCGGCGTCATGCCGCGAGGCGGTGACCTACGAGGAGTTGGCGCTGGCGAGCCGCCCGTCAACCATACGGAATGCCGACCCTCACCCATCCAAAGCTCAGCTCAGCCATGCCGACAGCTCCGCGAGCGCGTCGGGGATCACGTAGTAGTAGGCCCACAAACCCTCGCGCTCGGAGTCCACGATCCCGGCGTCGCGGAGCTTCTTGAGGTGATGGGAGAGCGTGGGCTGGGAGATCTCGAACAGGGGCACCAGCTCGCACACGCACACCTTGCCTGCGTGCCTGCGCAGGACATCGACGAGCTGCAGGCGGGTCGGATCGCCGAGAGCCTTGGCGACCTCGGCCATGCGCAGCGCGCGATCGCGCCGAACATCGGGGTAGACGACGGGCTCGCAACAGCGCTCGCCGGGGGCTCGCTTCTGCTTGGGGGCCAGCTCCAAATCGACAGGCATCTATATACATATATCAATAGCACTTGCGTGTGTCGATGTAATACGATCCGTGGCATGTACGCCGACGACGCTCCCTCCAGCGATCAGCGTCCGGCCGAGCACCCGATCCGCCGCGTGGCGTGAGCGCACGCTCGATGGGCACGCGCGTCGGCATCAATGGCTTCGGTCGCATGGGCAGACTGGCGCTGCGTGCCGCGTGGGAGTGGCCCGAGCTCGCTTTCGCGCACGTCAACGAGCCGGGTGGCGACGCGAGCACGGCCGCCCACCTGTTGACGTTCGACTCGGTCCATGGGCGGTGGTCCGAAGACGTGCGGGGCGACGGTGCTCTCCTCACCGTAAACGGGACGGAGCTCGGCTACAGCAGCGAAGCCGAGCCCGGGGATGTGCCGTGGGGCGAGCTGGGCGTCGAAGTCGTGCTCGAGTGCTCCGGCCGGTTCCGCACCCAAGAGGCCCTCGACGCCTACTTCAAGCAGGGCGTGCGAAAGGTGATTGTGGCGGCGCCGGTGAAGGAGGGGGCACTGAACGTGGTGGTGGGCGTCAACGACCACCTGTATGACCCCGAGCGCCACCACTTGTTGACAACGGCCTCGTGCACCACCAATTGCCTCGCGCCGGTGGTGAAGGTGATCCACGAGGGGATCGGCATCCGGCACGGGCAGATCACGACATTGCACGACATGACGAACACCCAGACGGTCGTGGATGCACCGCACAAGGATCTGCGCAGGGCGCGCGCCGCCAACGTCTCGCTGATCCCGACGACAACGGGCTCGGCCACCGCGATCGGGCTCATATTTCCGGAGCTGGAGGGCAAGCTGAACGGCCTCGCGGTGCGCGTGCCGCTGCTCAACGCGTCGCTGACGGACTGCGTGTTCGAGGTGGCCCGCGCCACGACCGTCGAGGAGGTGAACCGTCTGCTCGAGAGAGCCGCGAGTGGGCCGCTTGAGGGCATCCTCGGGTATGAGCGCAGGCCGCTCGTGTCGGTCGACTTCAAGGACGATCCGCGCTCATCGATCGTCGACGCTCCGTCCACGATGGTGACGGACAACACGCAGGTGAAGATTCTCGCGTGGTATGACAACGAGTGGGGCTATGCAAACCGCATGGTGGAGCTCGCACGCACGGTCGCGCATAGCCTATGACGCGAGGAGGCGACCTGCGCAACTACGCGCTCGTGACAGGGGCGTACTGGACGGACACGCTCGTCGACGGTGCGACGCGGACGCTGGTGCTGTTCTACTTCGACCGGCTCGGATACAGCCCGCTGCAGGTCGCGTCGCTGTTCGTGCTGTATGAGATCGCGGGCATCGCGACGAACCTCGTCGGGGGCTGGCTGGCGGCCCGCCTGGGATTGAAGATCACCCTCTTTATGGGTCTCGCGATTCAGGTCGTGGCGCTTGCGATGCTCGGCCTGGCGCCGGAGTCGCTGCTGGTCGTCGCCTACGTGATGGCATCCCAGGCGCTGTCGGGCATCGCCAAGGACCTGACCAAGATGAGCTCCAAGAGCGCGGTGAAGCTGGTCGTGCCCGAGGACGACCAGTCCTCGCTGTATCGGTGGGTCGCGATCCTGACGGGATCGAAGAACGCGCTCAAGGGAATCGGGTTCTTCCTCGGCGGATTGCTGCTCACGCTGATCGGCTTTCAGGCAGCGGCGCTGACGCTGGCGGGGATGGTGCTGATCGCGCTGATCGCGACCTCGAGCTTGATGAAGGGCCACCTGGGCACGCCGAACAAGAAGGCGAAGTTCACACAAGTGTTTTCCAACAACCATGCGGTAAACGTGCTCGCCGGTGCGCGCATCCTGCTGTTCGCGGCCCGCGACGTGTGGTTCGTGGTGGCCCTGCCGTTTTACCTGTATTCGGAGTTGGGGTGGACGTTCTGGCAGGTGGGCACGCTTCTGGCCGTGTGGGTGATCGGGTACGGGGCCGTGCAAGCGGCCGCGCCGCGCCTGGTCCGCCGCCGAGGCGAGCACCAAGGCGAGGAGCCCGACGGCAGGACCGCGATGTGGCTGGCGCTCGGACTGGCGTTGTGCCCCGCCGCGATCGCAATTGCCCTCACAGCGAACGTCAACCCGACGATCGCGATCATCGGCGGACTGATCCCGTTTGGTGTGGCATTTGCCATGAACTCCGCGGTCCACTCGTACCTGATTCTCGCCTACGCCGACAACGAGAGGGTCGCGATGAACGTGGGCTTCTACTACATGGCCAACGCGTGCGGGCGCCTCGCCGGGACGGTGCTGTCGGGGCTGATCTACCAGTGGCAGGGACTGACAGCCTGTCTGTGGACATCGGCGGGGCTGGTGCTCGCGGCCGGCCTGCTGTCGCTCCTGCTGCCAACCGAGGGCGCCAGGGCCGCGCGACCAACCCAGCTGTCGCATGCGACGTAGCTCCCTGCCGACGCTTGATCAGCCGAGATCGGCGACGGCTGATCCAGGCTCCTAACCTGGGCTGTAGGCCGAGAAGACCGACGGTTCAAACGAAGTGACGCCCGATAGGCCCGCGTAGCCAAGGTGCCCCACGCCGAACAGGTCCTCGATGGTGCGCAGCAACGAGAAGTGGTTGAACTGTTCCTGACTGGTGGTGGCGCCCTTGACAAAGCGGGAGAGCAGCAGCGCGCCGACCTCTCCACCGCCGCTGGGCGGCAGACCCGGAGCCGAGGGTTCGCTCGCGAGAAGGTTGGGAAAGCGCGGTTGCCCGCAACAGGAGCTCGAGTCGGCATATTCGCCTGTGGTGGGCGCCCCATCGACGGTGATCACGAGCAGACCGTCCTTCTTGTACGCCTTGGAAGAGAGGATTAATGACACGTACTTATGGAGGAAGGCATCCGCCGCCATCATCCCCGACGGATGGCCGGGCGCGCACGCTGTTGGGCTGCCGTCATCGCATGGCCCGGGAGCGATATATGTGAAGTTCGCGGTGCTCGCTTCACTCGCGAGATCGTGTCCAAGTCCATCCATCCCAAGATCGTGTGTCGCACAGGTCGGGGAGTCCGCGATCGCCTGGAAGTACACGAACGGGTTGCGCCATGTCTGATATGCGGATGGCGCTTGTCCCGCTGCCTGCGCGGCACTCGGATCGGGGGCGCCGAACGACGGGTGGGCACACGCGGGCGGCCCGCCGGCTCCTTCGCCGATGCCTTCGACGTAGGCCTTCCAGGTTAGGTGCTTGGCGGTCAGCTGCCCGGCGAGCGTCTGGGTCGCGGACGGGTAGACGCAGCCGTTGCCGCTCACCTGCTGGTGGGCGCCCGTCGTGGCGGGAACGATGGCCGTGTACGTGGGGCAGTCAAGCGCTGTTTCCGGCGTCGGCCCCTGCCCACTGAGCAGAGCGACCTCGTTGGCGAGCCCTTCGTGGGCGACGGCGTAGTAGCGCACGAGCAGCTGCCCCTGGTGCTCGAGCGTGTGCGCCAGGTAGGGCGCGGTGGAGGACGGCCCGAAGGCCGCCGCGTAGGGCTGGTCGGAGAGCATGATCACGAACACATGCTTGACGGGCGGCAGCTTGGTGGTCGAGCCGGCGGGTGTCGAGCCCGACGATTCACTCTTGCTTTTCGAGGGGGCCGAAGCGGCCGGCGTGGCGGCGCTCGCCGGGGCGGCTGTGGAGGTGGCGCCCGCTGTCGGCGTCGGCGTCGGTTCGATAGGAGGAGCTTCCGCGGACTGTGTGGACGAGGGGGCTTCGGGGGCCTGGGTGCTCGTCGGCGGGAGCACCAGCCTGACCGGCGCGCTCGCTGCGGCGGCAAGCGTGTCCTGCACACGCGAAGCGGCGGCGGCGCCGAGGATCACCCCGAAGCCGAGGAACACGAGCACGAGCAAGGCCGACACCCTTGGCGTGGGGAGCGTGACTC
>JBARJU010000162.1:0-4423 GCA_049800435.1 Solirubrobacteraceae bacterium
GTTCAGGAGCCGGCCCGCACCGTTCGCGCCCGGCAGCACCGAGACGAGTCGCCCAGCGGCGACGCTTGCGTTCCAGCCCGTTGCGCCGACCCACAGCGCTAAACGCGTCGCCTGCGAGGCCGCGCCGAGAGCGAGGTCGGTCGCTAACAGCAACCCGCTCGGAACGTCCGAGTGCGCTCGATCAGGGCCGCAAGGCACGATCTGGGTTTCGGGCGAACGTGGCTGTGGTGCCATTTGGCTGAGGACAGTGACCGGAGTGTAAGGAGTCTATGCACATGTTCGATTTGTCGCTACGGGCATCCACCGCAAATGCGTTGCGGAAGATCATGGCACGGTGCGGGTAATCCCCGATGACAGCGCTGGTCTGCTCGGAATACAAACCAAGTACGAAACGAAACGAACCGGCTCGCAATTTACGGCGGGCAGCGCAGACCGATCGTCTAACCACTGGCGCTCATTGAGAAGGGCGGCACCAACGCGCCCTCCGCACCGCACTCCTCCGCGCCGCACTCGAGCGCAGGGTCCGGAACGCTCTGTGCTCGAGACGGACGATGTGACCCACATCAGTCCGCAGTGCTTCAACGAGGGCACTCGCGCGATGATGTGGTGTGCGGCCGCAGTTTCCCTCAACCATACGCAACTTGGGCGGCGGCCAGGGAGTCGGGGTCGCTCATGCTCGAGGCGGCTCGTCGGGCGGCGGCCGGTCGTCCGATGCTCCCGGGCCTTCCGTCGCGTAGCCCGATGAGCTGTCCTTTCGACTGCGCCGAATGAGGGTGATGATCCAGATCGCGACGCCGACGACGGCAGCACCGATCAACGCCCAGGCCCACCCCGGCAGTCCGCTCGATTCGGAGGATGGTTCTTTGTTCGTGGCTGCCGCGGCGCCAGCGGCTGCCGCGGCCGGTGCGTGGCTGGTCGACGTCGTGGTGGTCGCGGCCGGGGTGGTGCTGGTCTGCGTATGGACGACCGTGTTCGTCTGTGTGGGCGCGGTCACAGTCGTTGTCTGCACCGGCGCGGTTACCGTCTTGGTCTGAGTTACCGTCTTCGTGGGCGGCGGAGCGGTGCTCGTGTTGGTGGGAGTCGTTGGAGCCGCCGCGGTCGTCGCCGACTTTGTTTGCGTCGACGCGGTCGCTGTTTGGGTCTGGGAGGGCTGGGTCTCGATCTTGGCCTGCGTGGCGGTTGGCGCACTGCTCTGCGTGGCGGTAGGCGTACTGCTGCTGCTCTCGGTCGTTGCCTCCGTACGGCTGGACGCTGTCTGACTCAGGCTGCTGGCCACGCTCGCCGTCCCGCCCGAGCCACACGCGGCCAAAGCGAGCACTGAAAGGCCCAGCACGCCCACCCGAAAAGCCCAGCGTGTCCCGATCTCGTATCGGCGACCGTGGCGAAGGGCCGTATGACCACAGCCGGGGCCGCGCCGGTGTTCATGTGTGTCGCTGGTCATGGGGTGACCTCCTCAGGAGACGATGTACATCTGATGGCTGGTGTTGTTCAGGCGCCGCCCGCCGTCCTCGGTGTCGACGACGATGTCCTAGATCCGGACCCCGAAGCGGCCCGCCAGGTATATCCGGGCTCTGATCGCTCGTCCCGAGGGCGCCGTCCCGAGGGCGCGGGCCTCGCGGCTAGCCAGGGTGCGTGGTTACTGTGCCTCCTCTTCGGACTCGAGCTGGGCCTCCAGTACGATCACGGTGATCCCGAGCGCCTCGGTGATCCTCGCGGCAGCGGACACGGTGCGTGGAGTGCCGACGACCGGCGCGACGGCGATCAGGATGTCCTGAATCTGCTCGATCGTGACGCCGGCGTCTACCGCCGCACCGACGTGCATGAGGTAGGAGGTGGCCGGCGCATCTACCGCCACTAGCGCCGCGATGCGCGCAACGAGCAGCGAGTTCTCATCGAGGCCGCATCGCGCGAGCGACTCGGCGGTCATCGCTGCAAGCGTATCGAGGACGGGTGTGGGAGACGATGAGTCGGTCATCATTGGCTTTTCGGGTTGTGGTCAGCGTCCGGCCTGTTGCCAAAGCAAGCTGGGGCCTTGGCATCCCCCGGATCGGGTAAGCCTTGGGCTGCGGGGCATGTTCACGAGGGGGGTCACAGGTTGACCGGCCGGAAGGGCCGCAGCTCGTCGTGGCCTCAACCGACGATTCGGTAAGTCGCCTCGGGCACTTCGTTCCAGACGCCTGGGACGTCGCCAGGCGGCTCCGATACGATCATCCGTGCGGTCCTCTGACACCTCCTCGTACAGCTGCCTATCCGGATAGAGCTTTCTCAGCGTCGGCACGTCGGTCGTGTAGAACAGCGAGCGCGATTTGCCCCCGCTCGAGTACCGGAACGCCCAGATGGCCTCCCCGCTACCTCGGAATGGCGAGCGGGCGACCAGCTGACGGTTCCATCGAAGGTTCCATCGTCGCCATAGGCGGTCATGGTTGCATGATCGAGCGCGCTGGACATCCGTGAAGGCCACGCTCCTCCGTGTGGCCAACTACCCATTCCATTCATCGCGGAAGGCTCGGGAGGAGCGTACCCCGCCCCGCTGCAGAGGCGCGAGAACTACTGCCATGAGGCTCGGGGAAGAGCTCATGACAGCCCGGTCGGCTCGCGATACAAGCTCAGGGGTGATGGAAACCCATCGAGTTGCGAGTGAAGGAGGTCAGCATGCCTGCTCCACGCCCGGTGGGAAGCTGCTCTCCTTCGGTTCGCTCGCACTGATGCTCGCCGGCCTGATCGCGGTTTCGCGTAGCCAGGCAGCCGCTGGGCAGTCAATCGGGCTCGCACCGCCGGCCTCCGTCCGTCAGTCGTGATCTGGCGGCCCGCGTTCGGTGGGCGAGCGCTCGCTCGTCCTGATCGCTTGTAGCGCGGCGTCGAGCGTGGGGTAGAAGTGGTCGCAGTCGAGCGTCTCCATGAGACCGTAGCGCAGCGTCAGGTCCTGCAGGCGGCTGCGCATCTCCGCGAACGCCATGTGGATGCCCTCGGCGTTGAGCTCCTCGTCGAGCTGCTCGAGCATCTCCGCGGCGGTTACGTCGACGTCCGTCACCGCCTCGCACTGGAGCACGATCCACCGCGGCCGGCGCTCGCGCGCGAGCGCGCGTATCTGTTCGCGGAAGGAGCCGGCGTTGGCGAAGAAGAGAGGCGCCTCCCAGCGATAGACGACCACGCCCGGGATCTGCTCGGCGTCGGGGTAGCTCTCAACGTCGTGCCATCCCTCCACCACGTCCACCCGCCCCAGCACCGCGCCGTGCGGCCACCAGCTGCGGCGGAAGAACAACAGGATGGCCAGAGCCACCGCGATCACGATCCCCTGCAGCACGCCGAGCAGCATCACGCCTGCACTCGCCACGAGCGACACCCAGAAGGCGCTCCGGCGCACGCGCAGGTAGCGCCGCAGGATGTCCAAGTCCGTCAGCGACAGCGCCGCCACTATCACGATCGACGCGAGCGCCGTCTGCGGAAGGTTGGCGAGCAGCGAGTTCAGGAACAGCAGCAGCGCCGCTACCAGCACAGCGCCCACGAGCCCCGTCGCCTGGCTCTTGGCGCCCGCCTGCTCCGCCACCGCCGTGCGCGAGCCGCTAGTCGAGATCGCGAACCCCTGGAAGAGCCCCGCCGCGACGTTGGCTGCGCCCATCCCGATCATCTCCTGGTTGGGCTCCACCTCTTCGCCGCGCCGCGCGGCGAAGCTCGTGGCGGTGGCGATCGTGTCCGTAAGCGAGACAAGCGTGATGCCCACCGCGGCGATCAGCAGCGGACCCACGTCGCTCGCGCTCGTCCACGGGAAGGTGGGGGAGGGGACGCCCTGCGGCAGGGCGCCCACCGTGCTCACCCCGTGTTCGGAGAGACCCAGCAGCGCCGACGCCGCGGTTGCGCCCACCACCGCCACCAGCACCGCCGGAACGCGGGTGGTGATGCGCGGGAGCACGAGTAGCAGCACGAGCACCGCCGCTCCCGTGAAGAGCGTCGCCGCGCTCGTCTGATCGAGGCCTTCCAAGAACGCCTTCACCTCTCCCATGAACGAGTGGGCGTCCGTGGAGAAGCCGAACAGCTTCGGCAGCTGTCCAACGATGATCGTGACGGCCAGCCCGTTCATGTAGCCCACCTGCACCTCCTTGGAAAGGAGGTCAGCGACGAAACCGAGCTTGCCCAACCCGAGCCCGATCTCGGTGATGCCCACCAGCACCGCGAGCATCCCCGCGAGCGCGATCGCCGTGGAACTGCCCCCTCCTGCGATGAGCGGCGTGATCGCGGCAAAGATGAGCGGCGAGATCGATGAGTCGGGGCCGAGCACGAGCACGCGCGAGGGCCCGAACACCGCGTAGCCCACCAGGCACGCGATCGTTGTGTACAGACCCGTCACGGCCGGCAGCCCGGCAAGCTGCGCATAGGCCATGCCCTGTGGGACGAGGATCGCCGCCAGGACGACTCCAGCCACGAG
>JBARJU010000163.1:0-1591 GCA_049800435.1 Solirubrobacteraceae bacterium
GTCTTACAGCCAGTCTTTTCTCTTGAAGATGAGGTAGAGCACCAGCGCGGCCAGGATGATGGTGGCGATGGAGGCGGCGAAGCCGGCTTTCTCGCTGAAGCCGGGGTAGGGCACGTTCATCCCGAAGTAGCCGGTGATGAGCGTGGGGACGGCGATGATCGCGGCCCAGCCGGTGACCTTCTTGGTGATGATGTTCAGCCTGTTGCCCTGGATGGTCAGGTTGGTCTCCAGGATGCTGGTCACCAGGTCGCGGAGGCTGTCGGTCCACTCGGCGGCGCGCAGCACGTGATCGTAGACGTCCTGGTAGTAGGGCACCAGGTCATCTCCCAGGATGTGCAGGTCACGCCGCATCACCGTGTTCACCACCTCGCGCATGGGGATCACTACCCGGCGCAGCAGCACCAGGCTCTTGCGCAGCTGGAAGCTGCGCCGTTGGACCTCCATGTTGTGCGGGATGTCATCGAACAGCCGGTCCTCGATGACTTCCACGCAGTCATCCAGGCTCTGCACCGCGTCGAAGTGGCTGTCCACGATGTAGTCCAGCAGCCCGTACAGCAGGTAGCCGACCCCGAATCTGGCCAGGGCGGAGTTCTGGTCCCAGCGCTCGACGACCGCGCCGATGTCCAGTCCGTCGTCCTTGCGGACGGTGATCAGCGCCTGGCTGGTGATGAAGGCCGCGAGCTCACTGGTGGCCAGCTCGCCGGTGCCGGTATCCAGCCGGGCCGCGTAGGCGGTCAGGAACAGGTGGCTGGGGTAGCGGTCGAGCTTGGGCCGCTGGCTGTGGTGCAGCGCGTCCTCGACGGCCAGCGGGTGCAGGCCGAACTCCTCGCTCAGCACGCCAAGGTGATCATGGTCGGGATCACGCAGGTCCAGCCAGATGGTGACGGACTCATCAGCCAGGTAATCACTGATGTCGGCGACCGGGAAGCCCTCGAGCTCCAGCCTGCCGTCCCGGTACAGCCGCGTACGCGCCTGGCACCCGGTCGGGCTGATCTGGCAGATGGCGGACGCCGCCGCCAGCTCCGGATCCTGGCCGTGGAAGGTCTGCCCTGTTACCGGCCGGGCACCGAGCGCGCCGCCGCTCGCGCCCCCTGGATCGCGCTGAGAGCGCTGGGTTCGTGTCCCTCCGGTGTCCTGGTGTTGCGAGCTCGCGGGGCCGGACGGCGGTGGGATCATCGTGTTCTCCTCGCTTCAGCCGGGACCTCCGGCGGGCGGCATCCATCAGGTTCATCACTGCGGCTGCTCGCGTCTAGCGATGGCCTCAAGACCCCAGGGTGGCAGAACAGGCCGTCGAGAGGTGCCTGCCCAATGATCCCGAACGGACCGGGTATCCGCCCCCCGGACCGGCCCTGGCGCCTTGCCCAGCCGGTTGTTAGTCTGAATAAGTAAACTGTTTATGCCCTGGAGGTCTGCATGTCTGCACGTGACGCTGTCATCGTCGACGCGGTCCGGACGCCGGTCGGCAAGCGGAACGGCTCACTCGCCGCGGTCCACGCCGTGGACCTTTCGGCCCATGTGCTGAACGCGCTGGTGGCGCGGAACGGCTTCGACCCGGCCGTGGTCGACGACGTGATCTGGGGCTGTGTGCAGC
>JBARJU010000164.1:0-2519 GCA_049800435.1 Solirubrobacteraceae bacterium
GTCGGGGACGAGCCGGTCCTCCCCCCAGTCGCCGCCGCCGATCGCGTTGCCGGCGCGCGCGGAGGCGATGCGCGGGCCGCCCGGATCGGAGAAGAAGGAGCGGCGGTAGGCGCTCGTGACGAGCTCGGCGGCCGCCTTGGAACTCGAGTAGGGATCGTGGCCTCCGAGTGGGTCCGACTCGCGGTAGGGGCCGTCGCGCCCGTCGTTCTCGTAGCACTTGTCGGAGGTGACGACGACGAGCGCACGCACGGACTCGCACGCACGGACGGCGTCGAGCACGTTGACGGTGCCCATGACGTTCGTGTCGTAGGTGAGACGGGGCTCGGCGAACGAGCGGCGAACGAGCGGCTGGGCGGCCATGTGGAAGACGATCTCGGGCCGGGCGCGGGCGAGCGCTCTCTCCACGGCGCCGGGATCGCGGATGTCGGCCATGAAGCTGCCGTGCATGCCCTGCTCGACGCGCGCGAGCTCATAGAGCGAGGGCTCGGTGAGCACTCCGAGCGAGAGCCCCGCCACGTGCGCGCCGACCGATTGCAGCCACAGCGAAAGCCACGCGCCCTTGAAGCCGGTGTGGCCGGTGAGCAACACGGAGCGGTCCCGCCAGAATGCGGGATCCACGACGGGGCGCGATGGCGTGCAACCACCGGACTCGCTCATAGGCGCTCCACGCGGCACGATCGCAGCGTAGCGTTGCGCGGTCGCCGCAACCCCGGACGATCATATGCTACGCTGTAGCACATGGAGATAGGTGTTCGTGACCTGCGCAACCACACCGCGAGTGTGATCGACGCCGTGAAGGCGGGCGAGCGGGTGGTGTTGACCGTGAGTGGGGAACCGCTGGCGGACATCGTGCCCCACGGAGCGCGCACGCGCTGGCTGGCGGGCGAGCGGTTGCGTGAGCAGTTGGCCGGCCGGTCCGCCGATCCAGGGCTCACACGGGAGCTGGATGTGCTCGTCGGGCAGACCCTCGACGCGCTTTGACGGTTCCAGAGAGAGGATTGCTGGACACCTCGGTGTTTGTCGCTCGCGAGAGCGGACGCCCGCTCGGAGAACTGCCTGAGCGAGTGGCGGTGTCGGTGATCACGATTGGCGAGCTGAAGCTCGGCGTGATCAACGCCGAAGATGACACGGTCAGGGCAACGCGCGCCGACACGCTCGCACTCGCCAGAGCAGCCGACCCGATCCCGATAAGCGAGGCGGTGATGGACACGTGGGCGACGCTGGTCGCGGACTGCCGTGCGGCGGGCGTGCACCGCACGGTCAAGCTCACGGACGCCCTAATCGCCGCGACCGCCGTCGAGCGCGGCCTGCCGGTCGTCACCCAGGACGAGGGCTACGAGCAGATCGCCCGCGCCCATCCCGCCCTGCGCGTCCACAAGGTGTGAAGCGCCCCCTTTTGCTCACCCCCAAAGCGTCGCGATCGGCAGCGCGAAGACGCGCTCGGAGAGCCGGAAGGGACGCGGGCCGGTGTGGAGCACGGCGCCGGCGAGGAAGCGCTCGCCGAGCCGCTCGCGCAGCCACTCCAGGTGACGGGCGTCGGCGCGCTTGGGGGCGGCCGAGGACTTGATCTCGACGGCGACGACGCCGCCCGCCGTGAGTTCGGCGATCAGGTCAATCTCGTGGCGGCCGTTCTTCTCACGCAGGTGATACAGGCGCGGGGTGAAGCCGGCCAGCTCAAGCTCGGGCCGGAT
This sequence comes from Solirubrobacteraceae bacterium, assembly GCA_049800435.1. Lineage (GTDB taxonomy): Bacteria > Actinomycetota > Thermoleophilia > Solirubrobacterales > Solirubrobacteraceae > Palsa-744. The sequence goes on from JBARJU010000164.1 coordinate 1,692, forward strand.
CTGTGCCAGCACGAAGGTCTCGATCAGGCGCCCCAGCAGGGTGCCGTCGCGCATGACGGCGAGCTCGTCGAGGTGCAGGGCGGCGGCCAGCAGCGAGGTGTCCGTCAAATAGCGCTTGGGGCCCTTGAGAAGACGGGAGAGCCTGTTGGTGCTCCAGGAGGGAAGCGAGTCGAGCACGAACATGTTTGTGAGCAGCCGCTCGTAGGCGGCGGCGGTGGAGCGGTTCCATCGATGAGTCGGGGTGAGTAGCTTGTACCTGGCACAAGGCCATATTAGCGCTTGGACCACTTTTCGCTAGCGCTTTGGACCACTCTTCGCTAGCGCTTTGGACCACCCTTCGCTAACGCTTTGGACCACATACTGGTCACGCTTTGGACCAGCACCTGATCGCGCTTTGGACCAGACCTGTACCCGAATGTTGCTCTGCGCGCTTGTGAGTCCTGTCCCGGCCTCGATTCATGGCCGCGCCGGGGCCCGGATGTGCGCGAGCCTACCGCTCGCGCACAAGCACCAAATTCGAGGCGCCGGTGGCGTAGGGGAAGTCGGCCTCCCGCGGCGAGATCGCTCGGAACTCGTATGTGACGGGCCCGGCGAGCCGGAAGCGGTAGGTCGCGTGGAAGCGCCCGTGGGACGCGGTGGAGAGCACCTGGAACTGGCGCCAGGGTCCGTGAGGCGCGCGGGCCTCGAGCACGAGCTGCTTGCCGCCCGGCGGGAGCGGCGCGCCGAGGAGCGTGCCGGCGAACGCGATCGTGCCGCCTATGTGGGAGATGTGGGGCGTGACACGGAGCAGGAGCCGCGCGGGGACCGTGAGCGCGAGCGTGGCGATCG
>JBARJU010000165.1:0-13426 GCA_049800435.1 Solirubrobacteraceae bacterium
GGCGAGCACTCCGACGCTGCCGGCGATCGCGATCGTGAGCGCGGGCGGAATCGCCCCCTCCAGCAGGTGGCGCAGCGGCTCGCCGACGGCGGCGAGCACCAGGCAGCCCGCAACCGCCGGGGCGAGCTCGGGGAAGAGGCGCTTGACGGAGATCCCGACGTAGCGCTGCAACAGAAAGCGATACACGCCGGCGAGAATCATGACGTAGGCGGCGACAACGGCTATGGCGATCGTTACAAGACCATGCTGCGCGGCGAGCGCGACCACGATGGCATAGGTCACGAGCATCGCGAGGTTGAACTGCAAGAGCGCGCGCGGGCGGCCGACGGCGAGCATCACCTGCGGGTATCCCGTGAGGATGGCGGCGATCATCCCGGCAAGTGCGAGGATCTGTGCAGGGCGAACCGACGGGTTCCAAGCCGGCCCGAGCACAAACGGGATCAACAGCGGCGCGAGCACGATCAGCGACGCGAGCAGCGGAAAGATAACGGCGGCGTGCACGCGGGTGGCGCGCTCGTGCATCGAGCGCAGCTCCTCATGACTCTCGGTGCGCGAGTAGACGGGAAACGCGAGTTGCATCATCACGCTTGAGAGCTTGTCCTGGTAGACGACGCCGAGGTTGAAGGCGCGCCAGTACATGCCGGTCTGCGCTGCCGGCAACTGCACCGCGAGGATCGCGTAGTCGACGTTGCGGAACATCACGTCGACGAGCCCCGCCAGCGCGGCCGCGAGCCCGAAGCCGCCTATGTCGCGCTGCGAGCGCCAGTGCCAGCGTGGGAAGGGCGAGGGCACCGCCGCCAACAGCAGCACGGAGGTCAGGAACACCTGCGTGAGCGCACCGTAGATGATCGCCGAGGCGCCAAATCCGGCGAGCGCGAGCGCCGGCGGGACAATGCTGCCGGCGATCGTCGCGCTCATGTCGATCAGGCTCATACGCCGGAAATCGAGGCGCCGCCAGAGCATCGCGCGCGAGACGGTTCCAAGCGAGGCGAGCAGGAACACCGGCGAGACGAGCGCGATCAGACCCGCGGTCTGCGCACCGAAGATCGGACGCCACAGGATCGGGACGAGCACGAGCACGAGCCCGGTCAGGACCAGGCCGCCCAGCAGGCTCATCAGCATCGCCACGCGGCTGTGGCTCTCCTCGATGCTCTCGCGCTGCACGAGCGCGGAGGCGAAGCCCTCGAAGGTGAGGATTCCGGCGAGCGGGACGAAGATCAGGGCGACAGCGGCATGGCCGAACTGAGCCGGTGTGATCAACCGGGCGAGTAGCACGACGCAGCCGAGGGCAAGGGTCTCGCTGACGACTCGCGTCAGCATCACCCAGCGCACGCCGCTGATCGTCGCCTCGTGGAATGAATTGCGCGACATGGCGGTCTGTGAATTAAACGCCCTCAGCGGGGCGCTCCTTGCACCGCCGGCTCGGCATGCGTAAGCGTCCCGCGTCTGCCCCTGGGCCTTGCGCACGCCCGCGCCTTGCATCTGCGTCTGCGATGGTCTGCCAATGTGTCCAGGCGGCCTCGATCGCGAAGGAGCCCGCCCGCGCGCAAGTTCGCCGGCTGGACACCCGTTTTCTCGCAACATGCCAGATCCCGTGGCAGATCGCGCCGGCAGCCCCGTGGCCGACCCTACCGGCAGCGATGTGGTCTTTTGCTTCTCCTATCTGAGCTGGCAAGCGGTCGCGAGGCGCGGCTGGTTTGGGACCGAGGACCGGCTCGCGCTGGGCCTGCTCGAACACGAGCGCGTCGCACGCCTGCTCGTGTGCGACCAGATGCGCAGCCTGCCGGTCATGCTCGCGCGCGACTTGACGGGTCGCGTGCGCGACGCGAGCGCCGCGTTTCCCGCAAGCCCCTCGACGCGGCTGCTCCGCCCCTTCCGCCTTCGCCGCGAGTACCCGACGTCGATCGCAGGGGTGGAGCGCGCCTGTGCGGCATTCGATCGTGCGGCTGGCCGGGCGGCACAACGCATGGGGCTCGTGGAACCCGCGGTGATCGTCGCCAACCCGCTGCTCGCGGGCTTCGCCGAGTTCGAGTGGGCGGGTGCCGTGACGTTCTTCGCGACCGACGACTGGCTGGCCTACGAGCCACAGCGGCGTTGGTGGCCCGCCTACGAGGAGAGCTTCGTGCGCGTGCGTAGTCGTGGCCGGCGCGTCGGTGCTGTGTCCGCCGCGGCGATGGAGCGCATCGCGCCAACGGGACCGAGCGAAGTGATTCCGAATGGCATCGACCCCGACGAGTGGCTGGGCGCCGCGATGGAGCCGCCGAGCTGGGCAAGCGAGACAGACCGACCGTTGCTCGTGTACGCCGGCACGCTCGACTCGCGCCTTGACGTGACGGCCCTGCTGAGGCTCGCGCGCCAGATGCCCAATTCGCGCATCGTGCTCGTCGGCCCCCTCCTCGACGCACCGCACCTCGACCCTCTGCGCACCACGACGAACGTCGAGATCCTCCCCCCGCTCGCGCGGGCTGAGGCGATCGCACTGATACGCGGCGCCGACGTCGGGCTCGTCCCCCATCGTGACAACGCCTTGACCCGCGCGATGAGTCCCCTGAAGCTCTACGAGTATCTCGCCGCCGGCCTGCCTGTGGTTGCAGCCGATCTTGCGCCCATGCGTGAGGTCGACGCGAGCGTCATGCTCGTCCGCCCCGACGAGGCATATGCCCCCGCCGTCGAAGCCGCGCTTGCGCGAGGACGCGCGGACGAACACGCACGCGCCGCGTTCATCACCGAGCATTCCTGGCGTGCGCGCCACGACATGCTGCTCGATCTCGCGCTCGCGTAGATTCGATCAGCGCTTTGCGAGCAACCGTGCGTAGCGGCCTGTAAGCGTGTAGTCGAGCGCAGCGGTGTTGAGCCTGTTCCTGTAGGGCAGCGGCGCCCCGTGCAGGTTGACGTCGGTCTTGGAACAGGCGCCCCTCTGCCAGATGTTGTGTCTGAAGGCAATCCCCCGCAGCGTGCACCCCAGGTAAGGAAGCATCCCGACGTTCGCGACGAGGCGGAAGTTGGTGTAGAGCGGGTTGAGGCCGTCGTCGTCGAGGGAGATTATGTAGTTGAAGCGGTTGCCTTCGACGAGGACGTTCGAGTGGATGTCCGAGAAGCCGATCACGGTGCCGTTCTGATCGCCGTCGACCCCGATGGGCGTCGCCATCCAGTTACCCCTGAAGGTCAGCCCGGAGATCGGCCCACTGTTGGCCTGCACGAACACGTCGTAGACGGAGTCTCCATAGAACTTCGAGTCGTTGACCGCGATGCCCTGTCCGGCGAAGATCGCAAGGCCCTCGATGTGGCAGCCGACGAGGTCATAGGACTGCACGTCGTGGATCGCGACGTGTTCGATCAGGACGTTCGCGGGGACCAGGCCGGTGACGTCGCGGATGCTGTTGTTGCCGCCACCGTACGGTCCTCCGCAGGCGCTGGCGGGACCCCACGCCCCGCCTGAAATCGTGATGTCGGTGGCGGAGTCAATCTCGAAGTTGCGCCCGACGATCCCGCGCAGGCTCACATCCGTCGGGTTCGGCCGACCTGGCGTCTGGTCGTAGTTGCCGATCGTCACGTCGCCGACATGGAGATCGCGCAACGTGAGGTGCGAGCCGTAGAGGTAGATCGGCCCGCTGACGCGCACATGGGCACCGGCCGCGGGCCTGAAGATGACATCGGCATTCGATGCCTTCGCGCTATCCCCGTCAATCGTCTGTCCCGGGTAGGAGCCGCCCGCGAGCGTCACGATGTCGCCGGGCCGCGCCATGCGATAGGCCCTGTCGAACGATGCGCACGGCGCTTGCGCGCTGGCGCATCGCGCCGCATCGCTGCCCGACGGGGCAAGGTAGAGAATGTGGGCGGACGCGGATGGCCGCTCAGGCTTGCGGTCGGTCTTCACGAGCAAGAGCGCCACAGCGACGCCGGCTGCGCTCACTACGGCGAGGCTCGCGGCGCACAGCACGAGCACGAGCACCCGCGCGTGTGACTTGCGAGGTCGGCGCCGCGAATTGGGACGTTGACCTGAAACACGTTCTGGAGGCATAGCGCGAGCCCGATTATATCAGTCTAAATCTCAACTAGAGGCTTAGATTCGGGGTTCCGGGCGGAAGCAAACTCGGGCCAAAAAACCCGCATGTCTCGGCGACCGCTTGGCGAGCTATGTACAAAGGACTCACTCCCCGCGCGGCCCAGGCGGGCTCTCGGTCCCGTCAACGGCGGCGGATCTCGCAAAAGTGCCCTCCCACAATTTTGCGCGAACACAAAAGCTGACGAAGGTCTCGCGCGTTTGCTCATCAATGGATATATACCGCGCTCTCCCAACCCCGCGCACGGCACGACACGGACTCGTCCTGCTCGTAGCGCTCGCCGCCACATGCGGCCTCTTGATGCTCACCGGACCCGCGCGCGCCGCGGCGCAGGTCTCCTGCCCCAATGCAAACCCGATCGTCAACGAGAACAACTGCATGGGCGCTGGGACGACCGGCAACGAACTCAGCCACTACAGCGAAAATATCGGCGGCTTCACGACCAAGACGAGCTACAACCTCGGCGAAAGCGTGCAACTCAAGATCGGTACGAGCGCGGCCAGCTTCCCGGGAACGAAAGCCAACATCGCTGTCTACCGCATCGGCTACTACGGCGGCGCGGGAGCGCGCCTGATCTCCGCGGCGGGATCGAGCAACGTGCAGATCAACAACACTCAGCAGTGCAACCCGCTCAACGTCGAAACCGGCGAACTGAGCTGCGCGAACTGGAACGTCACCTACACGATCCCCGGCGCCTCACTGCCGGTCTCAGGGATTTACGAGGCGGTCTTCACCGACCTCGCCGACGGCGGCATCCAGAACGAGGTCATCTTCACGGTGCGCAACGACGCGCGCGCCTCCGACATCCTGTACGTGCTGCCGACGGCCACCTACGAGGCCTACAACACGTGGGGCTGCAAGTCCCTGTACTTCGACCTGTGCGGCCTCGGCAACACCGCCGCCGGCGACGAACGCGCGGTCGCGGTGTCCTTTGACCGGCCGCTCGCCGAAGGCGAAGAACAGCGCAACAAGTTCTGGGGCCCGGACTACGCCACCGTGCAGTGGATGGAGGAGCAGGGCTACGACGTCACGTACACCGACGACGTGCAGACCGACGCCGCGCCCGCCTCCCTGCTGACGCACAAGGCGATCGTGATTTCCGGCCACAGCGAGTACTGGTCCAGCGGCTCCTTCAACAACATGCTGGCCGCGCGCGAACACGGCGTGAGCATCGCCTCGTTCAGCGCCAACACGGCCTACTGGCAGACGCGCTACACCAACAACCGCCGATCGATCGTCTGCTACAAGACGATCCAGGGCGGGGGCGGCATCGGCGGAGCGACGCCCAACGACCCGGCCTCGCTCGGGCCGAACGGGGAACGATTCCCGGCACTCGCGACAACCACGCGGCGGGACTTCGGCACGCCGGCCGGCTCGCCCAACTCTCCCCCGGGCGGGCGCGTGGGCGTGGGCCAGCCCGAGAACGAACTGTTTGGCGTGATGTACGTGGGCGACAACGAGGCGCGCGACTGGGGCCTGACGCTGCCCGCGGGCAACGCCGGCGGCGAATACGAGGGCTCGCGCCTGTGGCGCAACAGCGGCGTTCCCACCAACTCGGCGACGACGCTCGGCAGCGAACTGGTGGGCTGGGAGTGGGACCAGATCCCGAGCGCCACAAGCCCCACATACGCACGGGCCGCCACGCTCGAGCCCGAAGGGGTCAAGCGGATCTCCTCGACGAGCACGAGCGACCCGAACTCCTCGTGGCTGCAGGACGAAGGCCGCGAACGCGCCGCCACCCCTCCGCCGGGACAGTCGAGCGAAGTCAGCGCGGTGGCCTATCGCGCTAAAAGCGGCTCGTACGTGTTCTCGTCCGGGACGATGCAGTGGGCGTACGGGTTCGACAGGATCGGCGCGATCAACCAGGCCACGTACAACGTCTTCTCGGAAATGGGCGTGCAGCCGGCGACGCCCGCGGAAGGCATCGTGCTCGAAGCCGCCAACGCGCCGAAGGCGCCGTGGCCGTCGTTCAAAGCGACACCGGCGCAGGCCTTGGTCGGCCAGCAGGTGAGCTTCGACGCCTCCGCCTCAAGCGACCCCGACGCGACGATCACCAACTACTCGTGGAACTTCGAAGGGGCGGGCTTCACCGTCGAAACGGGCTCGACGCCGAGCGCCACGCACACGTTTGCCGCCCCGGGCACGTACAACGTGGTGCTGAAGGTGAAGGACAGCAAGAGCGCCGAAGAAACGACGACGCGCACGGTCGTCGTGGTGAGCGCGATCACGGCGCGGCTGTCCTCCACGCCGAACCCGGCCTCGACCAACCAGAGCGTCAAACTCGACGCGTCGGCCTCGACCGACGCGGGCGGCGGCTCGATCAACGACTACAAGTGGGACCTGGACGGCAGCGGCAAATACGCGACCGACACCGGCGCGACGCCGGCGGCGACAGCGACGTTCGCGACGACCGGCACGCACACGATCGGCGTGAGGGAGTCCGACGCCAAAGGCAACACGGCGACGACCACGATCGTCGAGACGGTTGTCGCCACGGGCGTCAGCAACTACGGCGAAGGGGTGCTGGCGACTCCCAACCTGCTGCACTACTACCGCATGGGCGAGTCGGCCGGCCCGACGATCGCCGACGCGAAGGGCAGCGCCAACGGTACGCTCAGCGAAGCGCTCTACGGCGTGCCGGGGGCGGTCAACGGCGACCCCAACACCGCGATCGGCTTCCAGGGCGCGGGCGACCCGACCGAGGGCCAGACCGGCAGCTTCGGCTCGGTGCCAATGGACCTCTCGGGCCAGAGCGCGGTCACCGTCGAATTCTGGCTGAAGTGGAGCACCTACGGCAACGACGACAAGCTCGCGATGGAGTTCACACCCAACTACAACAGCAACGCGGGCGGCTTCATCGTCGACCCCGACGCGCCACAGTTCGGCGGCACGTTCGGCGTGGGGCTTGGCAACAACGGCTCGCGCAACAGCATCTTCTTCGCGCGTCCGAGCGCCGGCGTGTGGCATCACTACGCGATCGTGTTCGACGGCACGGCGCCGGCGGCAAGCGAGGTCACCCCCTACGTGGACGGCCAGAAAGTGAGCTTCCAGCAGGAAGGCGCGGGGACCGGAGCGGGAGCGTTCGCCAACTCGACGCTGTACCTGATGTCGCGCGCCGGGAGCTCGCTGTTCGGCAACGGAGCGTTGGATGAGCTGGCCGTGTACGGCGGCACTCTCAGCGCGAGCCGCGTGCAGGAACACTTCTATGACAACGGCAGCGATCCGCGCCCGAAGGCGATCTTCACGATGACCCCAAGCCCGGCGCGGCCCGGACAGACGGTGACGTTCAACGCGTCGGGCTCGAGCTACGCCAATGGGACGATCAAAAAGTACGAATGGGACCTGAACGGCGACGGCACGTACGAGACCACGACGACGACGCCCTCCACAACCGCGTCGTACGCGACCGAACAGACCGTGAACGTGGGGTTGCGCGTGACCGACAGCAACAGCGGCTGGGACTACACGACGCAGACGCTGCGCATCGGCACGTTCCCGCCGGTGGCGGAACTGAGCGCCTCGCCGACTACGGCGCTGACGGGCCAGACGGTGAAACTCGACGCGAGCAAATCGACCGATCAGGGCACCATTACCGACTACAGGTGGGACCTCGACGGGAGCGGCAAATACGCGACCGATACCGGCACGACCGCGACAACGACCACATCCTTCCAGGCCGTGGGCAGTCATACGGTGGGTGTGGAAGCGATCGACGACCACGGCCTGAGCACGCGCAAGACGATCACGCTGAAAGTGCTCGAACAGGGCGTGAGCGACTATCCCGACGCGGTCCTGAACACGCCCGGGCTGATCGACTTCTTCAAGCTGGGCGAGTCCAAAGGACCGGCGATCGCCGACTCCAAGGGCACCGCCAGCGGCACCATCTCGGGCGGCACGTTCGGCCTGCCCGGCGCCGTACAGGGCGACCCGAGCACGGCGATCGGCTTCAACGGCTCGAGCGACCATGGCAGCATCCCGCTGAACCTGTCGGGCACGAGCAAGGTCACGCTCGAGTTCTGGCTGAAGTGGAACCAGTACGCCAACAACGACGCGCTCGCGATGGAGCTCACGTCGAACTTCAACGCGAACGAAGGCGGCTTCCTGGTCGACCCCAACGCGCCCGAGTTCGGCGGGACGTTCGGCGTGGGGATCGGCCTCGGCGGCGGGCGCAACAGCATCTTCATTCAGCGTCCGAGCACCGGGGCATGGCACCACTACGTGTTCGTGCTCGACAGCACGGCACCCGCTGCCGGCGAGATCGCCCCGTATGTAGACGGGGTGCCGGTCAGCTTCCAGCAGGACAGCACCGGAACCGGCGGCGGCCCGTTCGCGAACTCGACGCTGTACCTGATGTCGCGCGGCGGCGAAGCCCTGTTCGGCAACGGCGCGCTACAGGATCTGGCGATCTACAACCAGCCGCTGAGCCCCGCGACGATCTACCAGCACTTCAACTCCTCGGGCACGAACAGCCCGCCGCACGCGGCCTTCACGATCTCAAGCAACCCGGCGCGACCGGGGCAGAACGTGACGCTCGACGCAAGCGGCTCGACCGGCTCGGGCGCGCAGATCGTCGACTACGCCTGGGACCTCAACGGCGACGGGGTGTATGAGACCGACGCCGGCTCCTCCCCCACGCTCACGCACGCGTTCCCCGAAGGCAACGTGAACGTGGGGCTGCGCGTAATCGACGCGAACAACTCAAGCGACAGCACCTCACACTCGCTGGCGGTCGGGAACTTCCCGCCGACGGTGCGGGTGAAGGCGACCCCGAGCACGGTCGTGACGAGCCAGTCGACGACGCTCGACGCGAGCGAAACGACCGACCAAGGCACGATCGTCGACTACAGGTGGGATCTGGACGGCAGCGGCAAATACGAAACCGACACGGGCACGACGCCGACGACGACGACCTCGTTCGCGACGGCCGGATTGCGCACGGTGGGCGTGCGGGTGACCAACGACCACGGCCTGAGCGCGACCGGGACGGTCGCGGTGACGGTGCTCGCGCAGACGGCGAAGGCATACCCCGAAGCCGTGATCGGCACGCCCGGGCTCCTCGACTACTACCGGCTCGACGAACCAGGTGGCCCGACGATCGCCGACAGCTTCGGCATCTCCAATGGCGCGATCTCAGGCGGCACCTTCGGAGTCGCCGGCGGCGTGCAGCCGAGCACGGCGGTCGCGTTCAACGGCACGAGCGACTCGGGCGCGATCCCGCTGAACCTGGGAGGCACGAGCAAGCTGACGATCGAGTTCTGGTTGAAGTGGAACCAGTACGCCAACGACGACTCGCTCGCGATGGAGTACACGTCGAACTTCAACGAAAACGAAGGCGGCTTCCTCGTCGACCCGAACTCGCCGGCGTTCGGCGGCACGTTCGGCGTCGGCATCGGAACCCCGGGAGTGCGCAACAGCGTGTTCTTCGCGCGGCCGAGCGCGGGCGTGTGGCACCACTATGCGATCGTGCTCGACAGCACGGCGCCGGCGGCCAGCGAGATCACGCCATACGTCGACGGGCAGGCCGTGAGCGTGCAGCAGGATGCGGCCAATACCGGTGCGGGCACGTTTGCCAACTCGACGCTGTACCTGATGAGCCGCGGGGGGACGGCCCTGTTCGGGCACGGAGCGCTCGACGAGCTGGCGATCTACAACCAGCCGCTCGAAGCGGCGACGATCTTCCAGCACTACCACTCGGGCGGCGCCAACCAGTCGCTACAGCCCGCTTTCACGACGAACCCGACGGCGGCGCTCACGACCCAGAACGTGACCTTTGACGCGTCGAGCTCGACGGACACGCAGGGCACGATCGTCGACTACCGCTGGGACCTGGACGGGAGCGGCAAATACGCGACCGACGCCGGGTCCTCGCCGACGCTGACACACGCGTTTGCGAGCCCGGGCACCTATACGGTGGGCCTGGAGGTCTTCGACAACACGGGCCAGAGCGCGAAGGTGCTGCACACGATCACGGTCAGCGAACCCCCACCGGACACGACGCCTCCGACCGGCGGCGCGCTGAGCGTAAACGGGACGGCCGCGACCACGAGCGGGTCGTCGAGCTTCAACGGCGCGGGCAGCTTTGCGATCGCGCGCACCGACTACGCCGAGACGCAATCGCTGACGCAATCGGGACTGGCGTCGAGCACGCTGACGCTGGCCACCGCGACGCTTGCGGGCAACGAATGCGGGAGCTTCGGCACGCCTACGACGATCGCCGGCGCCCCGGCCCAGAGCGGGCTCGCCGCGGGCTGCTACCGCTACACGCTCACCGGCACGGACAAAGTCGGCAACTCGGCCGCCGTCAGCACGACGGTGAAGGTCGACACGACGCCGCCGACGATGCCCACACTGGCGTTCAGCGCGCTGTCGAGCAACGCCTCGTACAACTCGGGGGCCAACACGCTGTACTTCCGCCCGGCGGCCGGTGGAGCCTTCACCGTGACGGGCAGCTCGAGCGACCCCGAGACGGGCATAGCGGGTTATGCCTTCAGCTCGCTTGCAACCAACAACTTCACGCAGGTGCAAAACGGGGCGCAGGATGCCTACACGTTCGGGGCAACGGCGACGCAGCCGGCAACCGCACCAACCGTGCTTGCGACGAGCAACGTCGGGGTGAGCTCGCCCACCGCGAGCTTCGGCCTGGTGGCGGACTCCAGCGCGCCGACGGGCGGCGCCCTCACGGTCAACGGCACGGCCGCGAGCGGGGTCGGCTCGACAAGCTTCAGCACCTCGGGCAGCTTTGCGATCGGGACGCGCACCAACTACAACGCGGACACGGGCTCGGGCCTGAGCTCCTCGGTGTTGACCCGCGCCACGGGAACGCTCGCGAACGGGTCTTGCAGCGCCTACGGCGCCCCCGTGGTCCTCACCGGCGCCCCGGCGCAGAGTGGGCTGGCCGCGGGCTGCTACTTGTTCACGCTGACCGGCGCCGACAACGTGGGCAACGTCGCGAGCGTGACGACGACGGTGGAGGTCGACAAGACCGCTCCCACGACGACGATAAGCGTGCCCGCATACGCCAACGCGGCGCTACCGATCACGTTCAGCGCGAGCGACGCCGGCTCGGGTGTGAAGACATCTTCGGGCCAGCTCAAGCGCGCAACCGCGACCTACACCCCGACCACCGACGTGTGCAACGCATTTGCGGCGTTTGCCAACATCGGCTCGGCGGGGCCAAGCTCGCCGTTCAGCGACAGCTCGGTCAGCACCGGCCACTGCTACGAGTACGAGTATCTCGTCGCCGACAACGCCGGCAACGCGACGACCTCGGCGATCGCGCTGGCTAAGGTAAACACGACCCGCCCGACGCTCACCGCAATCGTGGACACGACGCCCGGGAGCACGGCCGGGCTCGCACAGGTGGGCGACGCGATCACGCTCCAGTTCAGCGACCTCGTCTCGGCGGCGAGCATCCCGAGCAGCGTCACGATCGCCTACAGCCGCGGCCTGCTTGGCTCGACGACGATCTCCATCCCCGGCGTCGGCTCGGGCACGTGGAGCACAGGCGACTCCGGCAGCTCGCGCTACAGCAAGATCGGCGGCACCTCCGCGCAGGTCACCGCGAGTACGCTGGTGAGCGCCACGACGGTGAAGCTGACGGTCACGAAGATCACCGACCCGAGCGCCAACCTCACCCAGGGCGGGCCCGGTTCGGTGAGCGGCACCCTGGCCTCGACGGTGAAGGACGTGTTCGGCAACATCGCGAGCACGAGCTCCTTCACGAGCGCGAGCATCAGGCTCTTCTAGGAAGTCTTTGCGTCCCGAGAGACGAGCGCGAGCCTCGCGGGTCGCCCGCATCGACCCGCGAGGCATCTTTGCCGCTCGCTCGACTCTCGCTCGATCCTCGCGCATCCGCCACGTGGCGGCGCCACCAACCCTTGGCGGCGTGCTCGTTCAGATGGCGAGCCAACGCGAGAAACGGGGCTGGTCGCGCGTTTTTCAAGCATGAGCACACAAATGCTGACACGCCCCGCCGGCCTTCGTGAGGAGCGCGATAAGCCCGCCGAGGTTACGAGCAAGAGCGGCAAGGCCCGCGCGGGGATGGCGATGTCGATCGCGACATTCGCGATGGCGGCCGCCTCGGCGATCCAGGCGGTGCTCTACCTTGGGCACTTCGGCACGAACGCGCGCACCGATGGCTTCTTCGTCGCCTTCGCGCTGTATTCGACCTTCGGCGTGTTCAGCCAGAGCCTGCGACTGACATCGGTCGGCCTGCTCGTACAGCCGGGCGCGCGCCTGAGCGTGCGCGAGTTCGCGGCGACGCTCGGCTTCGTGGCGTTGCCGGTGCTGCTGCTGACGACCGCGCTCGCGGGCCCGCTCTCGCACCTGATCGCCCCGGGACTGCACGCTCAGGGGCGCGAGGTCACAGCCGCGGCGCTGCCGGTGCTCGGTTGCGCGATGGTGCTGCAGCTATGGGCCGCGGGCGCGGCGACGGTGCTCGCGATCCGCTCCGCCTTTACGACGATCGCAGGCGCTTACATGGGGGGCGCAGCCGCGGGGCTGATCTCATTCCTGGCGCTGATGGGCAGCGCAGGCGTGCAAACGCTTGGCTACTCGATGCTGGCGATGGCGCTCGTGACGAGCAGCTGGATGGGGCTCGGGATCCGTCGCTCGGGCGGGCTCGGAGCGCGCGGAGGCTCGTTCTCGCTGCCGGCGCTCGCGCGCCACGGCGGCCTGATGTTCGGCCGCACGATCATCTACCTGGCTTTCAATGTGCTGTTCGTGATCACGCTGGCGTTCGCGAGCCGCTCGGCGGCAGGCGCGACGACGGTACTCTCATACGCCTACCTGTTCGCGAGCTACCTCGTGGCGGGTACGGGCATGGCGCTTGGCATGTCGAGCATCCCCGACATGACGCGCGAGGCGCGTGCGGAGCGTCTCGCGGTGGTTGCGGAGACGGTGCCACGCGGCTTCCGCTACGCAATGCTGATTGTGGCGCCGGCGCTCGCGGGCCTGCTGGCGGCGGGGGCCCCGCTCGTGCACGCAGTGCTCCCGAACAGTCTCTCCGCAGCCCAGGTGGGCACGCTGCAGACGTTCACCGCGCTGCTCGTGCCGTGGACGATCGCCGCGCTACTCGTGAACTTCCTGTTGCCCGTGATGCTCGCGCTCGGGCGCGCGCGACTGCTCGGCGTGCTTGCCCCGGCGTTGCTGGTCCTGCACCTCGCGGCGACGGCGATCGGCTACGCGCTGGCTGGAGTCGACGGTGCGGTCGGAGCGTTCTTCGTGGCCCCATCGTGCCTTGCGACGGTGCTACTCGTCGAGGGAGCCGGTCGCGCCCGCGCCGCCGGCCTCGCGCGTGAGTTGGCCGCGGACTGCGCGCGCTTCCTGGGGCTCGCGACGCTCGCGTTCGGTGCGAGTTGGGC
>JBARJU010000166.1:0-7797 GCA_049800435.1 Solirubrobacteraceae bacterium
TGGCGGCCGTGGCGGGTCGTGCGGTGTCGCTGTCGCGGTTGGAGACGGCCCGCGTACGCCTGCGCCCCGCCGGGGCCACGGCGCGCACATGCGCGCTTCCGCCAGAGGCGACGTTCAGCAGGAGGCCCATCGCGGCGAGCGTCACGATCAGGCTGCTCGATCCGTAGGAGACGAGCGGAAGGGGTACTCCTGTGAGGGGCGCGAGACCCAGCACCGCAAACACGTTGAGGATCGCCTGGGAGACGATCAGCGAGGTCATGCCAACCGCGATCAGCGCGCTGTGGAGGCTGCGCGCGGCCTTGGCTGCGCGCAATCCCGCGTAGGCGATGAGCCCGTAGAGGAACAGCAGCGCGGAGACCCCCACGACGCCGAGCTCCTCGCCGATCACCGCGAGGATGAAGTCCGTACGGGCCTCCGGGAGGTAGAAGATCTTCTGGACCGACTCGCCCGGTCCGACACCGAACAGGCCACCGGAGCCGATCGCGATCTGCCCCTGAACGGCCTGAAAGCCGCTGCCCGAAGCATGCGCCCACGGGTCGATGAACGAGGTGAGGCGAGCGCGGGCGTAGGGGCGGGCGATCGCGTACAGCGCGACGACGGCGAACGCCGAACCGCCGATGATGGCGAGGTTGCGCAGCGGAATGCCGGTCGCGACCAGCAGAGCGCAGGTGGTGAAGGAGATCACCATCGCCGTGCCGAGATCGGGCTGCGTGGCGACGAGCAGGCACGCGGCGCCGACGACCGCGAGCAGGGGCCGGCAGAGCTCGCGCAGGTCTTGCACACGCTGGGGGCGGCGCGCGAGCAGCGTCGCGCCATACAGGACGAGCGCCAGCTTGAGCAGCTCGGAGGGCTGGAACTGGAGCGGTCCGCTGCCGAGCCAGCGGCGGGCGCCGTTGACGCTCACGCCGACATGGGGAATGTGGACGACAAGCACGAGCACGAAGGAGATCGCCAGTAGCGGACCCACGAGGCTCTGGATCCGCGCGATCCCGTCGCGCGCGAGGATGCGCATCACGACCAGGCCAAGGCTTCCGTACACGACGAACTTCACGAGATACGCGGTGCCGCTGCCCCTGCCCTGGAGCAGGCTGCTTGCCGAGGAGGAGCTGTAGACCATAACGGCGCCGAAGGCGAGCAGGCAGAGCGTCGCTGTCAAGAGGATGCGATGCTCGAGCGTCTGTACTCCCGGGGTGGCCGCCCGCGAGGGATTCTTTATCCGCGCCTTGCGCGCGGCGGGGGGGTTCGAGCGCCGTCCGGCCGGAGACATCTGAGCCATCTTCGACGCCGAGTCGGACAAGCCTCCATGCCGCCGGCCCCGAACCTCGGGGCGCGCGGCCGCCTCCTACAGGCCCAGTACGAGCTCGCGGAAGCGCTCCCCACGCGCCTCGAAGTCCTTGAATTGGTCGAAGCTCGCGCAGGCGGGTGAGAACAACACGACCCCTCCGGGAGCCGCCGCACCAGCGGCCTTGGAGAGCGCGCGGTCGAGCTCGCCGCACATGCGCACTTCCATCCCCGCTTCCCCATGCGCCCCGGCCTTCCCGTCGCGGATCGCCTGCTCGATCGCGCCGGCGTCTTCGCCGATCAGGTACACCGCTCGGCAACCCTTGTGAATGGGGTCGCGCAGGGCGGTGAAGTCCTGTCCCTTGCCCATGCCACCGAGGATCAGGTGAACGTGTAGTCCTTCCTCTTCCATCGCCTCGAGCGCCACGATCGTGCTCGCGACGTTGGTGGCCTTGGAATCGTTGACGAACAGCACGCCGTCCCTTTCCGCGATCTCCTCCAGCCGATGGGGCACGCCCGCGAACGTGCGCAGACCTGCCCGCACAGCCTCCGCGTCGACCCCACGCGCAAGGCAGACCGCCGCGGCGGCCATCGCGTTCTCGAGGTTGTGGCGTCCGCGCAGACGGATCTCCTCGCGGGCGAGCAGCCGCTGCTCGCGCCAGTAGAGCACGCCCCCGCTCTCGGAGAGTTGGGCGCCAGGGCCACGCCCGAAGCGCACGCGACGCGCCCCTCCGGGGGTTGGCTGCGACTCGAAGCCGGTTGGAAGGACCGCCAAGTCAGTGGCGTCCTGGCGAGAGAACACGCGCAACTTTGCCTGTCGATAGGCCTCGAGCGTGTCGTGACGGTCGAGGTGGTCGGGGGTGAGGTTGAGCAGCACGGCGGCCTCGGGGGCAAATTCGGTGGCGTCCTCGAGCTGGAACGAGGAGGCCTCGCACACGACGATCGCGCGCTCCTCGACGCGGCCGACGAGCCCGCTGAGCGCCGCCCCGACGTTGCCCGCGACGCTCACCGCAAGCCCTGCCTCGCGGTGGATGTGGCCGAGAAGCTCCACGGTTGTGGTCTTGCCGTTGGTGCCGGTGACGGCGATGAATTCGTTGGGCAGCAGTCGCCACGCAAGCTCGAGCTCGCCGATCGTCTGTATCTCCGTGTCGCGCGCGTGCGCCTGCGCGATCACCGTCGCGTTCGCCGGCACCCCGGGGCTCTTGACGACGGTGTTCACACGGTCGAGCAGCCCGACTCCCTGCTCCTGGACATGCAGCTCGACGCCGGCCGCGGCGAGTGCGTCGAGTCCCGCGGGAGTGCCCACGTCCACGCCGATCACCTGTTGGTCTCTGGCTCGGAGCGCGAGCGCGGCGGCAACGCCCGAGCGGGCGAGACCGACGACGAGGTACGGACCGGGCGGGAGCTCGGGACGCGGCTTCACCTCAGGGACGCCCCGTCGCGGGCGGGAGGACCGTGCACGCTGGGCGAGCGGGGCGGGTGAGACGCGCGGCCGTGGCGTGCCTCACCCGAGGCTCTGCCGGTAGAGCGTGAAGCCGATCGCGCAGCAGATCGCCGCGATGATCCAAAAGCGCAGGATGATCTTCGTCTCAGACCACGCGCGCAACTCGAAGTGGTGGTGTATGGGCGCCATCAGGAACACGCGCTTGCGCGTCATCTGGAAGGAGATCACCTGGATCAAGACCGATAGCGCCTCGATCACGAAGATACCGCCGAGCAGGATCAGCAATGTCTCGGTCTTCGTCATTACAGCGAGCCCGGCGATGGCGCCCCCGATACCCAGCGAGCCCGTGTCGCCCATGAAGATCGTGGCCGGAAACGCGTTGAACCAGAGGAACCCGATGCACGCCCCGACGAGCGCGCCCGCGAGCATCGCCAGATCGAAGTCTTCGGCGATGAATGTGATGCCCACGTACGCAAGCAGCACGATCGCCCCGCACCCGGCGGCGAGCCCGTCCAGGCCGTCGGTAAGGTTGACGGCGTTGGTGGTACCGGCGACCACCAGATAGATCAGCACCGGGTAGAAGACACCAAGGTCGATCTGGTAATCGACGAAGCGCAGGCGCAGCGTGGGCGCGAGGTGGGCCTCGTGCTTTGCCACATACCAAAGGCCCAGCGAGATGGCGATCGTGATGGCGAGCTTCGTGCGTCCGCGCAGACCCAGCGAGCGGCGCCTGACAAGCTTGATGTAGTCGTCGGCGAAGCCGAGCAACGCGCATGCGATCGCCGTGGCGAACACGCCGACTGAGCGCCATTCGAAATCCGTGAGGATCAGATAGGCAATCGTGACCGCCAGGAAGATGACGATCCCGCCCATCGTCGGGGTACCCGCCTTCTCGTGGTGTCCCTGGGGCCCGTCCTCGCGGATCTGCTGGCCGAACTCGCGATTGCGCAGGAATTCGATGAACTTGGGGCTCAGGAAGATGCAGATGAGCAGGGCGGCTGTGCCGCCGATCAGGATGCGCCCCATCAGTGTCTCGACTCGACCCGCGCGCCAAGCGCTTCGCGGGCGACGGTGACGTCGTCGAATGGCACCTTCACGCCGCCCGCCAACTCCTGGCCCTGCTCGTGGCCCTTGCCCGCGATCACGAGCACGTCGCCGCGCTCGGCGAGCGCCACTGCCCGCTCGATCGCGGCGCGGCGGTCGACCTCGGCGGTGACAGGGGACGCTCCGGAGGGACGCGCCGCGGCTCTCGCGCCGGCCATGATCTCGGCGACGATCGCCTCGGGGTCCTCCGATCGCGGGTTGTCCGAGGTAACGATCAGCACATCGGCGAGGCGCGCCCCAACCTCCCCCATGAGCGGACGCTTACCGCGATCGCGGTCGCCTCCCGCCCCGAACACGCAGATGACGCGCCGATGGCCGACTTCACGGGCGGTGCTGAGGACGTTCTCCAGTGAGTCTGGGGTGTGCGCATAGTCGACGAGCACCGCGAAGCCCTGACCCTCCTCGACAGGCTCGACGCGGCCAGGCACATGCACCCCACGCTCAAGCGCGGCAATGAGCGTGTCGAGCTCGACCCCGAGGGCGTGTGTGGCAGCGAGCGCGGCGAGCGCATTGGACACGTTGAAGCGGCCCGGGAGCGGAAGCGAGAGCGTGCGCGGGCCGGCTGGAGTGTGCACTTCGAAGCGGGAGCCCTCGAGTTCCACGCGCACGTCGCGGGCGCGATAGTCGGCGTCCGAGTCGATCGCAAACGTCACGACGTTGTCAAGCTCGGCGGCCAAGCGTCGCCCGTAGAGATCGTCGAGGTTCACGACGGCTGTGCCCGGTCCTGCGCTCGCGGGCCCTCCCTCGTGGCGGTCCTCTCCGTCGAGGATCGCCATCCCCGGCTTGACCCGCGAGGGGACATACGAGGCAAACAGCAGCCGCTTGGCCTGGAAGTAGTCCTCCATCGTTTCGTGGAAGTCAAGGTGGTCCTGGGTGAGATTGGTGAAGATCGCGGCGGCGAAGCGCACGGCGTCTGTGCGGCCGAGGGCGAGGGCGTGGGAGGAGACCTCCATCGCACACGAGCGCTCTCCACCGTCGAGCATCGCGCGGAAGTCGGCTTGCAGGTCGATCGCCTCGGGTGTCGTCCGGGTCGCGGGACGTCGCGTGCCTGCGACGATCGACTCCACCGTGCCGAGCATCCCGCAGCGCTCGCCGCCTGCCTCGAGCATCGCGCGCACGAGATGCGCCGTCGTCGTCTTGCCGTTCGTGCCTGTGACCCCGACCACGCGCAACTCCTCGGTGGGCTCGCCGTAGAAACGGGCCGCCAGCGGGCCCATCGCCGCACGCGAGGACTCCACGAGGATTTCGGGAACGCCCAGATCCAGGGAGCGCTCGACCACGAGCGCGGCCGCTCCGGCGGCGACCGCCGCGGCGGCGAAGTCGTGGCCGTCGCTCTCGTATCCGCGCACGCAGAAGAACAAGCTCCCGGGACTCACGCGGCGACTGTCGTATGCGAGCCCGCTGACCTCGGCCGGGTCGGGGGTCGGCGACATACCCAGCAATCCGGGGATCTCGGCGGCCGTCAACTCGTCGAACCTCATCGCTTTGGGCCGTGCGATCGCAAGGAGCGAGAGTCTAGGGCTCGCGCCAGAGGGGACGGCCGCTATCCCGGCGGGATGCCGAGGTAGGGCAGCGCGAATTCCATAATTTGACCGAACGCCGGGGCGGCGACCACACCGCCGTAGATCGAGCGGCTCTGGGGTTCGTCGATGATCACCGCACAAAGCAGCTTCGGGTCAGACGCCGGAGCGAAGCCCACGAACGATGCGACATACGCGCTTTTCGAGTATTCGCCGGTGCGCGGATCGATCTTGCTGGCGGTTCCCGTCTTGCCCGCCAATTCGTAGCCATGGATCGAGACCTGGCTTGCGGTGCCGCCGGACGCAAGCACGCCCTTGAGCATGTTGCGAAGCTCACTCGCCGTGAGCGGTGAGATCACCCGTCGCCCCGCCGGCAGAGGCGCAGCCCGCCCGTCGACGCGACCGACGATGTGCGGAGCACGCAGGATCCCGCCATTGGCGATCGCCGAGTACGCGGTGGCCATCTGGATTGGCGTCACGAGCTCGCCCTGACCGATCGGCAGGTTGCCCATCGAGGAGCCCGAGTAGCGGCTAAGGGGCAGCGTTGCCCCTCGTTCGTCACCGGGCAGCTCCAGCCCGCTCGGCGCGCCGAAGCCGAAGCGGTGCACCCATGTGTCGAATTTATCCGCGTGCTCGAGCAACCCGATCTTGATGGCGCCGACGTTGCTCGACTGCGCCAGGATCTGCGAGGTCGTGAGCGACTCTCCCGGGTGTTCTGTGTCGTCATGGATCGTGCGGTCGGCGACCTGGATCTTGTCGGGGATTTCAAAGCTCGTGCTCGGCGTTATGAGCCCTTCCTCGAGCGCGCCTGAGACCGTGAACGCCTTGAACGTCGAGCCCGGTTCGTAGTCGAAGCTGACGGCACGGTTCTGAAGCGCCGAGGTGGCCGAGGCGCCGGGATGGTTGGCGTCCACCTGCGGCCAGTTGGCCATCGCCAGGATCGCACCGGTGCGCGGGTCCATCACGATCGCGGTCGAGTCCTTTGGCTGGAACAGCTTGCCAACGGCGCTCAGGACGTCTTCAGCGCGCTGCTGGATGTTGGCGTCGAGCGTCAGCGATATGGAGCTGCCGGCCTGCTCGTGGCGAGTTTCGGCTATCGAGATCGGCTGGCCGATCTCGTCGCTGACGACGCTGCGCTGTCCGGCGCGCCCCGAGAGCAGCTTGTTGCGCGAATACTCGAGCCCCATCGTCCCGGCGCCTTCGTGTTCGGTGCCGACGATCCCGAGAACCTGGGCAGCAAGTGTTCCGCGTGGGTATACGCGGCGCATCACCGGCGTTCCCTGCACCCCCGGGATCTTTAGGGCCAGCACTTGGCGGGCAGCGTCATAGGGGAGCGCATGGGAGAGATACACGAACCCGCTGTGCTCGCTGAGCTTGGCGAGCACCTGTGTCTGGGTAAGGCGGAGCAACGGCGCGAGACGCTGGGCGACGGCGAGCGGCTGCTTGATCAGATAGGGATCGGCGCTGAGCTCCTGCGCCGGTTCTGAGATCGCGAGCGCCACCCCGTTGCGGTCTGCGATCGTGCCGCGCTCGGCCGGCACGAGTTCGGTCGTAAGTTGTTGGGTACGTGCGACGCGACGCAATGCGCCGCTGTGGGGACCGCCGAGGTACAGAGCTCGTGCGCCAGCCAGGAGCAGCAGCACGAAGAACAGCCCGAACAGCAACCCCACGCGACGCTGGACGACCGCCATCTAGCCGCCCGAGCCCAAGGAGGAACCGCTCGAGCCGCCGGTTTCACTCGTGGATTCCGTGGTCGCGGTGGTGCTGGCAGCGGTCACGGGCATTTCGGCGCCCGCGGTACCGGTCGATCCCGACGCAGCGCTCGCCGCCGAGGAGCCGCTGTTCGCTTCGGTCGATCCCGACGCAGCGCTCGCCGCCGAGGAGCCGCTGTTCGCTTCGGTCGTTCCAGAGCCACCCCCCGCTCCGCTCGATTCCGCCGCGCCACTTGCTTCGGATGATCCCGACGCGCCGCTTGCGCCTTCCGTCGATTCCGCGGGGGCGCTCACGGAAGCCTGGATCGCCGTGGAGAGTGTCGTGGCCGCACGGCCGATGTCGGCCGGGCTTGCCGCCACGAAGTGAACCGTTCCAATCGGCGCGAGCGTCATGCCCGTGGCCGCCGCCGAGGGCGCGATCCGGCTTTCGGCCGAGGACGTCGAGTTTTCGATTCCGAGCTGCGCGTTCGCACGCTGAAGCTGGGCGACTCGCGTGAGGGTGTGGCCGATCCTGGTGTTGAGCTCGAGCACCAGCAATTGCATAGTGACGATCCCGATCAGCGCGAAGGCGAGTAGCCCTATCCACGCGCGCCCGCGGATCAGCCGGTCGAGAACGGAGCTGCGTGAGAGTCCGTCGATTGCGCCTACGGCGCGCAGGGCGATGCCGGGCGCGCCCTGAGGGGAGCGCCGCGTCTTGGGCGACGGGGTGCGGCGCGGCTCCACGGCAGGGCGCGAG
>JBARJU010000167.1:0-10914 GCA_049800435.1 Solirubrobacteraceae bacterium
GTGCAGGCCAGTCACCGGCACGCCCCCGAGCAGGTCGCGGGATGAGGTCATCCAAGTGGGTCGGGGATGGCGCCTCCCGAGCAGATCGCGGGATGGCGCCGTCCGAGCAGATCGCGCCATGACGCCCGTTCACGCCGCCGGATCTATGCCGTCCAGCCGACCGACCGTGCTCGAGCGCATACTTGCCGAAACGCGCACAACCGTCGAGCAGCGCAAGCGCGATGCTCCGCTGAGTGCGCTCGAAGCGCAGGCTGCACTCGCGGCGGCTCCTCGCCCGCACGGAGGGCCCGGCCGCTTCCACCAGGCGCTCGCGCATCCCGGGATCGGCGTGATCGCCGAGTTCAAGCGGCGCTCCCCCTCGGCGGGGAGCTTGCGCGCGGGGGCCGTCAGCGTGGGGGAGATCGTCGGCGCGTACGAGCGTGGCGGGGCATGCGCGCTGTCGGTGCTCACTGAGGGTCCGAACTTCGAGGGATCGCTCGAGGACATACGCGCGGCGCGCGCCGCATGCGAGTTGCCGATCCTGCGCAAGGACTTCGTCGTCGATCCCTACCAGCTGTACGAGACGGCGCTCGCGGGCGCCGACGCCGTGCTGTTGATCGTGGCGGCGCTCGATCGGCACGAGCTCGCCTCCTTGCACGAGCTCGCCAGCAGGCTCGGCCTCGACGTGCTCGTGGAGGTGCACGACAGCGAGGAGCTCCGCCGCGCGAGGAGCGTGGGGGCGCGAGCGATCGGCGTCAACAACCGCGACCTGCGCGACTTCACGGTCGATGTCGGTCGCACTCGTCGACTATTGGGCGAGATGCCGGTCGGGGCGATCGTCGTATCCGAGTCGGGCATCGGCACGCCCGAGCAGCTATGCGAGCTCGAGCGCGAGGGCGTCGCGGCGGTGCTCGTGGGCGAGACATTGATGCGCGCACCCGACCCCGCACGCGCGCTCGCTACCCTCCTCGGGGGCTTGCAAGCCCCCTGATAGGACCGGAACGTGTGCCGTTCCAATCTTTTATCGAGCCACATGCTTCCCTTTACTTCCCGTTGATCGCGCCGCGTCATCCTCACTGTCGATGAAGCGCATGTTCGCCATCCCGTTCGTCTCGGCCCTCCTGGGCGGTGGGGTCGTTGTCGCCGTGATCGCCGCCACGGGCGGGCTCGGCTCCTCCCAGAAGACCGTCACCGAGCTGCAGGCGACCGCCACCCCGATCGCGCCGTCGAACGTCTCCCAGCAGACCAAGGGCCTGACCCCCCACCAGATCTACGTGAAGGACGCTCCCGGCGTCGCATACATCACCTCGACGATCGTGCGCCAGAGCGAATCGCCGTTTGGCTTCGGTGGCGAAAGCCAGCAGGGCCAGGCGACCGGCTCGGGCTTCGTGATCAACGCGGACGGCACGATCCTCACGAACTACCACGTGGTCGAGAACGCGGTGAAGGTGAACGTGAGCTTCGAACACGGCAAGACCGTTCAGGCGAGGGTGATCGGCAAGGACCCCTCCAACGACCTGGCCGTCTTGCGCATACCGACGGAAGGCCTCACCCTGCACCCGCTCACGCTCGGCGACTCCGCCAAAGCGCAGGTCGGCGACCCGGTGCTTGCGATTGGCAACCCGTTCGGCCTCGACCGCACGCTCACGACCGGCGTCGTGTCGGCCCTCCAGCGTCAGATCACATCCCCCAACGGCTTCCAGATCGACAACGTGCTGCAGACCGACGCGCCCATCAACCCCGGCAACTCGGGCGGACCGCTGCTGAACGCAGCGGGCGAAGTGATCGGCATCAACTCTCAGATCGAGACCGGCGGCAGCGGCGGCGGTAGCGTCGGGATCGGCTTCGCGGTCCCGATCGACACCGCCAAGACCGAGCTCACGCAGCTGGAGAAAGGCGGGACCGTTCGCGGAGCCTATCTCGGCGTGAGCACGCTCACCATCGACGGCTCGCTCTCGGCGCTCAACCTTCCCGTCAAGAGCGGCGCGCTCGTGGAGACGGTCGAAGCGGGCACGCCGGCGGCCAAGGCAGGCATCAGGGCGGGCAACCTCGAAGCGCAGATCGGCACCGGCAAGGTGGCGGTCGGCGGGGACATCGTCGTGAAGGCCGACGGCAAGCCGATCCCCAACGCGGAATCCCTGTCTGCCCTGATCGCCTCCAAGAAACCGGGTGACACGATCGCGGTCGAAGTGTTGCGCGCCAACGGTAGCGGCGGCTATGAACACAAGACGATCAATGTGACGCTCGCCGCACGACCCAACTCGATCAAGAGCGCCGCCACGCCCGAAGGGTAGGGCCCGCTACCGTTGGGGCATGTCCGACGGGAGCACTCAGGTCAAGATCTGCGGGATCACGCGGCTGGGCGACGCCGAGCTCGCGGTCGAGCTCGGGGCTTGGGCCCTCGGCATGGTGTTCTACGAGCCGAGCCCGCGCCGCTGCTCGCTGACCGAGGGGCAGCTGATCGCGAGCGCGATGCGACGCAAGGTCGAGCTGTGCGGGGTGTTCGTGAACGCGCACATGCAGGAGATCGTCGAGGTGAGCGAGCAACTGGGACTGACGCTGCTCCAGCTGCACGGCGACGAGGGCCCCTCGTTCTGCGGCGAGGCCGCACGCCGCACGGGGGCGCGCATCGTCAAGGCAATGCAGGTGTCCGGTCCGGGGGACATTCGCGATGCGGCTCGCTTCCACACGGACTTCCACCTGCTCGACGCGCGCTCCGTCACCCCCGGGCGCGAGGGGCTGCGAGGAGGCACGGGGGAGACGTTTGATTGGGGGCTGCTCGCCGGCAGGCGCTCGAAAACTCCGCTCATCCTCAGCGGCGGTCTCGCTCCCGACAACGTTACCGAGGCGATCGAGCGTGTGCGCCCGTTCGCGGTGGACAGCGCCAGCGGCACCGAGAGCGCCCCGGGGCGCAAGGACCCGTCCAAGCTGCGCGACTTCTTCTCCGCCGTAGAGCGGGCGGCATTCAGCGCGCCGAGCGAGGAGGCCCGCCCCGCGGAGCCGGCACAGCTCCCGGAGTCCACCGCCGAGGGGACTCCGTCGGTGGGGTCGCCGGCGTGAACACGAACACACCCGAGCAGGCGCCACCCGGCGGCGTCGAGCACCGGTTTGGGCGCTATGGCGGGCAGTACGTGCCGGAGACGCTGATGCCGGCTCTGGCCGAGCTCGAGCAGGCGTGGACGCAGGCGCGCGAGGACCCCGCCTATCACGCGGAGCTCGACCGCCTGCTGCGCGACTTCGCGGGGCGCCCGACCGCCCTGTATCTCGCCGAGCGCCTGTCGGAGCGGGTGGGGCGCAAGGTGTACTGCAAGCGCGAGGACCTCAACCACACCGGCTCGCACAAGCTCAACAATGCGCTCGGGCAGGCACTGCTCGCCAAGCGCATGGGCAAGCGCAGGATCATCGCCGAGACCGGCGCCGGGCAGCACGGCGTGGCGACGGCGACCGTGTGCGCGCTGATGGACCTGGAGTGCGTGATCTACATGGGCAGCGAGGACACGCGCCGTCAGGCCCCGAACGTGCAGCGGATGGAGTTGCTCGGTGCGCGCGTGCACGCGGTCGATGCCGGCGCGCGCACGCTCAAGGAGGCGACATCGGCGGCGATCCGCGACTGGGTGACCAACGTGGGGGACACCCACTACATCATCGGATCGGTTGTCGGTCCCGCTCCCTACCCCGCGCTTGTGCGCGACCTGCAGCGCGTGATAGGCGACGAGGCGCGCGTCCAGATGATGGAGCGCGAGGGGCGCTTGCCGGCGCGCGTAATCGCATGCGTGGGCGGTGGCTCCAACGCGCTCGGCATCTTCACCGCGTTTCTCGAGGACGAGCAGGTCGAGTTGATCGGGGTGGAGGCCGCGGGCGAGGGGATAGACACCGAGCGTCACGGCGCCCCCTTGACGGTGGGGGGACGCGCGGGCGTGTTGCACGGGGCGCTGTCGGCGGTGATGCAGGACGAGGAGGGCCAGATCGTCGAGGCGCACTCGATCTCCGCGGGGCTGGACTACCCGGGAACGGGGCCCCAGCATGCGTACCTGCGCGACAGCGGGCGCGCGCGCTACGAGGCGGTGACCGACACGCAGGCGCTCGCCGCCTTCCGCGAGACCTCGCGCCTGGAGGGGATCATTCCGGCGCTCGAGACCGCTCATGCGCTTGCCTGGACGCTCGCCCAGCCAGATGGCGAGCTTGACCTCGTGTGCCTGTCCGGGCGTGGGGACAAGGATCTTGCGGAGGTGCTCGGTGCGAGCTGATCGTGTTTTTGGGAGACAAGATTCGCCGGCGCCCCGCAGGGCGCACCCGTCGCCGGTCGCCGCGCCCGCGACGCACGGCGCTCTTTTTGCGTGGAGAGGAGGGCTGTGAGCGCGACCGCGACCACGGGCATCGATCGCATCGCGCAGGCGTTCGCCGCGAGCGGCAAGCGCGCCGCGCTGATGCCGTACCTGATGGGCGGATATCCGACGCTCGAGGAGTCGGTGCGAATCGGGCAGGCGTGCGTCCAGGCGGGCGCGGACATGCTCGAGCTCGGTGTGCCCTACTCCGACCCGCTCGCCGACGGTCCCGCGATCCACGAGGCGGGCACGCGAGCGCTTGCGGCCGGGGCGAGCATTGCGGGTGTGCTCGAGGTGGCGAGGGCGCTCGCCCCGAGCGTGCCGGTGGTGCTCATGTGCTACGCCAACATGGCGATGGCGCCCGGGGCCGAGGCGTTCGTCGAGCGGCTCGCGCGAACGGGCGCGTGCGGATTGATCGTGCCGGACCTGCCGTATGAGGAGGCGCCGCCTGTGCTGGCCGCGTGCGATGAGCACGGGATCGCGCTCGTGCCGCTGGTGGCGCCGACCACACCGCCTGAGCGCCTCGCCCGGATCGGGGAGCGAGCGCGGGGCTTTCTGTACACGGTGTCGGTCGTGGGCACCACCGGCGAGCGCGCGGCGCTGTCGGACCAGTTCGCCGAGATCGTGGTGCGCGCGAAGACGAGCACTCGCGCGCCGGTGGCGCTCGGCTTCGGGATCTCCACGCCCGAGCAGGCCGTACAGGCCGCGCAGGCCGGCGCCGACGGCGTGATCGTGGGCACGCGACTCGTGCGCGCCGCCACCGAGGCCGACGATCCCGCGGCGGCCGTGGGCGAGGTTGTAGCCGAGCTCGCCGCCGCGCTTTCGTCCTAGTGTCCCGAGTCACAAATTCGATGGCATTCCCCGGCGCCTGGACGCGCCTGACGCCCGCCGACATCGGCCCACGTGCTACCGGCACGCACGCCGATGTCGTCGAACGTCAGATCACGACCATCCATCCGGGACATCCTCACCGAATTTGTGACTCGGGACACTAGCCGCACCCCCGGGCCGATCGTCCCGACCCAGGCGCGTGAGGTGACGCTCGGCTCGCCCCACCGCCGCGTGGCCCCACCACTGTGGGTGCGGCTGGCCTGGGGCGCCCTGTTATAGGATTGCGCCGCAATGGGACTGGTACTAACCCTCACCGCCGGCCTGATCATCTGGATCGTGTTGTGGGCGCTCGGCGCCAAGGGCTTTGACTCGTTCATGCTCGCCACGCTGATCATCGTCGTGGGCGCCTCACTGAAGATCGTCGCCGGCTACCTCCCGGGTCGCCACGGCGACTAGCTACCTGGTGGTGCGCTCGCGCTGGCTGTGCCCCGCCCTCGCCGCTCTCGCCCTCGTGCCGGCGGTGGCCGGGTGCGGAGGCGTCGGGAGTATCCCTGCCGCCCAGACCGTGGGCAAACAGCTGACGGTCTACTCGAGCCTGCCCCTACAAGGGCCTTCGGCGGCGATCTCCCAGCAGATCGTCGGCGGGGAGAAGCTGGCGCTCGCCCATGCGGGCGGGCGTGTCGGCCAGTTCACGGTCAGCTACGTGTCGCTTGACGATTCGAGTCCGACAAGCGGCGAGTGGGATCCGGGCGCCACAGCCACCAACGCGAAGGCGGCGGCTCAGGATCGCACCACGATCGCCTACCTGGGCGACTTCAACTCGGGCGCGACGGCGGTCTCGCTACCGCTCACCAACGCGGCCGGCATCCTTCAGGTGAGCCCCGCGAGCCCGTATGTCGGTCTGACCTCCTCGCTTGACGCCGGTCAGGGCGAGCCCGAACGCTTCTATCTCGGTGGGAGGCGCACATTCGGGCGCGTGGCTCCGGGCGATCCGGTGCAGGCCGCCACGCAGGTGGCGCTGTTGCGGCGGCTCGGCGTTCGCCGCCTGTATGTCGTGGCCGACCAGGACCCGTTCGACCAGCCGCTGGCCCAAATCGTGGCCGCCGACGCGCAGCGAGCCGGGATCGAGGTCAGGGGCCAGGACACGATCCCGATCGGCCCGGGCTCCGATTTCAAGGGCGAGGTCGCCAAGATCGCCGAAAGCGGCGTTCAGGCTGTATTCCTCAGCGCGACAGCGACGAGCGAGGCGGCGCAACTCGTCCGCCGGCTTCACGGCTCGGTCCCACATGCGTCGCTGCTGGCCTCGAGCGCGACCCTCAACACGGTGTTCACGTCGAACCTGGGAGCGGCCGAGGGCGCGACGTTCCTCGGCTCGCCTGTGCTGGCCACCCGCCTTTACCCCGCATCCGCCCAGGGTGTGCTCGCGCAGTACAGCCATCGCTTTGCCCCCGCGGGCGAACCATATGTGCTGTACGGGTACGAGGCGATGAGTGTCGTGCTAGCGGCGATTCGCGCCGCCGGCAACAGCGGGGACGACCGGCGAGCGGTGATCGACAAGTTCCTCGCCACCCGCGATCGCAGGTCGGTGCTCGGCGTGTATTCGATGCGGCCGAATGGAGAAACATCGCTGTCGAGGTACGCGATCGACCGTGTCGCAGGCGGCGCGCCCGTGTTCTGGCGCGCGTTTGACGCGCCTGGTTGAGCGCCCCTACACTGGCTGCCCCGCATGCGCGTGGGGCAGCCCGGTCTCGATCGATCCGCGACCGCGACGGCACCACGACCGTCGTGCGGTAGCGATGCGGCGCGGTCGCTCGAAATAGACCGTCCACTTACCCCGCGCCCAGTGCGGCGCTCAGTGCCGAGTCAAGCTGCGGATGATGGAACTCGTAGCCGAGCACCAGTGCCTTCGCCGGCAACACGCGGGCGCCGCTGGTCACGATCTCTGACATCTCGCCATATAGGAGCCGCAGCGCCGCGCCCGGAACCGGCAGCAGCGACGGTCGCCCCAAGACGCGGCCGAGCGCCTTGGAGAAGTCGCGGTTGCGCTGAGGGTGCGGCGCGGTCGCGTTGACGGGCCCGCGCCACCGCCCGTCGTCGATCGCGGCGAGCACGATCCCCATGAGGTCGTGTGGGTGAACCCACGAGATGTATTGACGCCCGCCCGCCACGGGGCCGCCGACGCCGAGCTTGAACGGGACGAGCATCTTGGCGAGCGCCCCGCCGCCTCGGTCGAGCACGACGCCGGTGCGCACCTTCACGACGCGAAGGCCCAGCCGCTCGGCGGCCTCGGCCTCGGTCTCCCAGGCGCGGCACGTCTGTGCGAGGAAGTCGGGCCCAGCGGGGACGTCCTCGTCGATCGGCTCGTCGCCGTGCGCCCCGTAGTACCCGATCGCCGAGGAGCTTACGAGCACCCCGGGACGTTGTTCTGCGCTGAGCGAGCCGATGCCCTGCACAAGATGGCTCGTGCCCGTCACGCGGCTCTCGCGGATAGCCTGCTTGGCGCTCGCGCTCCAACGCTGCGCCACGTTCTCGCCGGCGAGGTGCACGACCGCGTCGCGTCCGGCCAGGGCAGCGCTTGGCGCCGGTTCGCGAAGTGGGTCCCAGCGCACGGTGTCGAGCACGCCCGGGACGCTGTCGCCCTGGGGACCGTTGCCGGGGGGCCCATCGCCTGAGCTGAACTGGGTTGGCGGCCGTGTCGAGGCGTCCAGGCGGCTATGTGCGCGCTCGGGATCGCGCGTGAGCACCGTAACCTCGTCCCCGCGCGCCCTCAGCGCCGCCACCACCTGTGGGCCGATCAAGCCGGTCGCTCCTGTGACCGTCACCCGCATCGGCGATCCCTCCCTCCCGGCCGTCAGCTATTGGTGTGAGCTCGCTTCTCAGACATCCCGGTCAGCGTATCGCCCTGGGCGAAGCCGACCTCCTGTCCGGCGAGCGCGTTGCCGCTCGCGCGCGCCTGCTCGGCGACGGCGGCTGCCACGGTGGGCGCGACGTCGCGATTGAACACCGACGGGATGATGTAGTCGTCGCGCAACTCTTGGTCGTCGACGATCGCGGCGATCGCGCGTGCGGCGGTCATCTTCATCTCCTCGGTGATCGCTTTGGCGCGCACGTCGAGCGCTCCTCGGAAGATGCCCGGGAAGCACAGCACGTTGTTGATCTGGTTCGGGTAGTCCGAGCGGCCGGTCGCCATGATTCGCACGTAGGGCGCGGCCTCCTCGGGAATCACCTCGGGGTTGGGGTTGGCCATCGCGAATACCATCGCGTCGTCGTTCATCTTGGCGAGCGCCTGTACCGGCAGAGCCCGCGCGCCTGAGAGGCCGACGAGCAGGTCGGCGCCCTCGATAACGTCCGCTGGGGCTCCGGTGCGCGCCTGCAGGTTCGTCGACTCGGCATACCAGCGCTTCACCGAGCTCATCGTACCGTCGAGGTAGTCCTCGCGCTGCGTTGAGAGCGCGCCGCGCGAGTCGGCTCCGACGATCTCGCTCACGCCCGCCTCGAGCAGGATCTTCGTCACGGCGACGCCCGCCGCGCCGAGCCCTATGACGAGCACTTTGAGATCGGAGAGGGTGCGGCCGGTCAGCTTGACGGCGTTGAGCAGCGCGGCCAGCACGACGACCGCTGTGCCGTGCTGGTCGTCGTGGAACACGGGGATGTCCAGGTCGCGCTTGAGGCGCTCCTCGACCTCGAAGCAGCGCGGCGCGGAGATGTCCTCCAGGTTGATCCCGCCGAAGGCCGGCGCGATCAGGGTTACGGCCCGCACGATCTCATCCGTGTCCTTCGTGTCGAGGCAGATCGGGAAGGCGTCGACGCCGGCGAACTCCTTGAACAGGCACGCCTTGCCCTCCATCACGGGCATCGCCGCCGCCGGCCCGATGTCGCCGAGTCCGAGCACCGCCGTGCCGTCGGAGACGACGGCGACCGTGTTGCGCTTGATCGTGTACTGAAATGCCTTGTCTGGATCGTCCTTGATGGCGGTGCACACCCGCGCCACGCCGGGGGTGTAGGCCATCGAGAGGTCGTCGCGCGTCTTCAGGGGGTGCTTGTTGCGCTGTTCGATCTTGCCGCCCACGTGCAGCAGGAAGGTGCGGTCGGTCGTGTCGATCACCTCGGCCCCGGGTAGCGATCCGATCGCGAAGAGAATGCGGTTCCAGTGGTCGCGGCTGCCGGCGTCCACGACGATGTCGCGCACGCTGTGGCCGGCGCCGGCCTCGACGAGGTCGACGGCGATGACCATTCCGCCCTGCTCGCCGATCATGTCGGTCACATGGCCCAGCATGCCCTGCTCCTCGTCGATCTTGACGCGGATCGTCAGGCGGTACTGCGCGCTGGGGGTGACGCTCGCTTGCATGAAGCTCCTAAATCGGCCGACGACATCGGCGGGGCGGCCCGGCATCTTATTTACTCCCGGCTGTTCGCCTCGCCCCGGTCTGTCGACGATGTCTCTTTTCGGGCTGCCCCACGCGCGCGCGTGCGCAGGTCCACGCTTTGCTTATTAAAGGCGCCACGCGCGCGTGGGGCAGCCATTTCGGATACATGCGCCCCAGCCCGGGTCACGGGGGCCGGCCCCGCGGAGCTGACACGGCTCGCGACCGGCGCGAGCACCGGGACGCCGCCCACTAGAGTGCTCGCCGTGGAGCGCCGACTGTTCCTGATCGATGGCCCGAGCCTGGTGTACCGGGCGTTTTACGCGTTGCCGGAGTCGATTGCGACGTCCACCGGCGAGCCCACCAATGCGATCTTCGGGTTCGCCTCGATGCTCGTGAAGATCGTGACCGACCATGGGGTGCAGCCCACGATGGTCGCTTGGGACGCCGGCAGCTCCGGGCGCACCGAGCTGTTCGCCGAGTACAAGGCCGGTCGCCGTTCCCGGCCGGACCTGCTCAAGGCGCAGTGGCCCGCGATGGAACCGCTGGTCGAGGCCTTTGGCTACCGCAATGTAAAGCTCGACGGCTTCGAGGCCGACGACGTGATCGCGTCGCTTGCCGAGCAGGCGCGCACGGCGGGTGTGCCGGTGACGATCGTCACCGGCGACCGCGACGTGTTCCAGTTGATCGACGAGCAGGGTCTCGTGCAGGTGATGGCCACCGCCCGCGGGATTACCGAGACGAAGCTGTATGACCACCAGGCCGTGATCGACCGCTACGGACTGCCACCCGAGCTGATCCCAGACTTCTACGGGCTGAAGGGGGACACATCGGACAATATCCCGGGCATCCCCGGCATCGGCGAGAAGACGGCAAGCGATCTGATCCAGCGCTTCGGCTCGCTCGAGGGGGTGCTCTCGCACGTGCGAGAGATCGGCGGTCCCAAGCGTAAGCAGAGCCTGATCGACCATGCCGACGATGCGCGCATGTCCAAGAGCCTCGCCACCGTGAAGCGAGACCTGCCGGTCGAGTTCGACCTCAAGAGCGAGGCCGCACGCGAGCCGGATCGCTCGCAACTGCGCGAGGTGTTCCGTCGCTGGGAGTTGCGCGACCCGTTGCGACGCGTCGAAGAGGCGCTGGGAGAGGCCGAGCTCGCGAAGGCTGTGTCCTCCGATGAGGTGACGCTCACGGGCCGCGTGCTGGAAGGGGTCGTGGCCGACATCGCGAAGCTGAAGACAGCGAGCGGCACCACGGCGGAGGAGCTGTGCGTGGTTGTCAGCTCGAGCGAGGCGCCTGAGGGCGAGCTGTTCGCCGAAGGCTCGCAGTGGCGCTTTGCCGTGAGCGCCGACCCGCCGCCGGCCGGCGTTGCCCAGGGCAAGCGGGCGGCCGCCCGTGCCTCTCGCGCAACTGTGCTG